>CAKZPG010000057.1 GCA_937138675.1 uncultured archaeon | reverse complement strand
CGGACGCCGCAAGGGGTGAGGGCGTCGAGACGAACGGTGGGGCGCAAACGATAGAGCGCACCGGGCCGAGCGAGTCACTTGGCGACCCAGACCCCGCCGAGGACTGACCGTCGCACCGGACGGTTGCAAGCGCGAGACAGTCATACGGACACAGGTCGCGACAAACAGGCAGCCGACGAGGAGCGCCGACAGCGAGAGGGAGAGAAAAGGCGAGAGATAGCCGAGGAGACGGCAGCGGACGACGACAGAGAAAACCTACCGGACGACGAGGAGGAGATGGACGCGACGGATGAGAACTAACGCGGTCGCTCGTGTGTCAAAGGACGAGGCGGCCCGAATCCGGGCCGCCCCGTGTTGGTCCCCGCTGACGCTTCGGCCCTCCAAAGCGAAGCGCCAAACCATACCAACTTACCGAGGTTCATAAACGTGCCGCCACATCCTCGTGTGCTTTTCAGCCTCGCTATCCAACATCGGATATGGAGATCCGTGGCGAGCGAGAATGCCGGGACTGTGGCTCCCGCTGGCGGTACTACGACACCGGGAGTGTCGCTTGTCCGAACTGCGGAAGTCTTGTGAGCGTCGGTGTGGACGACCGGCAGCGCCACACCGACGCGCCGGTCGAGCTCAACCTCTCGCCCCAGCGCCGGACGGCCGACGAGAAAGGCGTTCTCGCGGTAGTGGCAACGGTTGGGTCAGACCTCAGCGCCTACCTGAGTCGGCGTGGGTTCCGCAACGCCGGCGACCTCCTCACTCTCGATGACACTTACCTCGCGGCCGCCGAGCTCCGGCACGCCGCCGACGTTGCAGAGCGGCGCAGGTCAACGACCGACGCCGAGGAGATATATCTCCTCGCGCTTCTGACCGGCGCGGACCACGGCGACCGTCCCGCGCCCGACGACGTGCCCGGGTCGATGGCGCCTGCCCGCGCCCTCGCTTACGCCGACGCCATCCTCGACTACCGTGGTGAGGTCGTCACCTACCTGCGGGACACCGGAGAAGACGCCGCGGCGCGGCGCACTCTGGGACGAGTCGCCGACCGCGCAAAACGTATCCGCGCGATCGACGGCGCTGTGCCGATCCAAGAGGTCGAAACACTAGTAACGGCCACGCGCGCAGTGTTCGCGGCGCTGACAGAGGGGGACAAGGCAGCAGTGTCGCGCGCGAACGACCGACTCGACGCTCTCAACTAGTCTAGCGTCGCGAGCTCAACGTCCGCGCCCTCGACCAGTCCAGCGGCCCGCACGGTGTTGACGAGAAGCATCGCCCGCGTCATCGGCCCGACACCGCCCGGGACGGGTGTGATGGCGCCCGCGGCCTCACGGGCGCTCTCAAAGTCGACGTCGCCGACGAGCATCGACTCGCCGTCGCGTTCGACCCGGTTTATGCCAACATCAACGACGGTCGCGCCCTCACGTATCATCGACCCGTCGACCAGTTCAGGGACGCCAACGGCGGCGACCACAACGTCGGCCGCGCGGAGTTTTGCGGTTAAGTCCTCGGTCCGGGAGTGACAGACCGTCACCGTTGCGTTCCCGCTGTCGTCGCGCGCGAGAAGCCGGTTTGCAAGGGGCTTGCCCACGATTGTCGACCGGCCGACGACGACGACGTCCGCGCCCTCCGTCTCGACGTCCGCTTCGACGAGCAGTCGCTGGACACCCAGCGGCGTACACGGGACGTAACGCGCGTTCCCGCGCATCAGGAGGCCGAGGTTCTCGGGATGGAAGCCATCGACGTCCTTTCGGGGGTCGATGGCGCGCACGATGCCGTCGTCATTGACCTGGTCCGGCAGGGGCTGCTGAACGAGGACGCCGTGGACCGACGGGTCGTCGTTCAGGTCGGTAACCGTCTCGTACAGCTCGTCGGCGGGCGCGTCACCGTCGATACGGACGTCGCGGGCCTCGATACCAACCGCCTCGCAGTCGTCCTGTTTCAGCGAGACGTAGGTCTCGCTTGCCGGGTCAGTCCCCATCAGAACGGTTGCGAGCGTCGGCGTGACGCCCTTGGCAGCCAGCTTCTCGACAGCTGTCCGCACCTCGTCACGGACCTCTGCCGCGACTGCGTCGCCGTCTATCAGCGCTGCGGTCATATCGAGACGGTGACCGGCAGGGGTTTCAACCCGTCGGGACCGTCGCTCACCCGCCGTCTGCCCGGGCCCCGCAGACATTACAGACGCTCGTCCCAGCGTCCTCGTCGTACGTGAGCGACCCCTCGCCACACTCCGGGCAGGCGGTGTAGCTGACCGAACTGCCGTAGCGCGGCGGGTCGTCGGGCGCCGGGTCGCGCTGGAAGAGCGTCTTGAGTCGCCCGACGACGAGGTTCAGAATCTTTCGCACGACCGTCCATGTACCCCGAGAGGCTAAGCCTCTACGGACAGCTACCGGCCATGATCGCTCGACGCTCCGGCCCCTGGTCGACGAACGACACCGCGTTGCGGTCGACGGCGACGACCGCTGCCCGCCCGCCGTAGCCGTGGGTCTGGTCGTGGCTCCGGACTACGACACAGCGCTCCCCCTGTAGGTCGACCGTGGTCGACCGGGTGAACTCCCGGGTGCCGTGGGCGTGAAGCAACTCGCGCCGTCCGAGTTCGGTGCCGTCAAGCGCTTCCACAACCCACCAGTTTGCGTATCCGTCCTCGCCGTTGTCGTCGTGTATCAGCGTCACGTCGAATCGATGGCCGTCGCTCTGTGCTTCAGCCTCAACGCCAACGATGTTCGCCTCGCGCAGGTCGAGTGACAGCGACGACGTCTCGGTCGGCCCGGTCGTCTGTGATCTCGTTGGCTCGGTTGCCGGAGGGGTCGTCGCCGTGTCTCCGCTCTCCGCACAGCCTCCGAGCGCCGCCGCAAGCGCCCCGAGAAACGTACGGCGCGAGGGCACTACTGGACTGCGAAAGCGCCCCGCGTCTCGTAGAGGTGATGCTCGTCGGTGAGGTCGGCGACCGCCGCTCGCACCTCGGGGATGACCTCGTCGGTCCGCTCGTTCGCAGCGGCGTCGACGACATCGACAATGAGGTGACCGACTTTACGGATGGCCGCGGTCCCCATTCCGCGAGTGGTGAGCGCTGCGGTGCCGGCGCGGATGCCCGAGGGGTCGAACGGCGACCGCGTCTCGCCGGGGACCGTGTTGGCGTTGAGGACGATGTTCGCGTCGGCGATGTGGTCCTCGGCGGTGCCGCCCGTGAGGTCGGGATGCGAGGGCCGCAAGTCCGCAAGGACAAGATGGGTGTCAGTGCCGCCCGAGACTAGCGTGAGACCGCGCTCCTGAAACACGTCCGCGAGAGTACGGGCGTTCTCGACGACAGTCTCGGCGTAGTCGACGAAGGAGTCGTCGAGTGCCTCACTGAACCCGACGGCCTTGCCGGCGATGTTGTGCATCGCGGGGCCGCCCTGCGCGCCGGGGAACACAGCAGCATCGATGGCGTCGGCGTGTTCCTCGTTACACATCACGATTCCGCCGCGGCCCGCGCGGATCGTCTTGTGTGTCGACCCTGTGACGAAGTCGGCGACACCAACGGGCGAGGCGTGGACGCCAGCTGCGACGAGACCGGTGATATGGGCGATATCCGAGAGGTGGTATGCGTCGACGTCGTCGGCCACAGTCTGGACGCGATCCCACTCGACCTCGCGGGGGTACGCGGAGTAGCCCGAGACGATCATGTCCGGGTCGAACTCAGCGGCTGCGTCGGCGAGCCCCTCGTAGTCGACGTAGCCCGTCTCCTGGTCGACTTCGTACTTCTCGACCTCGTAGAACTGCCCTGCGAAGTTCGCCGGGTGGCCGTGACTCAGGTGGCCGCCGTGAGTGAGGTCGAGCGAGAGTATCTTGTCGCCCGGATCAAGTACTGCAAGGTAGACGCCCATATTCGCCTGCGTTCCGGAGTGGGGCTGAACGTTGATGTGTTCGGCACCCCAGAGCTGTTTCGCGCGTTCGACGGCGAGCTCTTCGACAACGTCGGCCTGCTCGCAGCCGGCGTAGTACCGCTCGCCGGGATACCCCTCGGCGTATTTGTTCGTCAGGGCGGAGCCCTGGGCTTCCATCACGGCCGGCGAGACGTGGTTCTCGCTCGCGATCATCGCAAGCGTATCCTGCTGTCGCGTCACCTCTGCCGAAAGCGCATCTGCGACCGCCGGGTCAGCCCCGCGAACCGTCTCATAGTCCATACACCAATCGGGGCCGGGGCCCCGATAAGCTTGTCTCCCGCGCCGTTAGGTCGCCCATTACCTCGTTAAAATCAAGTGGGCAACGTGTGTGGTAAGAACATGCCTCTGGTAACTGACCACCGCGCCGGCGACGTCGGAGCGGTGCTGCGCGCGGGGATAGACGCTGCCGGCAACGTCCTCCACGTCGTTGACCCGGACGCGGCGGTGGTCAAAGCCCTCGTCGATGTCCTCGTAACGGCAGTAGACCCGCCCGAAACACACGTGACGACAGACGAAGGGACGCTGAAGCAAGCGACAGACGAGTTCCTCGTCGCAAGCCGGGCGGCCGACCTCGTCACCACCGGGACGCTGTCACTCAACGCAGACGAGACGACCGGCCACACCCTCCTCGTCGCTGACGAGATGGTCTATGCAGTGGTTCGCACGGATAATATGGTGGCTGCGCTCTCGACTGACGACGGAGAGTTCGTCGACACTGCGGTCCGCGCCTCTCGCGAGCGCGCACGAACCGCAGAGGGGTTCTCGCTCCGGACGCCGCCGCTCTCTCGCGTCCGCGAGACGCTTGCCGAAACGGCTGGCGAGGAGGCCCTCGCAGACTTCGATGCCGCGCTCGACGCCTGTCAGGACATCGACGTTGACGTTGCTGAGGTGACGCTCTCATTGCTTGTCGCCGCCCGCAACGACGTCCTTCTGTACGACGTGTCGCGCTGGGGCGAGGACGTCGGCATCGCCTCAAAAGCGACGTTCTCGCGCACAAAGAGCCGACTTGAAGAGGCCGGCCTCGTCAACACCGAAAAGGTCCCTATCGAGGTTGGTCGCCCGCGCCTCCGCCTGAAGGCCGGCGCAGACGAGGTCCGTGGCGACCCCGCGACCCTTGCCGAGGTGCTGCAAAGCTTCGACTAACCACGTTTTTGTCCGCTTCCCCGCAGAATAAGCTATGGACGTCTCTCTCGTCGGCGACGGCCCCGCAGCCGAGGCTGTCAAGGCCACATGTGCGGACACCGACGCGACGATCCGGACGTGTGCCTCTGACGTGGCCGGCGACAGTGCACTTGCCGTCGTCGTCGCTCCCGCCGGTGCCGACGCACATTACCGTACTGACACAGCTGCGGACCGATTGATCACGGTCGAGCTCGGGGGTGTCGGCGGTCGACCCGCGGATGTCGACGCCGCGGTAACGGTTCTCGACGCGGTCCGATTCGGCGACCTGCAAGCCCGAGTCGCCTCGCACGACGCGGCCAACACAGACGAGTCGGCTCCCGTCGACCCACCGGCGCCCACCAGTCGCCTCGCCGGGGCGGTTGCCGGTCGGCTCGCGGTCGAGGCGCTCGCAGGCGAGGTGACGGACGGCCGGCTCGTCGAGGTGTCGGGGACAGCGACCCGAGAGCGGCGGGTCTACCCGACGCCGACCGACCCGCCGGACCGCGCGCCGAAACAGACCGAGGTGGGCCTCGACGTGGAGACGGCCGCAGCGCGAGCGGAGCGGGCGGTAGACGACCGCGTCGGAATCGTCGCGGGAGTCGGCGAGGAGGCGTCGTACCCGGCGCCGTACTATCTCGCGCGGCTCTGTGACACGACCGCGTTTGGTGACGCGGCAGCGCCACGGCTCGCCGCGGGCGTTGCCGAGGACTGGGACGCAGCGTACACCAAGGCGGTGGGCGAGGCGCTGGAGCGGTACGCCGCTGGCACGTACCTGTCGTCGTGGTTCGATCGCGCTCCGGAGCGCGAGCGACTCGATGCCGTCTCACTCTCGGAGTTCGTCCGGCCGGCGGGCTGGCGCGACCCCGACCCAGATGAGCCGATTCCGTGGGTCGCGGGCGAGCGTCTGACCGACGGCGCGCGCGTTTCGCTCCCGGCCGAATCTGTTCTTCACCCCCCGCCGACGGAGCGCCACCTCCCGGCGATCACAACCGGCCTTGGCGTCTGGACCGACGGCGTCGGAGCACTCCAAGCCGGCCTTGAGGAGGTGATCGAACGCGACGCGACGACAATCGCGTGGTACTCAACACTCGACCCGCTGGGGCTCGCGGTCGTGGACGAGCGGTTCGACCGGCTGGCCAGTCGCGCCCGGAGTGTGGGGCTGACCGTGACGCCACTGCTCGTCACCGTCGACATCGACGTCCCTGTCGTCGCGTGTGCCGTCCATCGGGACAGTGAGTGGCCACGCTTCGCCGTCGGTTCTGCTGCCAGGTTAGACGGCGCGGCCGCGGCGACCGCGGCGCTCTGCGAGGCGATCCAGAACTGGACAGAGCTGGACGGAATGGGTCCCGAGCGTGCCGCTGAGGCGGGCGGCGAAATCGGCGCGTACGCGGCCTTTCCCGAGGCCGCCCGCGAGTTCGTTGACCCCGCGACGACGGTGGCCGCAGCGGACGTGGGGATGTCCGACCCGCCCACCGGCATTGAGGCGCTCCGGACGCTCGTCGAACGCGTTGCGGACGCGGGACTCGAGCCGTACGCGACCCGGCTCACCCCGCCCGACCTCGCAGCGCTCGGATTCGAGGCCGTCCGCGTCGTCGTCCCTGAGGCCCAGCCGCTGTTCACCGACGAGGCGTTCTTTGGCGGCCGAGCGCGCACGGTGCCTCGGAAACTGGGCTACGAGCCGCAGCTTGACCGAGCGTACCACCCGTATCCATAGCCTGCCGGCCCGCGCTGTGTCTCGTCGGGCGTGACGACGTAGACAAACTCGCCCTTCCTTAGTCGGTGTGGACGGGGGTCTTGGTCGGCATCGTCGTGCCGACGCCACGCTCGGTGGAGCCCGAGGGCTGGACGCGGACACGATACCCGTCCGTCGTCTTCTCAACGGCCTGATAATCGGCGGTCAGGTCGGCGGTCCAGCGCAACCCGCCGTACAGTTCGTTGTACGCGTAGCGGCACCCGTAGGTCCGAACATACTCGCGAACCGACGCGCGGGTGAGCGGGTCCGGACGCGTCGACTCGGCTTTCAGCCCGTCGGGGGACGTCACGAGCGACGGAGTCGGAGCGGTGTCCGGCGACCCGGTCGGTGATGCCGTCGCCATGTCTGGCGTGCGATTCTCGTTCTGCGAGCCGTCGGTCGGGGCTTCGAGCGAATCGGGACCGGCGGAACAGCCGGCGAGACCGGTCACGAGCGCCGCTAGGAGGGTCCGTCTGAAGGGTGTTTTGAGGTGTTGCGGAGCCCCTGAGAAGTCTCTTAGCCCTACACACCGAGCGTGGCCCGCAGGAGGTCACGGGTGCCCGGCCCGAGGCCGACGGCGACGATAGCGACGAGGAGGAGAACGGTGTAGCGCGGGCTCTCCTCGAACGTTCTCGCGTCGAAGACGGCGACCACCAGCGCAGCCGCGACAAGCTTGATAACGAGGAACGGCCACGCGTCGCCGGTGACGGCGAGGACGGAGGATGGAAGGACGCTACCGGTGAACTCAACGACAAAGCGGTTGACCGGGTGTTTCGGGACGAGGTTCACACCCGCGCTCAGCGCGGGCATCCAGTCCAACCCGACAACGTTCGCGGCGCCGTCGACGGCGTGTGCCCAGACAACGACACCGGCGACGAGAACGCCTGTCCCCTCTGTCGTCGACGGCAAAAAACGTCGCAAAACGGCGAGAACGCCAAGTGTCGACATCGTGGCGATCACGATCACCACCGCGAACACCTGCGGGTAGAACGCATCGTCCGCGGCGACGACGGCGAGCACAGCAAGGGTGACGAGCAGGACGCCTGTCCCTGTGGCAGTCAGGGCCCGGCGGGCGTTGGACACGAGGCCGCGGCGCTCGGCGGTCACCGCCGCAACGAGCGTAGCGAGTGCGACAACAAAGACAGTGACGTAGATAACGGGGCTAATGACCAGTGTGTTCAGCGGGTAGGTGAGAAGTTCGCCTGTGTCGGTGGCGTCCTCCACAACGCGGAGCGCCCCGCCAAAGAAGACCAATGGTAGGAGCGCGAGAACGAGTCGCCGGTCGCTCCCAAGCTTCAGGCGACGAAGGAGGAGGACAACGCCCGTGAGCGCGAGGAGGAGGATGACGATGTAACCCACCTCGGAGACGAGCGTGTAGCCGGGATAGGCAACAACGCCGACTGCGCTCGCGCAGGCGTCGAGCGCGGAGAGGTAGGTCGTCTCGCCGCCCGAGCGGACCGCACAGACGGCCGAGTGAGCGTCAGCAGCGACAGGGCCCCAGAAGTACTGCCAGACGAAGCTATCGTATACGACGCGGGGAAAGGCCACCGACCCGCCGCCGAAGACGGCGACGAGCGCCGCGAATGAGATGACCCACGCGCGCTCCGGGTCGCGCTCAACCCGATCGACGATCGACATACTCTCAGGCGACGTGCGCGGCGTTTCAGCGTTGCGGTCGCGGGCGTTCCAGACGCGCGGTCGCTACGCCTCGTCGGCCGTGCGGGCCGCGAGAGCGCAGTCGGCGAGTGCATCGTGGACCGCCGGCACGCCGTTCGAGGCGACGAGTCCCTCGGCCCCGACAGTCCAGGGTTCGCCCTCGATATCCGTCACCCGCCCGCCGGCACGACGGATGAGATGGACGCCCGCGACGGCGTCCCAAGAAGCCACCTGACGGTCGGTGAACGTCCCCGCCAGCGCGCCGTCCGCGACCGAACAGAGCGTGGCCTGCGCACAGCCCAGCCGGTGGATGTCGTCGAACCGTCGGACTGCGGCATCGAGTCCCGCGCTGTACGCATCACGTGCGTCGTGGGGCCACCAGTAGAACGGGACGACCGCACCGTGGCGCGGGTCGGTCAGTTCGCTCGTCGCTATGGTGACCCCGTCCCGACGGGTTGTCCCCGCGCCGGCGACGTATCGGCGGTTGAGGTCCGGTTCGACGACCGCGGCGGCCACCGGGTCGCCGTCGACGACACAGGCAACGGCGCAGGCCCATGTCGGCATCCCACGGACATAGTTCGCGGTGCCGTCTATCGGGTCGACTATCCACGCAGGGCCGTTGGCTGGCACTGACTCTCGGAGGCGTGGGTCCTCGCCGTCCTCCTCGCCGACGACGGGATCATCAGGGTAGCCGTCTCTGAGGACAGAGAGAACCCGGTCCTGTGCGGCGTGGTCGGCCTCTGTCACATAGTCCGTTGGGCCGGTCTTCGTCTCAACGGTGGCGTCGACGTACGCGTCGGCGAGTGTGCCGGCGTCGGCCGCTGCGCGTGCGGCGACCGCCGCTCGCCGTGCGGCGTCGGTGTCGTCCATGGTCGCTCAGTGGTCGGTCCGCGCAAAGCCCCGTCGGTTTCAAGACCCACGCACCACTTTCTCATCCGTGACAGGTGACCTGCCCGTCGATGTCCGCGACACCCTCGCTCAGCTGTTCGCGGAGGCAGGCAAGGCCGCCCGCGAGCGACGAACTGAGACAGCGCTCGCGGCGCTGTTGACGGCGGCCACGGTTGTCGAGAACAAGGTGCCAGAGAGTGACCGCAAGCGACGGTTGATTCACGGTTGCGAGCGGGCGCAGGCGACTGCGACAGACGAGCCACTAGTGGCAGCGGCGTACTGTGAAGCGATGCACCAACGGCTGTAGCTGTGGGGCGGCGGGCAGACGCCTCGACCCGCTCACCGGCACTCGTCGAGCATCAACACTGCGTCGTCGTCGGCCGCGATCCACTCCCCGAGCACTCGGCCGGTCGAGCCACAGGCAGGGTAGAACGTCCGGCGGTCGGGCACAGTCTCGTAGCGCACGAGAACGGAGCGATATGCGCACTGGGGTTGGTCGGTGTCCGAGTCCGGCGCATTATCCGGGTCATCCATGATGTGCATCGACATCTGTCGGGGCAAAATCCCTGCTAAGAGGTGTTGGATCGATCTAGAAGGAGTACGTAGCCCTACAGAGCGGACCCAACGTGTTCCACTGCAGGTTACGTAGCGTCGGCGCTATAGCGTCACAAACCGGGCGGACGAGGCGCCTATCCGGTCCGGGTCAGGATGTACATATCTATGTATAGCCCTATTAATTGCTTCAACTGGAGATGATGAGTCGGTGTCGCCCGCCGCTCGTTTTCGACCCGTTCGGAGCGCAGCTCGGACGTGACGGGTGAAGGATGAGTCACGGTCGGTTCGCTCGGTTCGTTCGCACCACTGCCCGAAGTGAATCGGAGACCGCGGTCGTCACCCGGCGGTCGCTATCGCAACAGAGTGCGAGGGGTCGGATTCGAACCGACGAACTCCTATGAGAGCGGGTCTTGAGTCCGCCGCCGTTGGCCGCTTGGCTACCCTCGCCTGATATGTTGGAGTAGATCACACCTGTTCACGCTTCCGGTTCAGGCCGATGGATTCAGGCCGGCAGACGTCAAAGTAGGTGTGTGGACGACTTGATGAGCGTCCTGAGCGTCGCGTCGCCGGGGACGCACACCGCGACCGGGTGGACCCTCAAGCACCAGCGCCGGGAACACCCGACGCTCCGGCCCGCAACGACACACGGCGTCTGTCCGTTCGACGACGGCGCCTTCCACGGGACACACGGCTACGTCGAGAGTGGATGGCCAGATGGAACGGACGCGTTTCGCCGGAATAGCGGAGGTTCCCGCTTGTAGAAAGATGAACAAGCACACGCAGGACCCGAGCGTCGGCCCACCGGTGTTAGGGAATCCAAGCGGATGGCGACGCGACCGGGGTGTCTCGAATGGGTGGGAACACGGGACTCTACGCCGGGCGGTCATGCACGGCGTCCGTCTGTACAACGCTGGCGCGTTTCACGAATCGCACGACTGCTTCGAATCAGAGTGGTACAACTACGGGAGTGGATCCACTGAGAGCGCATTTCTTCACGGGATGGTGCAGGTTGCGGCGGGCGCCTACAAACACACGGATTTCAACGACGACGCCGGGATGCGCTCGCTGTTCGAGACGTCGCTCGAGTATCTCGCAGGCGTGCCGGACGACTTCTACGGCGTCGACGTAGCCGGCGTGCGCGACCGGATGCGGATTGCACTCGAGACCCCCAGGGCGATCGAGGGGTTCCGCCTCACGCTGGACGGTGGCCGGCCGACAGCGTCCCCGACAGACTACGAGTACGCCGACCGACTCGACTAAAGGGGAACCGTTTTCTCCGGGCGATGGTCAATTTTCACTGAATGCAGACGTACACGCTCGGAAAAGGGCCGCCAGAAGTGGCGGTTGTCGGTGGAATCCACGGCGACGAGCCATGTGGTGAGGCCGCGATCTCGCGGCTCGTCGCCGCAGACCCCTCTGTCGAGCGCGGTGTGAAACTCATCATCGCCAACGAGATGGCGCGCGACCGCGGGGTGCGCTACGTCGACGCCGACCTCAATCGAACGTTCGACGGCGGAGAGGGTGATGGCCACGAACACGAACTTGCACGGATACTCGCCGCCGAGGTTCGCGGGCTGACGACCCTCTCGATCCACTCGACGCGGTCGTACGCCCACCCCTTCGCGATCGTCAACGGTGTCGGGGGAGCCGCCGGTGAGGTGGTGACCCGCCTGCCAGTCGACGCCGTCGTCGACGTCGCGAACGACCTCGGCGGTCGGCTGTTCGAACTGGAGGCGACACCGCTTGTCGAGGTGGAGTGTGGCCTCCAGGGGAGCAAGGCCGCCATCGATAGCGCGGAACGCGTGACTCGGGCGTTTCTCGCTGCCACGGGCGCGCTTGTGCCAGCGCCGGAGGCTCACACCGTGCCGATCTACCAGATGGGCACCCCGGTGTCGAAGCCGCCCGCAAGGTCGTACAGGGTGCCCGTCGAGAACTTCCAGCAGGTGGAACGTGGCGAGACGTTCGCCCATGCCGACGACCGACGGTTCATTGCCGACGACCCGTTCTACCCCGTCCTCTTCTCTGCCGACGGCTACGCAGACATCTTCGGCTACGTCGGCGAACGGGCGGGGAGCCTCCGGCCGGGCGAGGACGGGACGGTCGTCGCAGATTAACTATTTTCAGGCGCTAAGTCCCCTTCCTCAAGAAGCAACGCAGGGAGCGAAGCGACCGAG
>CAKZPG010000056.1 GCA_937138675.1 uncultured archaeon | reverse complement strand
GGCGGAGCTCACGGCCGGCCGCGGGCGGGTCGCGGAGCGTCGGGACCGCGCCGCGGCGGCGGCCGCCGACCTCGCGGAGGTGGTCGCCGAGTATGCGTGAGCGACCGCCCCTCCGGGGGCACATATTCATGATCCGACATTGATTTCGGAATACGTTCGCCTAATCGCTCTAGAAGTCATTTAGCTACGTCTGCGTCTTCCTTTCGTTTCGATAATTACGACACTTTTATTTGAGAGGGGGCCGCAGGTAGGAGTACGATGTCTACGGTAGAATGTGTCGAGTGTGGGGCCGAGGTGTCCTTGCACGAAGACCTCGAGGTCGGAGAGATCGTCGACTGTGGAACCTGTGGCTCGGAGCTCGAGGTCATCGACGACGACCCGGTGACGCTAGACCTCGCACCCGAACTCGAGGAGGACTGGGGGGAATGAGCGACGCGGGCGCGAGGGAGAGAACGTGAGGGTCGGCCTCCTCTACTCGCGGATCCGCAAGGACGAGAAACTCCTACTCTCGGAACTCCGTGAGCGTGGCCACGAGGTCGAGAAGATAGACGTTCGCGACGAGCAGTTCGGCCTTGACGGGACGACGGCGAACGTCGACGAACTCGACCTCGCGCTCGATCGCTGTCTCTCGACCTCGCGCTCGCTGTACGTCACGCGCTTTCTGGACGCCTACGGCGTCCCAACAGTGAACGCGCCGGAGACAGCCGCGGTCTGTGCAGACAAGGTGCGCTGTAGTCTCGCGCTCGCCGGCGCCGGGGCACCTACCCCACGCACAGAGACGGCCTTCACCGTCGAGAGTGCGATGGAGTCGATAGAACGGTTTGGCTACCCTTGCGTCCTCAAGCCCGTGATCGGCTCGTGGGGGCGCCTGATGGCGAAGATAGACTCCAAGAGTGCCGCCGAGGCAGTACTTGAACATAAGGCCACCCTCGGCCATTACGAGCACAAGGTGTTCTACGTCCAGGAGTTCGTCGAGAAGCCCGGGCGGGACATTCGGGTCGTTGCGGCGGACGGCGAACCCGTCGCGGCGATGACCCGGTCGTCGGACCACTGGCTCACGAACGCTGCACAGGGCAGCTCGGTCAAAGAGTTCGAGGTCACGCCGGAGGTGGCAGCGCTCGTCGAGACGGCCTCGGCCGCAGTCGGGGGCGGTCTCCTCGGTGTCGACCTGATGGAGACGGGCGACAGCTACACCGTCCACGAGGTGAACCACACGGTTGAGTTTAAAGCGCTTGACTCCTGTACCGACGTCGACGTCGCCGGGGCCGCGGTTGACTGGCTAGAAGGGCGCGCAAGCGCGACTACAGAGGTCTCACCCTGATGACGACGGCGAGCGTCGTTGGCGCCAGCGGCTTCACCGGCGGCGAACTCCTTCGTATCCTCGACGGTCATCCCGAGTTCGACGTCGTTCAGGCGACCTCTCGGTCGTCCGCGAACAAGACAGTGGGTCACGCCCACCCGAACCTCAGGCATCTCGACCTGCGGTTCTCTGACCCTGCGGAGCTCGAGTCGGTTGACGTCCTCTTCGCCGCCACTCCACACGGGGTGTCGATGGACCAGATCGACCGCTTTCGCGAGGCCGCAGACCGGGTCGTAGATCTGAGCGCAGACTTCCGCCTCGACACAGAGGCGGAGTACGACGAGTGGTATGACGGGCACGCGCGGCCCGACCTCCTTGCCGAGAGCGAGTACGCGCTGCCGGAGATCAACCGCGAGAACCTGCGGGACGCAACGCTGATCGCGAGCGGCGGCTGTAACGCCACTGCGACGATTCTCGCGCTGAAGCCGCTGGTCGACGCCGGCTACGTCGGCGACCGGACGCCCGTCGTTGACGTGAAGGTCGGCTCCTCCGAGGGCGGCGCGGGCGGGGGGGCTGCCTCTAGTCACGCCGAGCGCTCTGGCGTGGTGCGGCCCTACGCCGCGACGGGCCACCGCCACGAGGCGGAGATCGAGGGTCATCTCGGCCTCTCGGTCGCGTTCACGGCTCACGCCGTCGACATGACCCGCGGTGCCGCCGCGACCTGTCACGTCTTTCCCGACGATCGGGTGACGACGGGCGACCTCTGGACGGCCTACCGCGGGGTGTACGACGACGAGCCGTTCGTCCGTCTCGTCGCGGGCGGCAGTGGGGTCTACCGCTACCCCGAACCGAAGGCCGTTGCGGGGTCGAACTACGCCGAGGTCGGGTTCGTGGTCGATCCCGGGAACGCCCGGATCGTCGCGTTCGGCGCGATCGACAACATGGTGAAGGGCTCTGCCGGTCAGGCGGTTCACGCCGCAAACCTCGCCTGCGGGTTCGTGGAGACGGCCGGCCTCGAACAGACGGGGTATCACCCTGTTGGAGCGCCCTGAGATGTGCGCGGTTGCTAACCGCACCCCGACTCCGGCCCCGGCCTACGGGGGCTCGCCGTGATCGTGGTGAAGATCGGCGGCGCCGCTGCCGTCGACCCGGAGGGTGCGCTCGCAGACGTCGCGGCGGTCGCCGGGAGTGACGACCACGACGAGATAGCTGTCGTCCACGGCGGCTCGACGGCCGTCGACGACCTGCTGGACCGCCTCGAGATCGAGCCGAACTACGTCGAGACGCCCGCCGGAGTGACGGGACGGTTCACCGACGAAGCGACAATGGAGGCGTTCGCGATGGCGATGTGTGGCGTGAACGCAGAGCTCGTCGCCAGCCTGCGCGGCGCAGGCGCCGACGCCGTTGGCATGAGTGGCGTCGACGGTGGCCTGCTGACCGGGCCACGCAAGTCCGCGGTCCGTGTCGTCGAGGACGGCAAACGAAAGATCAAGCGCGGTGACCACTCCGGCCGGATCGAACGCGTGGACGGCGACCTGCTCCGGACGCTCGTCGCAGGCGGACGTGTTCCCGTCGTCGGGCCACCGATGCTTGCAGACGACGGTGTCCCAGTCAACACCGACGCGGACCGTGCGGCCGCGGCCGTCGCCGCCGAACTCGGCGCCGACCTCGTCCTCCTGACCGACGTGGCCGGTGTGTACGCCGACCCCGACGACCCCGACACTCGTATCGAGTCGGCAGCCACTCCGGACGGGTTCGCGGCGCTGGAGAAGGCCGCCGAGGGGTTCATGCGCCGGAAGGTGATGGCGGTTGCCGAGGCACTGCAGGGCGGCGCGCGGAGCGCCGTCGTCGCCGATGCGAACGCGGAACGCCCGGTGCGGTCGGCGCTCGCGGGGGACGGCACCCGTGTCACTCCGGCTGCCATAGCCGAAGGAGAGAAGGGTGACGCCAACGACTACGGAGTATGACCGGGTTCGTCTTCTCTGAGAAACCCATCCAGATCGCCCGCGGCGACGACGTCTACGTCTACGGCGACGACGGCACAGAGTATCTCGACTTCGGTGCCTCCTACGCCTGTGTCCCCGCGGGCCACGGCCACCCCCGCGTCACCGACGCGGTGACGACACAGCTCGCGGATCTCACCTACGTCCAGGCCTCCTACCCCGTTGCAGCCCGAACGGCGCTGTACGAGCAGTTCGCCGACCTCGCGCCGGACAATATCGATAAGGTCTGGCTCTGTAACTCCGGCACCGAGGCAAACGAGGCGGCGATGAAGTTCGCGCGCTCGGCGACCGGGCGCTCGAAGATAGTCGCCACGAAGCGTGGGTTCCACGGCCGGACGATGGGCGCGCTGGCGATGACGTGGAAAAAGAAGTACCGCGCGCCGTTCGAGCCGCTCGCGGGCGGTATCGAGTTCGTCGACTACGGCGACGAAGAGCAGCTGCACGAGGCGATAGACGAGGAGACGGCCGCCGTCTTTCTCGAGCCTGTCCAGGGCGAGGGCGGGATCCGCCCCTCGCCGCCGGGCTACCTCCGGACGGCCCGCGAGGCGACCGAGGAGGTGGGCGCGGCTCTCGTCTTCGACGAGGTCCAGACTGGCGTTGGCCGGACCGGACTCATGTGGGCGACCCAGCGCGCAGGCGTCGTGCCGGACGTGCTGACGGCCGCAAAGGGCGTCGCCAACGGGCTGCCGATGGGTGCGACGCTCTGTCGCGACTGGATCGCGGAGGACGCGGGCAACCACGGCTCGACGTTCAGCGGTGGGCCTGTGGTGTGTGCAGCCGCGAGTGCGACGCTCTCTGCGATCGAGGAGGAGGAGTTGGCCGCGAACGCCAACCGCGTCGGGGCGTATCTCGTTCAAGAACTGCGAAACGCCGACGTCGACGCTCGCGAGGTTCGCGGACTGGGTCTAATGGTCGGTGTCGAGGTGAAGCGCGGGGCGAACCGACTGCTGCGTGATCTTGCGCTTGACCACGACGTGCTGGCGCTCCCGGCGGGCCGGACGGTCGTTCGGTTCCTCCCGCCGCTGACGGTCGGACGCGAGCACGTCGACGAGGTGGTGGCCGCGATGGAGGCGGTGACCTGAGGTGACGGCGACGGGCCAGCGTCCGGCGGCCGTCGACACCGAGGCACGGGAACTGCTTTACGACCTCGTCTCAACCCCCTCGCCGAGCGGCGAGGAGGCCGCGGCAGCGGACCGGCTCGCGGCCTTTTTCGAGGCTCACGGCCGCGAGGTGTGGCTGGACGAGGTCGGAAACGTCCGCGCGCCAGCCGACGACTCGCTCCTCCTCACCTCCCACGTCGACACCGTCCCCGGCGACATTCCCGTGGCGGTGCGCGACGAGGTGCTGTGGGGCCGGGGGAGTGTCGACGCGACCGGGCCGCTCGCGGCGATGGCCGTCGCGGCCGTCGAGACGGGGGTGAGCTTCGTCGGCGTCGTCGGCGAGGAGAAGGACTCACGGGGCGCCCGACATCTGGTCGGTGACCGCGACGCGCCCACGGCCCTCCTGAACGGCGAGCCGAGCGGGTGGAACGGGATCACCCTCGGCTACCGTGGGATGCTCGCCGGCACGTACGTCCACGCCAGTGAGTCGGGCCACAGCTCTCGACCGGAGAACAACGCGATCCAGGACGCCATCGCGTGGTGGTCAGCAGTCGAGGCCCGCTTCGAGAGCGACGAGTACGGCCCCGTCTTCGAGCAGGTGACGGCGAAGCCCGTCGCTGTCAAGGGCGGCACCAGTCCGGACGGTCTGAGCGTCGAGGCGACGATGGGCGTCCAGTTGCGGGTCCCACCCGCCTGGACAGTCGACGACGTGCGCGAGGCGGCCGACGCCCACCTTTGCGGTGGGACGGTCCGGTGGCACGACGCAGTGCCGCCCGTGATGGAGAGCCCGCGGACACCCGTCGCACGAGGCCTGCGCGGGGCGATCCGGGCGGCGGGGGGCGAGCCGCGCCTACTCCGCAAGACCGGCACCGCAGACGTGAATATCTACGCCGACACGTGGGACTGTCCGACCGCCTCGTACGGGCCTGGCGACTCCAGTCTCGACCACACGCCCGACGAACACCTCGCACTTGATGAGTTTGACCGCGCCGTTCGCGTCCTGACCGACCTTCCAGACCGCCTATGACCGACACCGACAGGCTGCTCGAGATAGACAATCTGTCGCCCGATCGCCTCCACGCCATCCTCGACCATGCAGCGGCGCTGGAAGAGGAGACGACCGGCGCCGAACTCCCGCGCAAGACGCTGACGATGCTGTTCGAGAAGCCCTCGACCCGGACACGGACGTCGTTCGAGACAGGGATGACACAGCTCGGTGGGCACGCGGTCTTTCTCGGCCCGGACGACGTCGGCATCGGCGGCCGCGAGCCAGTACGAGATATCGCCCGCGCGCTCAGCCGGTACGGCGACGCTATTATGCTCCGCCTGTACAGCCACGCGGACGCGGAGACGATCGCGGAGTACGCCGACATCCCCGTAGTCAACGGCCTGACCGACCGGGCACACCCCTGTCAGGCGCTTGCAGATCTGCTCACCGTGCGCGAGACGTTCGACGGCTTCGACGCGACCGTAGCGTGGGTGGGCGACGGCAACAACGTCGCGCGCTCGTTCGCCGTCGGCGCTGCCATGGTCGGTCTCGATGTCCAAGTTGCGACCCCGCCCGAGTACGGCCTCGGCGACGATGTCCTGGACCGCATCACGGGCTACGAGGGGAGCGTCGAGACGGTCACCGACCCGGTAACTGCCGTGACGGACGCGGACGCCGTCTACACCGACGTGTGGGTGAGTATGGGCGAGGCGGACGAACGTGCCGAGAAGCTGGCGGCGTTCGAGAACGGCTATCAGGTGAACGAGGAGCTCCTGTCGCACGCGCCCGGGGCGAGACTGCTCCACTGCCTGCCGGCCCACCGCGGCGAAGAGGTCACCGACGCGGCTGTCGAGAGCGAGCGCTCACTCGTCTGGCGACAGGCCGAGAACCGGCTCCACGCCCAGAAGGGCCTGCTCGTCGAACTGCTGGACTAGCGGCAGTCGGCCGCGTCGCTCGGGGGGTGGACGGCCGCCGGTCTGCGGCGTCGTTCGGTGGCGACGTGTGGTCGCAACGCGCTGCGAGCGTCGGAGGCCGTCACCGAGACGTTGGCCGCCGTGACCGTCCGGTATCGCCCCGGTGGGTTCGGGTGTCGCCGACACGGTCTGGTCGGGGGCAGGCGCCACCCACCGCAGCCGGACGCCCGGGCGCTTTTATTTGGGGGCAGAAAATAGTTCATGTGTCCGAACAGGGACCGGCCGGCGCGGACTACCTCCGATTCTTCCCCTACGCCGAGCCCTACCCCAACCAGCGCGCAGCGATGGACGCCGTCGACGATGCGCTGACGGCAGGACGAGACGTTCTCCTGGAGGGGGCACCGGGAACTGGGAAGACGCTCTCGGCGCTCGTACCGGCGCTGGAACACGCCCGCGCCGAGGACCACACGGTGGTCATCACGACGAACGTCCACCAGCAGATGCGCCAGTTTGTCGCGGACGCGCGCGCCATCACCCGCGAGGAGCCGATCCGTGCCGTTGTCTTCCGCGGCAAGGCGTCGATGTGTCATATCGACGTTGACTACCAGGAGTGTCAGGTGCTGCGCGACACCACCCGCTCGGTCGTCGAGCGAGAACAGGAGCGCGACGAACTGCGCGGGCGGGCGGACGACCTGCTCGCGGCGATGCAAGACAGCGCCGAGCAGGGCTCGGGGGGCAGCCAGGACGCTGCGCGTTCCGGCGGTGACGACGGACTTGCCGAGGCGTACGAGGCCGTGAGCGACGAACTGGCGTCGCTGGAGGAGGAGCTAGAGGACGACGCCGGGACTGTCTGCGAGTACTACCGCGAGAACTTAGAGCGGAGTGGCGAGGAGTTCCTCGGGTGGCTGTTCGACGACGTGCGCACCCCTGACGACGTTTACGAGTGGGCCGAGCGCAAGGGCTGCTGTGGCTACGAGCTGCTGAAGGAGTCGATGGAAGGGGTGGACCTCGTCGTCTGTAACTACCACCATCTGCTCGACCCGCAGATCAGAGAGCAGTTTTTTCGCTGGATCGGCCGCGACCCCGAGGACGTTGTGACGGTGTTCGACGAGGCACACAACGTGGCCGACGCCGCCCGAGAACACGCGAGTTCGACGCTGACCGAGCGGACCGTCGAGTCCGCGCTGGCCGAGCTCGCGGGGACAGACGACCCGCGTGCGAACGCCGCGGTGAACGTCTTCGAGGGGTTCCTCGCCGCGATTCGTCGGACGTGGGACGACGCGCTGGCCTTCGGCGAACGCGAACAGGTCAGCGACGACTGGCACGACCTGTCGGTCGCGAACGACAACCGGCGCGACGAGCTGACGCTCGCCTTTCTCGACGAGTACGAGGGCCGAGGTATCGCACAGGAGGTTGAGCTGGCGCTCCAGTTGGGCACGAGTTTGGACGAGGAGTACCGCGAGGCGTTCGCGAGTGGTGAGACGACGACCCGCAAGGAGTGTCAGACCCTCAAGGCCGCCGGCTTCGTCGCCGAGTGGATGGACGCGGGCGACGACCCGGGGCGACACCCCTTGCTCGCGGTGCGGCGCGACCAGGGGACTGAGGAGGTGTACGGTCGCGCCGAACTCTACACCGCCATCCCGCGCGAGCTGACCGCCGACCTGTACGACCGGGTCCACGCGAGCGTACTGATGAGCGCGACGCTCCGACCGTTCGACGTGACCGAGGACGTCATTGGTCTGAACGACCCGGTGACGCGGTCGTTTAGCCTTCCCTACCCAGAGGAGCGACGGCGGACCTACGCCGTCGAGACCCCGGCGCTGTTCGCGAGCAAGCGCGACGACCCGGCACTTCAGGAGACGGTGACGGACGTGCTGGCCGACGCCGTTGAGTTCACGCCTGGGAACCTTCTCGTGTTCTTCCCCTCATACGCCGAGGCAGCCCGCTACCACGGCCGGGTCGGGCGCGAAACGGCGGCGACGACCTATCTCGACGAACCGGGCGTGCGTGCGGAGGGCCTACGTGAACGGTTCACGAGCGACGACAACGGCGTCCTCTTCACCTCGCTCTGGGGCACGCTCGCAGAGGGCGTGAGCTTCGATGGGGCAGACGCCCGCGGTGTCGCGGTTGTCGGGGTGCCATACCCCCGTCTCGACGAGCGACAGGATGCCGTCCAGGCTGCATACGACCGCGAGTACGGCGACCGGGAGCGCGATGGGTGGGGGTACGCCATCGAGATCCCGACGATCCGGAAGACCCGGCAGGCGCTCGGGCGGGTGATCCGGTCGCCGGACGACTTTGGCGCCCGTCTGCTGGTTGACGAGCGCTACACCCGCGCAAGCCGGGATATGGGTCAGTACGGCGTACGTGACACCTTCCCGCCTGAGGAGCGCGACGAACTGGTAGACGTGGTCCCGAGTAAACTCCGCTACGGGCTGTTCAACTTCTTCTCCGACCTCGGTGCGTACGGTGACGACCAGCCGAGGCCGTGAGCCCGGAGCAGCCGGAAAAAAGAGCCCCGCGAGCCAGCGGCCACCCGCCTCGGAAGTGCCCCCCGTCGTGACCACCTCGCACCGTCTGTGAACGCGAGAGGCACAACGGAACGGGCGGGCGGACGGGGAGCGAGACAAAGCGCGCGGGGCGACGCACGCGCGGTGGGACCGCCGAACGCATAAGGCCGTCCAGAGCCTGACTCTACCGATGCGCGCGACCCCCCCAGGACCGAAGGGAGAAGCAGTGTTCGGCAACAGCCGCCAGTACGCCGACGACCCCTTCGAGTTCGTCACCGCCTGCGCGGAGGCGTACGGTGATGTCGTCCACTTCGACCTTGGACCGCTGGAGACGTATATGGTGACCGACCCAGCAGAGATCGGTCGGATTCTAGTCGCCGACGATGAAAAGTTCGCGAAGCCGGACTTCCAAGACGACGCGCTGGGCGACCTCCTCGGGGACGGCCTGCTCCTGAGCGAGGGGCCAACGTGGCAGAAACAGCGCCAGCTCGCGAACCCAGCGTTCGACCCCCAGCGGCTCCAGGGGATGGTGGACACGATGGGCGAGTACACCGAGGCGCTGCTCGCTGGGTGGGAGGCGGGCGAGGTCCGCGATGTCCAAGTGGACATGACCGAGGTGACGCTCCGGATTATCTGTGAGGCAATGCTTGGTGTTGGCCTAGACGACGACCGGATCGAGACAGTCCGGGAGTCGCTCGAACCACTCGGCGCGCGGTTCGAACCTGACCCTCTCAAATTTCTCCTGCCGGACTGGGTGCCGACCCGCGAGAACCGAGAGTACGAGGCCGCGCTCGGCACGATGGAAGAACTGATCGACGAGCTCGTCGCCGACAGGCGTGGGACACAGGGACACGGCGAGGACGCCCCGGCAGACCTGCTCTCGATCCTCCTGCGGGCACAGGAGCGTGGCGAGCAGAGCCAGCAGCAGATCAGAGACGAGGTGATGACGATCCTCCTCGCCGGGCACGACACCACGGCGCTCACTCTCACCTACGCGTGGTACCTGCTCTCGCAACATCCAGAGGCAGAGGCGAAGCTCACCGCAGAGGTCGACGAGGTCCTGCCCGACGGCCGCGCGCCGACGATGGCACAGGTGCGCGACCTCAACTACACTGAGCGGGTACTCCAGGAGTCGATGCGGCTCTACCCCCCCGTCTACGTGATGTTCCGTGAGCCAAAGGTGGACGTGAAGATAGGCGACTACCGCGTCCCCGAAGGGGCGGCGGTGATGCTCCCCCAGTGGGTCGTTCACCGCTCCGAGCGCTACTGGGAGAACCCAACAGAGTTTGACCCCGACCGATTCACATTGGAGCGCTCCCGGGACCGCCCCCGATTCGCGTACTTTCCGTTCGGCGGCGGGCCGCGCCACTGTATCGGCAAGCATCTCGCGCTTCTGGAGGGCCGGGTCATCACCGCGACGGTCGCCGCAAACTACGACCTCGACTACAACCGGGATGAGCCGTTCGACCTCCGGGGGTCGCTGACGATGCACCCCCAGCAGCCGATGTCGATGCAGGTGACCAAACGATAGCCTACGATGGCAGGGGTATCTCACGCTCCGGTACCCGGTAGGTCGCGTTCCACGCGAGCAGCCGGGAAACAGTCCAGGTGACCGGCGTGATCGGGCCGGCGAGCCGCTCGGCGTCGGCAACCGTCCCACCGCGCGCGAGCGTGACGTGGGGATCGTATTCGTCGCCTTCTAGTTCGGGAATAGCGCCGAAGCGCTCAACGAGACCGTTGTGGAGTCGGTAGAGGCCGGGGCTCTCGACAGTCAGGTAGACGACCGGACTCGTACCACTGGTTGGTTCGGCGAAGAAGTCCACGCCCGTGACCGCGGCCTCGAACGCCGGAGTGCCTGCAAGGGCGTCTGCGAGCGCGCGCTTTCCGGGCGGGCGCTCGAACCGCTTACACACCAGCGACGGATCCTCGCGGACGCTGTCGAAAACGGCGAGTTCGGGTCGGCGGTCGGCGGCGAGCCGACGGACTCGGCCGGGAACCGGGACGTTGAGGCTATCCACGGTCGGTCGCGGCGGCGCGTAAAGAAGAGCGTGGCGGCTACAGCCGGTCAAGCAGGTAGAGAGCGATGAGCGCGATGATTATCAGTCCGGCAAGCGGTCGGAGCAGGCCGAGCAGGGTGGGGTAGTTCACGGACTGACTGCTCGTCGGTGACGCCATCGGCGGCGTCTTCTTCGACACGGAGAGCCGCCTCGTCATCGCGTGGCCTGCCGACTACGAGGCCACGGCGGTTGAGCCGGGGGGAGTCAACTACTACGACAGCGCCGTCGCATGGACCGGGCCGGTAGACTTTGGACCGACCGAGCCGCGGGCGGTCGTCCAGTCGGCCCGGGCCGGGCCGGCGGGGGTAGGGGCGCCCCGGTCGCAGTCGCCGCCAGTGTCGTCCCTCTTGTGGGTGTCGTCGCAGTCGGCGAGCACGTCTACGGCCGCCGGGGACGGGGCGAAACGGCTGGGGCAGGCAAAAGCGCCGGAACGGCGGTGCCTGCCGCCGGCGCAGGGATCCCACGACGACGGCCCCGACAAGCCGCCCCAGGAGCGTCTCAGCCCCGAAGAGTACGTCCTGCGGTTCGTCCGCGTGTCTGCCGACATCATAAAAACAGCAGGCTATCGTCTCCAGGTTCGATAGGACAGTCGCGCGGACAAGTCAGGTCGTCGGCACGCTCCAGGAGGACGGAAAGGTCGAGACGTTCCGTCTCGACCGCGAGAAGGTAATGACGCTCCCGGACATTAGCGTCGAAGGCGGGGCTACGGGGCCGGTGAGGACGGCGAGCACAAAGACTCATTACTCCTCCGGCGCCGGGACGCCCTGCTCGGTGTCGTCGGCGCCGAGGTTGTGTTCCTCTCGGAGCTCTCTCATACGGTCCCGGATAGACGCTGCGAGTTCGAACTCAAGATTGTCGGCGGCGGCGCGCATCCGCTCTTCGAGCTGGTCAACCTGCCGGGCAGCTTCGTTCGCGTCCGCCGGATCGGAGCCAGTGACCTCGCCCGTCTCCGTCTGTGAGCCGGGAAGGTTGGGCTCCGCAACCGGCTTGTCTATCGTCATCGGCATGTGGCCGTGCTCCTCGTTGAACTCCCGCTGGATCTCTCGGCGCCGGCCGGTCTCCTCGATCGCCGACTTCATCGCGCCGCTGCGCTCGTCAGCGTAGAGAACGACGGAGCCGGAGACGTTTCGGGCGGCCCGGCCCATCGTCTGGACGAGCGTCGTCTCCGAGCGGAGAAAGCCCTCCTGGTCAGCATCGAGAATTGCCACCAGCGACACCTCGGGGATGTCAAGCCCCTCACGCAGAAGATTGATACCGACGAGAACCTGTATCTCGCCGAGACGCAGGGAGCGGATAAGTTCGTGACGCTCCAGTGTGTCCGTTTCGTCGTGCATATACGCCACGTCCACGCCCGCCTCCGTCAGATACTCCGTGAGGTCCTCGGCCATTCGCTTCGTGAGCGTCGTGACGAGGACGCGTTCGTCCTCGGGCGTGGTCTCGATGCGGTCAAGAAGGTTTTCGACCTGCCCCTCGGCGGGCGACACCTCCACCTCAGGGTCGATGAGGTAGGTCGGACGAACAATCTGTTCGACCACCTGCCCGGACTGCTCGCGTTCGTAGTCGCTCGGCGTTGCAGAGACGTAGAGCATCCGGTCCGTCTTCTCGCCGAATCCCTCGAAGGTGAGCGGGCGATTGTCGTACGCAGTCGGGAGGCGAAAGCCGTTGTCGATGAGGCTCTCTTTCCGTGACTTGTCGCCCGCGAACTGCCCGCGGATCTGCGGGAGGGTTTGATGGGATTCGTCGACGACGGTGAGAAAGTCGTCGGGAAAGTAGTCGAGCAGACTGTAGGGCGGGTCGCCGGAGTCTCGGTCTGAAAGGTGGACGGAGTAGTTCTCGATCCCGGAGCAGTAGCCGGCCTCCTCCAGCATCTCGATGTCGAAGCGAGTGCGCTCCTCGATGCGCTGTGCGGCCACGAGGTCGCCCTGCCGTTCGAAGTAACGGATACGATCGTCAAGGATATCTTCGATCTCTTCGATCGCCGCCTCCAGTTTCTCCTCGGGGATCGAGTAGTGCACGGCGGGGTGGACGAGCGTCGCGGGCTCCTGGGAGACGATCTCGCCGTCAAGCGGGTCGAGCCGCGAGATGCGATCGATCTCCGAGCCCCAAAACTCGACACGGACAGCGTACCGGCCGTACATCGGGTAGACTTCGACCGTGTCCCCTCGGACGCGAAAGGTGCCCTGTGAGAAGTCGACATCATTGCGCTCGTAGTTCAGGTCGACCAACCGCTTCAGAAGGTCCTCGCGGTCTATCTCCTGCCCGGTTTCGAGGCGGAGCGCCATCGACTCGTAGTTCCCCGGGTCGCCAAGCCCGTAGATAGCCGACACGCTCGCGACCACAATCACGTCGTCGCGGGTGAGCAAAGAGCGCGTCGCGGAGTGGCGCAGGCGGTCGATCTCGTCGTTGACCGAAGCGTCCTTGTCGATGTAGGTGTCTGTCGTCTCGACGTACGCCTCCGGCTGGTAGTAGTCGTAGTAGGAGACAAAGTACTCGACAGCGTTGTCGGGGAACAGGTTGCGAAACTCCTCGTACAGCTGTGCCGCGAGGGTCTTGTTGTGGGCGATGACCAGCGTCGGCTGCTGGACCGCCTCAACGACCCACGAGACGGTGTTCGTCTTACCCGACCCCGTGACGCCGAGAAGCGTCTGCTCGTCGATGCCGCGCGCGTAGCCGTCAACCAGCGCCTCGATTGCGTCTGGCTGGTCGCCGGCGGGATCGAAGGGGGCGTCGACGCGGAACTCGCGGTCGGTGGCGGGCCGGTCGGGGGAAAGTGGCCCTGCGTCGCTCATACAGCAGATTGGGGCCGGGCGTACTTCGTGGTTCCGACGGTGTGGTCCGACCGACGGCTACGTCGCGATCAGCACACGTTCTTTGGCTTCACACCCATCGCCTCTAACCGCTCGACGTAGTCGTCGTACGCGACTCCGACGACGCCCGCCGCCGTCTCATGGGCGCGCTCCCAGTCGGCCGGCTCGGCACAGACGGCGCCGAGGAGTGCGACCGCGTCCGCGCGTTCGGCATCGAGGTCGGCGCGCAGCTCACGCATCTCGTCGGCTGTCTGCGGGTCGGCGTCGCCGACAAAGAAGCCGACCGTCTGCTCCAGTCGCTTGCCGACAACGACAGCGCGGCCGAGCAGTCCGGCAGCCCGGTCAAGGTCGCCGTCGAGCGTCGCAAGGTGATCGTAGAGCGGCAGGCCCTCGCTTGGCTGGTGGCCGTCGTGGGTGACCACGTCGTGGTGGTCGGCCGCGCGGGCGGCGGCGTCGGCAAAGACGTCGGCGGCAGGGCCGGTCGTCTCTGCCGCCCACGCGTCGAACAGCGTGGCGGCGGCAGCCGCGTCGTCCGCAGCCGCGGCCCGAACGGCCTCTCCGGTCATCTCGCCGTCGGTAACCGCGTACAGCGCCTTCGAGGAGCCGAGCCGTGAGAGCGGCGTCTCCTCCGTCTCGCGGAGCCGTGCGAGCAAGCTCTCGCCGTCTGCATCGTCCATATGCAAGTCTGGCCGGCGTGGCTCTTGTAGGCACCGGGCCGCGGGCCCGAAGCGCACAAACCCCCGGCGCACAGAGTGATAATGTGTCTATTGACGACGCCCTCCGCGCCCCACTGCGCCTGCTCGTCCGCCAGGCGGGCGCGCTCCTCCCTCTGTACCTGTTTGCTGCGAGCGGACCCGGCGTTGCACGGGTGCCCGTACTCGCCGCCATCGGTGTCGCGGTCGCCTACCTCGCGACAACCGGTCAGCTCGATCCCGTGGCCGCGGCGCTCCAGGACTTGGACCTCCGAGGCATCGCCGAGTCGGGCGGGACGGCCACGGGTCCTGTCGGCCCTGCCACCGCCGACCCCCTCGCGGCCGCGGCTGCCGGCCTCGCGACGCCACCCGTCGTCGGTCTCATTATCGTGAGTGTCCTGGCCGCGGTTATCGTTGGCCTCGTCGCTGGCGGCGTGGGGAGCGCCGCGACGCTCGCGGCCGTCAACGCCGGCCTGCGCCGGGAGGACCCGCTCGTCGCCGGGGTCCGTGGCGTCGCACCCCACTGGCGCGCGATCGTCGCCCTGACCCTTGTGCGCGGGGCGCTCTACCTCGCCATCGGGGGGGCAATCTTAGCCCTCGCCGCCGCCGTCGCCGCCGTCGCCGCTACCGCCGCCGTCGCCGTCTTGCTCCTTACCGTCGTCGTCGCACTCCCGGTCGTCGTCGCGGTCGAACTGCTGTTCGGCTTCGCCGGGCCGGCGGTGGTCGTCGACGATGTGGACGCGGCGACGGCGCTTCGCCGTGCGGCCCGGCTGGCGATCGATCGGCCAGCAACCTATGTTGTCCTCCTCTTGATCGGAGGGGCGTTTCTCGTGGGGCTCGCGGCGGCCGCAGCCGTGGGATCCATCGCCGGCGGTACGCGCGCCGTCGGCCTGCTAACAACACTCGTGGTCGCGCCGATTTACGACGGCGTTCGGGTGGCGCTGTACGCGAATCGGAACCCGCTACCGCCAACAGAGCCGGTCGACCGGCGGCCGCTCGGACGCCGTCTCGCGGCCGTTCCGCGCGACGGACTGGCGGCGCTCGGGCGGTTCGTCTGGACTCATCCGGCCGCGAACGTGGGCGGTGCCGCACTGCTCGCGGTCGGCTTTGTCGCCGGATGGGCGCTGGTCGCGCCGTACGATCTCGGTGTCCAACCACCGGGTGACGTCGGGTCGGTGTTCGGCGCGGTGCCAGTTGGGCCATTCGTCAACATCGCGGCGAACAACTGGCTGGTCGCCGCATCGGCGGCCTATGGGGGTGTCGTTGCGGGCGTCCCTACCGCTTTTGCGATGGGACTTAACGGCGCTCTGCTCGGTGTCGTCGCAAGCGTGGTCGACAGGACTGCCTTTCTCGCGCTGGTCGGCCCGCACGCGACACTCGAACTGCCCGCCATCGCCGTTGCGGGGGGGCTCGGACTCCACCTCGGCCGTGTCGGCGTTGATGCCGTCCGGGGGCGCCGGGAGGCGGCGGGTGTCGCCGGTGATTTTCGCGAGGCGTTTCGTGTACTCGTCGGCCTCGCGGTGGTGTTCGTCGCCGCGGCCGCCATTGAGGCGTTCGTGACGCCCGCTATCGCTGCCGCGGTTCTGG
The DNA here is from genome assembly GCA_937138675.1 of uncultured archaeon. GTDB lineage: Archaea > Halobacteriota > Halobacteria > Halobacteriales > Haloferacaceae > A07HB70. Next base: position 5,362 of record CAKZPG010000056.1, on the reverse strand, counting down.
GGTGACGTACCTTGGGTGCGAACGCCGAGGCTTCGCCGGGTAGGGTCGCACCACACCCCCGGGCGACATAATCCCCACTCAACCTGTCCCGCGACGGAATTGGTTCGAATTAACACCCGAACCACTGTGATTTCTGAGAGCCGGTTGCTCCACCACGACGCATTAAAACTCTCGTCGTACCGTCAGTGGCGGGGGTTGAGAGAATCCCTATTTCGACGTCGAACGGCCGGCAACGAAGTTGACCTCTTCAACCCTATACGTTGAGGCTACTTGTGGTCGTTGCGAACATTTCGATGCCAAAATTGACACCTCTTGTGAGATGGTTCGACAGGCTTCGCCCCCGGGGTCAAGCCCCGAGGCACTCTCCCTTGCTTTCTGTAGACAGACGGAACCCTTAGGAGACGACAGCGCCATCATGAGGGCGTGAGTGACGAACCGAGCGACCAAAGCGGGGACGGCACCCGCGCGACGGTCGAGGACCTCCGGGGCAGTATGGACCCGACAGCACCACCGACCGGATTCGGTCACCAAGATACGGTCGATGAGGACGAGAGCCCGCTGCTCGCGGCGGTGCTCTCGGCCGTGATTCCCGGCGCCGGTCACGTCCACGCTGGTCTGCGCCGGCGCGGGCTATATTGGTTCGGTGTGTGGCTGTTTTACCTGTTCGTAACCTCTATTCTGGTGGTGTTCGGTATCGGTGTCCTGCTGGCGTTGGCGCTGCCCCTCGTCCATTTCGTGGTGGCAGGCGACGCCTACCGGCAGGTGGGCCGGTGGCGCGGCGAGGAGCGACCGCGGCTCGGGTGACCAGCGCGGGGTCTCTGCGGCTCGCTATGGTCCTCTACACCGATTCGAACTCGCTCGGGCGCTTCGCTCAGTCGTCAGCCGTGCCCGTCTCTATCGGCGCACCCACGAGATTTCCCCACTCGGTCCACGAGCCGTCGTAGTTGATCGTGTCTTCGTAGCCGAGCAGTTCGTGGAGCGCGAACCACGCAACGGAGGAGCGCTCGCCGATCCGGCAGTAGGCGACGGTCGTCCCCTCGCCGTCGATACCCTCCGTATCGTAGAGTTCGTTGAGTTCCTCTGCGGTCTTGAACGTCCCATCGTCGTTCGTGACGGCGGCCCACGAGATATTCTTCGCGCCGGGGATATGACCGCCGCGCTGAGCCGTCTCCTGGAGTCCCGGGGGCGCAAGGATCTCGCCGCTGAACTCCTCGGGCGAGCGCACGTCGACAAGAGGAATGCCGTTGTCGATGGCGTTCTCGACGTCGTCGCGGTACGCGCGAATGCTTTCGTGCGGGCCGCTGGCCTCGTACTCGGCGACCGGAAACTCCGGCGCCTCGTCGGTGAGCTGGTAGTCGTTGTCGACCCAGTACTCGCGGCCACCGTCGAGGAGGCGGACGTCGTCGTGGCCGTAGTATTTGAACTGCCAGTAGGCATAGGCCGCAAACCAGTTCGAGTTATCGCCGTACAGCACGATCGTCGAGTCGTCGGAGACACCGTGGCCCCCGAGCAACTCCTCGAACTCTGCTTTCGTCAGTACGTCCCGAGTCGTCTGGTTCTGAAGCTCTGTCTCCCAATTGAACCCGATGGCGCCGGGCGCGTGGCCTTCGTCGTACGCCTCGGTGTCGACGTCCACCTCAATCAGCCGGTGGGCCGGGTCGTCGCTCTGAAACTCGTCAAGTCGCGCTTCTACCCAGTCTGCCGAGACCAGAACGTCTTTTGCGTACGCTGAGTCTAACATCGGCCGTTCTTTACACGCCGACAGATTAACCACGGACTCCCCGGCATGAACGGCCTCACCTCCCGTGAACCAGCAATTATTGCTTGTTATTGGAGGGGGCCGTGTGGCGGACCACCGCTCCACGACCGGGCAGACCGGAGCCACCGTAAACTACCGACACTTATTGCTGGTAGTTGTGACGGACAGGAGTCAGGGAACCTAAGCGCCGGGAGGCCGGTACGCCAGTATGGACGTGTTCGTCGGCGCGGACTGGCTCAGCTCGCGGCTCGATGACCCCGGGGTTCGGGTCGTCGACGTTCGCGACGAGTGGGAGTACGAGGGAATCGGGCACCTGCCAGGAGCCACGAACGTCCCGTTCGACCGCTTTCGGTCGGCCGCGGCGGACGCCTCGGGGATGCTCCCGGCGCTTTCGGACTGGCGCACCCTGCTCTCCACGGCCGGGGTGGAGGCGGACGACCACTTGGTCGCCTACGACGACACCCACGGCGTGTTCGCCGCCCGTTTTCTCGTCACTGCCTCCCTCTACGGCCACCCGCTCGACCGTCTTCACCTCCTCAACGGGGACTACAGTGCGTGGGCCCGCGAGCGACCGACGACAGCAGAGAGACCCAACGTCGACGTGACGGCGTACGAGACTGCGCCGCTCCCGGACGAGCAGAGCCCGCTTGTGGACTACGAGACAGTACACGCGGCCGTCGACGCGGGCGACGCGCGGATCCTCGACACCCGCGAACCCGAGGAATACGCGACGACACACCTCCCCGGAGCGGTCCAGCTGAACTGGCGAGATCTCGTCGACGAGGAGACGCGCGGACTGCTCGCGCGCGACCGGATCGAGGATGTCCTTGAGGAGTGTGGGGTGACCCGCGACCGCCGAGTCGTCCTCTACTGTAACACCGCGCGACGGATCAGTCACACCTACCTAGTGCTTCGGGACCTCGGCTACGACGACGTGGCCTTCTACGAGGGGAGCCTGACGGAGTGGGAGGCGCGGGGAGGGCCGGTGACCGGCGGGCAGCGCGACGACGACGGAGAGCCTGAGCCGTAGTTGGTGTCGGCCGCGACGTCAGTTACCTCCACAAAGAGCTGGTCTCCCGGCTTGAGAATAGCGCGGCGGCGGGCGCTCCGCTGGGGCCGCTAGTTACTGTCGCCTCCCCATCCCAGCAATGGGCTTGGGTCGACGCTACGCGCGCTCGAAGACACCGCACAGCAGGTTGTCGGCGGGTTCCTCCTCGCCGGCCCTTTCGTCGTCACCGAAGAGGTGTGGGTGCTCGCAGTCGAGATGTCGTGGCTCCAGACCGCGGTGACCATTCTCGTTGTCCTCGGGGTGGGCTACGGGACGCTCTACAAGGCCGACGACCGCGACCCAGACCGCGAGGCCGACGTAAGCGGCGTGCCGCTCCGGTATCTCTCACTTGTCTTCGTCTCCTATCTCTCGGTAATTATCCTCGCGATCGCCTTCGACGCGCCGGACACCTTTCTCGACGACGCGGCCCGGGTCCCAGGGACCAGAAAGATGGCGCTCATCACCATTCGCGCCGCGAGCGTCGGTTCCGTCTTCAGCGTCGTCGGCGCTGCGACGGCCGACAGTCTGTTCTGAACGTTTATGTCACGGCGGCTGCCTTACTGTGTATGGATTATGTGCTCGCGGTCGACGGCGCGCCGGAGACGATCTCCGGCGGGACGGGCATTCTTCTCATTCACCCGAGCATCGGCGAGACTGACAAGCTCGACACGGACTTCTTTAAAACCGACACCGACCGGTTTCTCGTCGTCTCCACCCGAACGACCGCGCGCGAGGTCAGACAGAAACTCGAACACTACGCGGTCGACGAGTCGCGGGCCGATATTCTCGACACCATCTCTGTTGAGCGAGGCTACTCGCGACGGGCATCGGACCGCCTCCACTACGTCTCCTCGCCCGACGACCTCGACGGTATCGTCGAGACGGTCGCGGAGTTCCTCACCGACACGGAGGGTAAGCGTCGTTTGAGCGTCGACTCGCTCACCGAGATGGCGTACTACGCCGACGTCGAAGGGACCAACGACGCCGGAAAGCGGATGCTTGCCCTCCTCGAGGAACACGACGCTGTCGGGCTGTTCCACCTCTCGAAGGAGGTACACGACGAGGAGACGATCGAGCGATTTGCCGGCCTATTCGACGCCGTCGTCGACCTCGATACCGACGGCTCGGTTGAGTACCGGTCGAACTGAGCCACCGGCAGCGGGAGAGTACAGCGCGGGACGACAGCTCCAGCGGGCCAGAAGAGAGTTTTATCAGAGATGCGTCGTCAGTTAGAGCGCCGCGTATGTCCGTTCGGCCCACTCAACCGCGTACTCCGCGCCGTGTTCGCGGTAGGCAGCGGTGTCGAGCGCCGAGAACGGAGCCGGGAGGTCGAGGCCGTGTCGCACCGCGCCACAAGCGTACTCCGTCGCCGCCGGGAACGTCATCTCGCCGCGCGCGACGGCGCCGGGGAGCGTCGAGAGCCGGTCGGTCAGGCGCTCGCCCGCATCAACCCACGCCGCGTGGAGTCGAGAAAACGCTGTCTCCCACTCGGTGACGACCGGTCGGGTGTGGAGGCCAAGCCACGCGTCGAACAGCGCGACTGCGATCTGGTAGGCGTCCGCAGGAGAGCCATCTCCCTTCTCGCGAACCGCCGCGTCCAGCCGCCGGTAGTCCGCACCAAAGAATCCGAGGGCGCGTTCAGGCGCCTCGACACCAAGGCGGACGAGAGCATCTGCGAGGAGGTGGTCGAGAAAGTCGTCGGGCGTCCCCTCAGCGCGTTTTTTAACGAGGACGACGGGCGGGTCGGTCTGGCGCGTCGTCACGATGGTGCCGTCGCCGGGCATCCCCACGACGAGTGTCGTGCCCGTGAGCCGGGAAAGCGGGGTTGGGGCATCGTCGGGGAGCCACTCTGCCGGGTAGGTGACAGGGTCAATGCGGTCGACGAAAAGTCCGATATCCTCGGCGACGGCGGGCGGGAGCGTCTCGAAATCGCTGTCGACGTTCAGGACGACTGCCCCGCGAGCGTGGTGGTCGTGGACCGCCGCGAGATTCGCCGGCAGTGAGCGCTCGTCGAACATCAGAATAGTAGGGAGACGAGCATCAGGGCGACGGCGACCGTCGTCGAAACGCCGATCGTCCCCAGCACGACCTTCGTCGCGGTACTCATACACCGCCTTCCGGACCCCCCGGGCTTAAACGCTTCAGAACCGGTCGGTCACTCGATCGACAGCGAGCCGCCGTCGTCGCCGTCTTCGGGCCACTCGATCTCGAACTCGACGCTCAGTTCCGTCGGCCCGTCTGCCGGACCCTCGCGCTCGACATTCACCTCGAACACCGGGCGCGCGCTCGGGTCAAGCGTCGTCGACTGGTCGCCCGCACTGAGCGTGATCGGGTCGCCTGCGTCCATGCTATCGGCGACCCGTCGCAGGTAGCCGGCGATCTCCGCGCGCTCCATCTTGGTCTCGAACTCGAAGAGAACCTCCTCTGGCATACCGTTGGACTACACTCAATGGGATTGTAACGTTACCGCGCAAGCCGGACGGCATCCTCGCCGCGCGGATTAGCTGATTGAGGCGCTAAGCCCCCTTCCTCAGCGAGCGACCAACGGGAGCGAG
>CAKZPG010000055.1 GCA_937138675.1 uncultured archaeon | reverse complement strand
GGGCCGTCTCGACGACCCAGCGGTCCCGGCCGCCGGCGTCGACGGTGGCGATGGATTCGGGGCGGACGCTCACGTTCGTCCGGCCATCGTCCGTCTCGAACGTGCGGGGCTTGCCGACGACGGCGACGTACGACGGCGGCTCGGCGTCTCGCAGTGCGCTCGCGGCTTCGGGCTGGTACTGCCCGGCGTAGGCGTAAAACGTCCACGTGGGGTCGACGATGCGGCCGCGCCAGTACTCGCTGTCCTCGCCTACGTCCTCCGTCTCGGTGAGCGTTCCGACGACGAACACGCGGTTCGCGCGCTCCCCGGTCGGCAAGAGCGCGTACAGCGGCGCTCGCTCCTCGTCGGACTCTTTGAACGTGTGGCTCGCCTCGTTGAACTCGCGTGCGAAGACGCGCCGCGCGACTTCGCGGGTGGGGTACTCACCGGACATTTAGATCGACCTCGCTTCGACCAGCGCGGCCTCGGCATCGTCCGCCGACGGCGCGCCCAACTCCTCGAACTCGTCGACCAGCAGGTACTGCCCCAGAGTCGGCCCTTGGACGCGGTAGTATCGCCCGACGATCTGTGCGTGCATCTCGTCGCCGACGACGGCGGTGTCGAGGGCATCTTTCGCCATCTGCTTCGCTGCCGAAAGCGTCGTGCCGGTCAGGTCCTCGGTCGCCTCGCGGTCGAAGATGATCTCGTGGACCTCCATCCCGTCGTCGAGAACGCCATTGATCCGCAGGTCGAACTCACCGTCGACCTGTCCGTGTTCCGAACAGCGGCCGTTCTGGAGTACGCGGGTACAGTCCTCCTCAGGGCAGCGCTTGACCAGCCCGCTCCCTGACTGGATATCAACCAGTGCGCCCGTCACCTCGTCGGCGTCGTCGCCAACCTCAACCTCATCGTCGAGACGGTTGACCGTCGTCGTCCGGTTGAGCTTCACCGAGTAGTTGCCCTGGTACTCGTCGGTAACGACGTTGCCAAGAGCGTAGCTCACCCCCTCCTCTAGCTCCTCCACGTCGCTCGTCTCGAACGCGACGAACCGCGTGGTGCCCGACTCGTCGCCCACCAGCCCGACCTGCGCGACCGACTCGCTCCGGGGCTCCCAGAGGTCGACGAGCTTTACCTGCAGGTCGACCCATTCGCCGTCGCTCGCGATGTCGCCCACCAGCGCCCTTTCGCTTCCGCCAGCGCGGATTTGGTCGCGGTCCATCCCTGCCTCGTCAAGATACGAGTTCGTGACGCTCCGGCGTGCCTCCTCAACCGGAATGCGGTACTCCTCAACGAGGTTCCGCAGGCGCTCTTCTATCTCGTCGGGATCCGCGTCGACGTGGTCAGAGAACTGTTCCGAAAGCTCTTCAGCATGGGTTTGCAGCTCTGTCATGGGTGCTCGCCTCCGCGTGTGTTCAATGGGAGGCACCCGTCGCTTGGTGTGCCATCGTCTAAAACCCTCCCCAAGCGGGGTGGAAGTGATCGTGGCCCGCGCTCCGCCTCGCCTCGCGGGCCCTCGCTTCGTCACCGGCGACGGAGCCGGTGGGTGCCCGCGGGAGCGGGGCTCTCGCGACGCTCGGACCCGCGGCCCTCGCGCAGGGCGACGGTTTTTGATGGCCCGCCCCCGCCTCTCGCGTATGGACCTCGCCGCCCGTATCCGCCGCGCACTCCAGCGCGCCGGCCGGACCGCCGCCGAGAGCCGCCGGGCCTACCGCGAGGGCTACCAGGTCGCGTCGCTCCCGCGGGACGACGAGGGCCGGGCCCGGATCGTCTGCCGGCGCCACGCCGAACGTCGTGCCGTCGCCGTCGACGACGAGGGCCAGCCCGCCTGCTACGAGGCCGGCCACCCCGACTGCGAGGGCTGTGTCGAGGACGTGCGTGAGGGGGCGGTCGAGACGTGGTGATCGCCTGCGTCCTCGCCGGTGGCACCGGCACTCGGCTCTACCCGGCGACGCGGGCCGATCGTCCGAAGCAGTTCCTCGCACTCGGCGGCGAGCGCTCCCTTCTCGCCCGGACGGTCGACCGCCTCGCGTTCGCCGACGAGACGCTCGTCTCGACGGGGCTGGCGTACGAACCGGGCGTTCGCGACCGCGTTGACGCCGAGACGGTCGTCGAACCGGCCCCCTGCGACACTGGGCCGGCGGCCGCCTACGTCACCCACCTCCTCAACGAGCGGTACGACGACCCGACGGTCCTCGTCTGCCCGAGCGACCACGTCGTGCGCGACGACGATGCATTCCGGGAGACGGCGACGCGCGCCGCCCGGGTCGCCGAGCGCACCGGTCGGCTCGTCACCCTCGGTGTGGTCCCGACGCGGCCGGACCCGGGCTACGGCTATCTCGAACCCGGGGCCGAGCGCGACGGCTGGGCACCCCTCGACCGGTTCCACGAGAAGCCCTCGCGCGAGACGGCCGCCGACTATCTCGCCGACGGGTTCAGGTGGAACGCTGGCATCTTCGCGTGGCGCGCGAGCGCCTTTCTTTCGGCCGCCCGTGCATCGCCGCTCGCCCCACTTCTTGACGCACTCGACGACAGCGACGTGGTGGGCGGATTCGAAGCGGTCCCCTCGGTTAGTGTCGACAAGGCGGTGATGGAAAACGCGGCCGACCGGGACGAGGCGGCGCTGGTGCCCGCCGAGTTCGGGTGGGACGACCTCGGGACGTGGGACGCGGTGGGGCGACAGGCGAGCGACGAGACGGCAAACGCCGCGTTCGCGGACCTGACGGCCGTCGACGGGAGCGGGAACGTCGCGTGGGCAGACGACGAGATACACGTCTCGCTCGTCGGGGTATCCGACCTTGCCGTGGTCGCCGTGGACGATCGAGTACTCGTGGTTCCCCGTGCCCGGGCGAACGAGGTGCGAACGCTCGTGGAGCGACTGCGCGACGATGGCCGATACTAAGACCGGATCGCCCCGCCGTCGACGGGTAGGGCAACACCGTTGACGAAGCTGGCGCGGTCACTCGCGAGGTAGGCGACAGTGTCGCCCAGCTCCTGTGGGTCGCCGATGCGCCCGACCGGTACGCCGTCGGCGAACCCCTCAAGACCGGCCTCGTAGCTGTCGTACGCTCCGGCCTCGACGCGGTGGTCGATCAGCCCCTCGATCCGCCCCGTCTCGAAGGGGCCCGGCAGGACTGCGTTCGTCCGAACCGCGGGCGCGAACTCCCGCGCAATGGTCTTCACTAGCCCGACTACCCCGCGTCGCACCGCGTTCGACAGCACCAGCCCCGAACTCGGCTCCCGGACCGTTCGCGAGGCGATACAGGTCACCGTGCCGCCGCCGTCCGCGAGGTGAGGGTAGGCCGCCCGCACCGCGCGCACGACGCTCATTACGAGCAGGTCGTAGGCCGCGTACCAGTCCTCGTCGGCCAGGTCGAGGACGCTCCCCGGCGGCGGGCCGCCGGCACTCGTAACGAGGTGGTCCAGCCCGCCGAACCGCTCGACCGTCTCGGAGACGAGTCGCTCGACATCGTCCGGGTCGGTCACGTCGGCTTCGAGCGCGAGCACGTCGCCCGGGCCGACCGACTTCAAGGCCTTTTCGGCTGCCGCTAGTCGGTCAAGATCGCGGCCACAGATCGTCACATGGGCGCCCTCGCAGGCGAGTGACTCGGCGCTCGCGCCGCCGAGGCCGGCGCTCGAAGCGGTCGTCAGGGCGACGTCGTCGGCGAGCCCAAGCTCCATGCCTCCGGGTCGGGCGGCACGATGAAAAGCTATCGGCGGCGCCGGACCCGGACCGTGTCGTCCAGCGTGACGCCGACGAGGATCGGCTCAACGACCCGGCCGCCGTCGACAGCGTCACCTGCCTCGCGGCCGACCGTCCGCATCAGGTCCGGAGCGGTCTGGTTAACCTTCACCCCGGCCTTGTCGGCGGCCTCGTACACCCGGCCGGGAACGTCGTAGAGCTTATCGCCGGTCTCGACGGTCACGCGAATCGGCGCGACAAGGGCGTCCGCGAACGCGATCGTCTCGCGCGACCGCTCGACGTTGTCCCGGGCGGCGCGCTCAACGGCCGAAACGTTCGCCCGCGAGGTGCCTAGCCGGTCTCCGATCGCGGACTGCGTGAGCCCGTGTTCGCGGAGCGCCAGCACCTCCGCCTGCCGGCGGGTGAGCACGCTCTCCTCGGCGTCGAACCCGGCACGTTCGAGCATCGTCGCCGCATCGATATTCGTCTCACCCTCCGCCATCGCCTCGGCTCACCCGCCCCAGAAATCCTCGCGGCTCCCCAGCCGCTCGCGTCCGTCCCGCCCGCGCCGGCTCTGTCGTGAGTCGTCCCGCTCGCCGCTCGGCTCGCCGTTGGTCTCGCCCTCCTCACCCTCCTCACCCTCCTCGTCGTCCATCGGAAGGCGCTCGACGACCTCCTTCGCAGTCGCGTGGTTGGACTTCACGCGGTGGATCTTCACCGTCGCCCGGGCCTCTGGCAGCAGACCGTCGACGAGAATAATGAACCCATCGTCGGTCCGTCCGACTCCGGCACCGCTCTCGTGGATGTCGTCCACGTCGACGACGACTTCTTCACCCGGCTTGACGGGCTGAGCCTTCAGGTCACGGATCGGCATGTCGTAGCTCTCGCACCACTCGGCCCCGCCCCGGTCGCCGTAGTACTGACAGCCCATCCCCTGAATCCGCTCAGAGTACCGGGGGCAGTCGTCGGCGAGTGGACACTCCGGCATAGATTCGGGTACTGCCGGCGGCTATAAACTCCTTGCGTCCGCTCTGCGAAAGGCACAGGCCCCGTCAGCCACTCCTACAATTATGTGCCGCGACAGCGGCCAGATCGGAGTCGAGCGCGAGACGTCGCCGGACGAGGAGCCACACGTCCCCGAGTTCGCGTTAGCGGCCGGCGTCGCCATCGCCGTCACCGTCGTCGCGGGCGGTCTCCTCCTCAACGGCGGCTTCCGGGCCACCGTCGTTCTCGCCGCCCTCTCGCTCGTTCCGTTTCTCGCCTACGCCGTCCGCCACTCCGCCGACCCGACGACTGTCCTGCCGCCCCGGCCGCTCGCTGCTGTTGCCGGCCTTCTCGCCCTTCTTCTTCTCGCCGACGCCCTCCTGACGGACGGCGTCACCGGCCTTCCGGCGGGGCTAGCGCTCGCCGTTGGCTTGTGCCTCCCAGCACTCGCGTATCTCGCGCGGTACGACGGCCCGCCGCTTCGCCCGACAACGGCGGCGCTCGGGGCTGCCGCTCTCGCCGTCTCACTTCTCGTCGTTGGGCTCGCGCTCTCGAACCCGGTCCTCGGCGCAGCGGCGGCGCTCACGGTCGGGCTCGCGGGGACACGCTACGCAGTCGCCGGCGGACTGGTGCCGTCCCGCCGAACTCGCCGTCGTACTGTCGGCGGTCTGGTCGCGGCGGGCGTCGCCGTCGTTGCCGCCGGGGTCGTCGGCGGGCCGTCACCGGGGCTAGCCGTCGCGGGTGTGACACTCGCACTCGGTGGCGGCCTGTTCGGTGCCGTCGCGCGACCCTCTCGCAAGAGTTAACGGACTCGCCCGCACTGGTCTGTCTATGCCCAAATTCGACCCCGCGACGCGTCGGCGTCTGGAGAAGCAGATCTGTATGCGCTGCAACGCGCGCAACCCACAGCGCGCGTCGTCCTGCCGGAAGTGTGGCTACAAGAGCCTCCGCCCGAAGGCCAAAGAACGCCGCAGCGCCTGACTACCGCTCTTCGCGGATCAAGTAGAGCAGAATTACAAGCAACAGAACCTGTGCGATCTTGTCGATGTAGTCGAGTGCTCCGAGGTTGAACAGTCCACGCGATGCCACCTGTATCTGGTACCAGGCAGCGATCTGAACGCCGACGTACGGGAATCCGACGAGATAGACGAGCTGCCGCCGAACGTCGAGAAGTATGAGCGTCACCGCGCCTACAAAGCCCAGAAAGGCGAGGATGAACGCGATTCCGAACGAACTGGGGAGCGCGCCCACACCGATAACAAGGTGGACAACGCCCGAGACAAGCGCGAGCGCTACTCCCACCCAGTGGACCGGTGTCATGGAGTCGGTCTGGAGCGACAGTCCGCTCGAGGTGCCAGTTTCGGTTGCCATACACTGTCTGCGTACGGGAGAATAATAAGAGTCAGCCTATGGACTACTCCTCCGGGTATTTGGGTTCGCGACGCTCGGCACGGGTCAGCGCGCGTGCGACAACCTCGCGAACGGACTCGTCGGCCGTCTCGCCGGCGACGTACGGGCCGCCGTGGCCGGCGTACATCGCTTCCACCGACTCCGGGAGCCGGTCAAGCAGGTCGTGGAGACTCTCGACCAGGCGCCCTCTCGACTGCCCAGCCATGTCCGTCCGGCCGAAGCTTCCGTCAGAGAACGCGCCGTCCTCATACACCACCACGTCGCCGCTGAACAGCGTTCGGTCGGAGACAAGCGAGACGTGATCGTCAGCGTGCCCCGGGGTGTAGACGACGTCGAACGTCTCGTCGCCCAATCGGACCGTATCGCCGTCTGCGAGAGGCTCGTCCCGCCGCGGATGGTCGCCGTAGGCGTAACACGTCGGCTCGAAGGTGTCGAGCACCTCGTCTAGTCGGGCGACGTGGTCGCGATGCTGGTGAGTGCAGACGACGGCGTCGAGATAGTCAACGTGTTCGCGGACCGCGTCGGCAATTCCCGGCATCGTTCCGGCGTCGACGAGCGTCGGTTGCTCGCCCATCAGGAGATATGCGTTACAGCTGAATTCCTCGGCGTCGGCGGTGAGGTTCGCGATGGTCACGGCCGAATTAACGCTCGCCCGGGTGAAAACCCCTCCCGTGGCCCGTGCGACTTTTTACCTACGGCCATATATTTAGATACGAGATGGGATTCGGGAGCTACGATGAGTCCGAACAGGAGAACCAGACGCTGGACCTGGACGACGACGACGAGGGTGTAAAGACGAGCGAGAACGACCACCAAGGGGACGTCAAGTTCGACATCGGCGCGTCGAACGACGAACTCCTAGATAAACTCGAAGAGATCAAAGACGACGAGGAGTAAGGTGAAGGCGGGCGTCAGAGCGCTTGGAGTTGCGTTCTCTGGTGACAACGCCGACGCCCGTCTCGTGACCTGCGCTGCGGTCGTCCGCGCCGATCGCGTCGTCGATGGTCTCATCCTTGACGCCCGACAGACCGCCAACGGCGCTGCGACAGCCGCCGTCAGGGCCCTCCTCAACCAGGCGGACCGTCCCGACGCAGCACACGTTCTCCTCGCGGGCGTCGCGCCGCCGTGGTTCGACGTTCTCGATCTTGACGCCGTCCATGACGCCGCGGGGCGACCGGTCGTCGCCGTGAGCTTCGAGGCCAGCACTGGCCTCGCCGACGCTCTCGACCGCGAGTTTACCGGCGACGCCCGGACCGCCCGGCGCTCCCGCTACGACACGCTTCCGCCTCGCCAGCGCGTCGAGACCGGCAAGACCACGCTGTTTTTTCATGCTCTGGGCTGTTCCGACGACGAAGCCGCGCGGGTCGTCCGCGGCCACACGCCAGCCGGACAGGGCCGTCCCGAACCGCTCCGGGTCGCGCGCCTCTGTGCCCGGGCAGCCCACGCCGTGGACACCGTGGACGCCGACAACCGGTAGGTTGAGGCGTGGCGCGCCCCCAAATCATCTATGGACGACGCGGACGCGGCGCGCCGTGAGGGGCCGGACGTTGTCGCCTGCAAGCGCTGCCCGGCGCTCGTCGAGAGCCGATCACAGATAGCCAACGGCGGCGGGCCGACCGACGCCGACCTGCTGTTCGTCGGCGAGGCGCCCGGGGAGACCGAGGACCGCGAGGGCCGCCCGTTCGTCGGTCGGGCGGGCGACGTGCTGGACGACGCTCTGCGCGACGCGGGCCTCGCTCGCGCAGATGTGCGCATCACGAACTGTGTGCGCTGTCGCCCGCCGGACAACCGCGACCCGCACGCTGAGGAGCTCGCGAACTGCCGGAGCCACCTCAACGCCGAGGTCGCGTTCGTCGACCCCGGCCTCGTCGTCACCCTCGGGAAGGTGCCGAGCGAGCATCTCCTCGACCGCTCCGTCGCGGTCACGAGCGAGGCGGGGTCGGTTCACGACGCCCGCCTCGGCGGGCGCTCCCGACGCGTCCTCGTCTCGCTCCACCCCGCCGCGACGCTGTACGACGCGAGCCAGCAGGAGACGTTCGCGGACGGCATCCGTGAGGCGGCGGCGCTCGCAGGCGAGGACGGGGGCGGGCCGGACGATTCGGGCGGTCAGTCCCGCCTCGGCGACTACTGAGCGCAGTCACAGCCGGCGTGGGCGTGACTCTTAGAGAACACGCGGCGAGAGCGGCCGGCGACGCGGGTCGGTCCCGGGGCGAGCGGGCACAGGCGGAACCGACTTGTGCCCCCGCCATTCACCGATTGTATGGTCGACCTCGCGGTCGTGGACTATGGGATCAACAACCTCCACAGTGCGACCCGTGGGCTCGAGCGGGCGGGCGCCGACGTAGAGGTGGTCGGGAGCCCCAACGGACTTGCGGGCGCGGACGGTGTCGTCCTGCCGGGCGTCGGGGCGTTCGGCGACGGGATGGAGAACGCCGGCCCTTTCCGGGGGGCGCTGACCGACGTCGCCGCCGCCGAGACACCGCTTCTTGGCATCTGTCTCGGGATGCAGATGCTGCTCTCAAAGAGTGAGGAGGCCGAACACGCGGGCCAGGGCGACGCCGAGGGACTGGGCGTGGTCCCGGGGACGAACGTGCGCTTTCGGTCGGCTCCGACAGTGCCACACATGGGATGGAACGACCTGACGGTCGAGCGTGATCACCCGGTGCTGGACGGTATCGACGGCGAGTACGCCTACTTCGTCCACTCGTACTACGCCCGGCCGGAGGACGAGGACACCGTCGCGGCGACGACGACCCACGGCGAGCGGTTCCCCTCTGTGGTCGCCGACGACAACGTTGTGGGGACGCAGTTCCACCCGGAGAAGAGCGGCGAGACCGGCCTTCGTCTGCTCGAGAACTTTGTTGACTTCTGTGCGGAGCGACGCGCTTAACCGGCGACCGCATCTCTCTCGCTGTAGACATGGAGGTGCTCACGCTCGGGCCGACGGGGACGTACTCGCATCGCGCGGCCCGCGCGGTCGCGGCGGACGACGACGTGGGCTTTCGCGAGTCTGTCACGGCGATCGCTGAGGCGGTCGCCCGCGGCGCCGTCGACCGCGGGGTCGTACCCATCGAGAACAGCATCGAGGGGTCGGTGACGGAGACGCTCGACGCTCTGGCCGACCACGAGGTGGCGGTTGTCTCTGAGATCGTCACGCCGATCCGCCACGCCCTCCTCGCGCAGAGTGACCGCTTCGAGGCCGTTGCGAGCCACTCGCAGGCGCTGGCACAGTGTCGCGGCTATCTTGAAGAGCACCACCCAGGCGCACGGCTTGAGGCGGTCGCCAGCACTGCCCGTGGGGTCGAACGCGCCCGTAACGACCAGAGCGTGGCCGGGATTGGCCACCCCGACAACGCCGGTGAGGAGGTCAGCGTCCTCGCCGAGGATATTCAGGACCGCGACTCAAACGCCACCCGGTTCTTCGTCGTCGCGCCGCCCGCAGACCGGGGCGATGCTGGCGGGAAGTCCTCTGTCGTAATCTACCCGAACGCGAACTATCCTGGCCTCCTTCTCGAGATGCTGGAGGCGTTCGCCGACCGCGAGATTAATCTCTCGCGCGTCGAATCCCGCCCCTCGGGCGATCGACTCGGTGATTACCTGTTCCACATCGACTTCGAGGCCGGCCTGTATGAGGAACGGGCACAGGAGGCGGTCGACCGACTGGAGGAGATTGCCGAGCGCGGGTGGGTCCGACAGCTAGGGTCGTACGACACCCAGCACGTGCTGTACTGACGAGCTGGCTGCCCACTGGTGAGCCCGACACACCCGCTATTCAACGTCACCTCGGGAGGGGTTCCGTCTCTCCCGCTCGCGGTGCCTCTCCAGACCCCTCTCCCCGCCCCGACGCGACCCCCCCTCGGTCGATGGAAAAGTATAGCCGCTCGCGTCGCCCAGTATTCCACAAATGGACGACGCGGGCTACGATCACGCGACGGTCGAGCGGCGCTGGCAGGAGGCGTGGGACGACGCTAACGTCTACCGGACGCCGGACGACGTCGAGGACCCGACCTACGTCCTCGGGATGTACCCCTATCCGTCGGGCAAACTCCACATGGGCCACGTCCGCAACTACACGATCACTGACGCCTACGCCCGCTACCGCCGGATGTGTGGGGACAGCGTGCTCCACCCGATGGGGTGGGACGCGTTCGGCCTTCCCGCGGAAAACGCGGCGAAAGAGCGCGACTCCGATCCCGCCGAGTGGACCTTCGACTGTATCGAGACGATGAAGAGCCAGATGGAATCGATGGGCTTTGGCTACGACTGGGAGCGTGAGGTGACGACCTGTGTCCCCGAGTACTACCGTTGGAACCAGTGGCTGTTCCGCGAGTTCCACGACGCCGGCCTCGTCGAGAAGCGTGACGCCGAGGTCAACTGGTGTCCCTCCTGCGAGACCGTCCTCGCGGACGAACAGGTCGAGGGCGACGGCGACGCCGAACTGTGCTGGCGGTGTGACTCTCCCGTCGAGCGGCGTGACCTCGCGCAGTGGTTCCTGCGGATAACCGAGTACGCCGACGAACTCCTCGCGGCCATCGACGACCTGGCGGGATGGCCCGACTCCGTGCGCGAGATGCAACGTAACTGGATCGGCAAGCAGGAAGGGACTCGGCTCCCTTTCGACGTCTCCGGCGACGACAAGGATTACGGGACGGTCGCAGCGTTCACCACCCGGGCGGACACCATCTTCGGCGCGACCTTCTTTGCACTCGCACCGGACCATGACATCTCGCAGGCCGTCGCCGCCGAGGACGACGCTGTCCACGAGTTCGTCGAACACGAGGCCGACCCTGACGGCGACGAACCGAACGGCGTCGCGACGGGCCTGACGGCGCACAACCCCGTTACCGGCGAGGAACTGCCGGTGTTCGTCGCCGACTTTGTTCTCTCTGACGTCGGGACGGGCGCGCTGATGGGCGTTCCCGGCCACGACGACCGGGACCACGCGTTCGCGACGCGGATGGGCGTCGAGATTCGGCCCGTCGTCGCACCGAGCGAGGACGCGGCTTCCGACGTAAGCGAGGCGGCGTTCACCGACGACGGCGTCCTAATCAACTCTGGCGAGTACACCGGCCTAAAGAGCGCCGAGGCCCGTGAGCGGATAGCCGAGGACACCGCGGGCGCCGAGTTCGCCTCACAGTTTCGTCTGCGCGACTGGGGGGTCTCCCGCCAGCGATACTGGGGAACGCCTATTCCCGTCGTGAACTGCCCGGACTGTGGCGACGTTCTCGTGCCCGAAGAGGACTTGCCGGTCGAACTGCCGGCGTTCGTCAACACCACCGGAAACCCGCTCGACGCGGCCGAGGCGTGGAAGGAGACGACCTGCCCCAACTGCGGCGGGCCGGCGACCCGCGAGACGGACACGATGGATACCTTTGTCGACTCCTCGTGGTACTTCCTGCGGTACATTTCGCCGGACGACACCGACGCACCATTCGATGTCGCCCGTGCGAACGACTGGATGCCCGTCGACCAGTACGTCGGAGGTATCGAACACGCGGTGATGCACCTGCTCTACTCTCGGTTCGTAACGAAGGCAGTCTCGGACCTGGGACTGATCGACCACCGCGAGCCGTTCGCGAACCTGCTCGCCCAAGGGATGGTCCAGCTTGAGGGCGAGGCGATGTCGAAGTCGAAAGGCAACACTGTCTCGCCCCAGCGCATCGTCAACGAGTACGGCGCCGACACCGCGCGGCTGTTCATGATGCGGGCGGCACAGCCGGACCGCGACTTCGACTGGACCGAAGAGGGCGTGCGCTCTACCTACCAGTTCCTCACCCGACTGGCCGACGCAGTCGACCGGTTCGACCCGGACGCGGCGGGCGAGGATGGTCCGACCGCGCAGTACGTCCGCGACGAGACGGACGCGTCAATCGCGGTCGCGACCGAGCAGTACGACGACCTGACGTTCAACACGGCGCTTCGGGAGGCGCAAGAACTGGTCGACACCCTCCGGTCGTACCGCGAGTACATCGAGACCCCTCACGCGCCGACGATGGCGCGCGGGCTGACTGCGGCCGTGAAGCTTCTCGCACCGGTCGCCCCGCATCTCGCCGAGGAGCTGTACGCCGACCTTGGGACAACCGAGACGTTCGTCGTCGAGGCCGACTGGCCCGAGCCGGCCGCCTCGACGAGCGACGCCGCCGACCGCCGTCGACTGGTCACCGCTACCCGCGAGGACGTGCGAAGCATCATCGAGATGGCCGGTATCGAGGATCCCGAACGGGTCGACGTCGTGGTGACCCCGGCCTGGAAGTCTCGCGCCCGTGAGGTCGCGATGACGAGCGACACCGACGACCTCGTCGGCGAACTGATGAGCGAGGCCGAGTTCCGCGAGGTCGGGAACGCCGTCGTCGACTACGCACAGGAGCTGGCCGCAGAGCGCGAGGCGCTCCTGCCGACGCTCGATCCCGAGGACGAGCGGGCGGCGCTTCGGCGCGCGGCGTGGCTGGTCGAACGGGAGTTCGACACGGAGGTGCGCGTCCTCGCCGCCGACGAGGCCCCCCCAGATGTGGCGCGGAAAGCCGACCCCGGTCGGCCCGCTATCGACATTCAAGAGCGCTCTGAGTGAGCGACGACGACACCGAGATCGACGACCAGACGCTCGCACCCTACTGGTGCTCCCGGTCGAACGTCGAGTGAGGGCTAGACGCCGAGCAGGTCAAACTCGATGCCCACGTCATCCTTGACCGCCGCCTCGTAGACGACGTGGGCGGCGGCGACATCTTGGATCGCCAGCCCGGTGGAGTCGAAGACAGTGGTCCCCGTCTCCGTGGTGCGCCCCGGCGTCGTTCCGGTGACGACCGCGCCCAGTTCCGCGTGGATATCTTCGTCGGTGAGTACGTCGTGAGCGTACGGAACGTTGATCTCGCCGGAGTGGACACACTGGTCGTAGTCGTCAATCACGATTCGAGCGTCGGTCAGAAGCGCGTCCGTAAGCTCGTGTTTGCCCGCCGCGTCGGCACCCATCGCGTTGACGTGCGTCTGGTCGCCAACCGCGTCGTGGGGGACGATCGGCTCATCGACGGGCGTGGTGGTCGAGAGCACGTCACAGGCGGCGGCCTCGGCTATCGTCCCGACCCGTACGTCGACTCGATCGCGCGTTGTCTCGACGAATGCCTCGGCGGCCTCGGGGTCGGCGTCGGCGACCACCACCTCCTCGATCGCGCGGACGGTCGCGATAGCCTCCAACTGTGCGTACGACTGCGCGCCCGCGCCGACGAGGCCGAGCGACCGTGCGTCGCTAAGCGCGAGATGGTCGGTCGCGACGGCGGCGGCCGCACCCGTTCGAAGCCGGGTGAGTTCGCTCCCGTCGAGGATCGAGAGCGGCCGGGCCGTCTTAGCGTCGGTGTAGATCATTATGCCCATCACCGTCGGGAGGTCGAACCGCTCGGGATTGTACGGATGGGAGTTCACCCACTTCAGTCCCGCTGCGTCCCACGTCTCGCCGTCGACGTAGGCCGGCATCGCCCGGAAGTCGCCGTCGTACCGCTCAAGATCGACGTACGACTTGGAGGGCATCACCACGTCGCCACGGTCGGCGGCTGCGAACGCATCCTCAACCGCTCGCACGACCGCCGGCGTCGGCGCACACGCGCGCACGCTCTCGCTGTCGAGGAGTCGGAGCACGAATCTCGCTCACCGGGGCGCCCACTTATGACTGCCGTACCACTCGAACGGTTGACTCGGCTTAACTACCGGCAAACCGGCGCGAGAGACGCTAACCCGACTTCGGGGTCGACCCGCTTCTTCAATCTCCGGGCACAGGCTCCGCGTGCAACGTGAGAGCCCAAAACGACTTACGACCTCCTTCTCTCCGGGGCTCTACCACTGACGCGACATTTTTTCGAGACGGTTGACGGCGAGCGACAACGCTGGTCGCGCGTGAGAACGGAGGAAAAGAGTGGGCTGTCCTACGCTGGCGTCACATTGCACCACCCATTCCGCCCATCCCGCCCATTCCGCCCGGACCGCCTGGGCCGCCTGGGCCGCCTTCGTCGTCGTCGCCCTCGCCGGCGTCCAGCACGTCGTCGATCTTGAGGACGAGGTTCGCCGCCTCGGCCGCAGAGGCGATCGCTTGCTGTTTCGCCATCGTCGGCTCGACGACACCGGCCTCGTAGCTGTCGACGACCTCGCCGCTGAACACGTCGAGCCCGGCATTTGTCTTGCCGTCGTCGTGGGCCGAGCGCAGATCAACGAGCGCGTCGATCGCGTCGAGGCCGGCGTTCTCGGCGAGCGTCCGCGGGACGAGTTCAAGCGCGTCGGCGAACGCCTCGATCGCGAGTTGTTGACGCCCCTCAACGGAGTCGGCGTAGTCGCGCACGTGTCGTGCGAGTTCGACCTCGACCGCCCCACCGCCGGCGACCAGTCGCCCGTCGCCCGCCGCGGTCGCGACGACGTCGAGGGCGTCCTCGACACCACGCTCCATCTCGTCGATGACCGTCGAGGTCGACCCTCGGAGCATGATCGTCACGCCGTGGCTGTCATCGTTGAGTCCCTCGAACCGGAACGTATCGGTTGTTTCGTGGCGACGAACCGAGCCGCGACCGAGGTCCTCTTTGGTCGCGCTGTCGAGGTCGCTCACGACCCGCGCGCCGAGCACCTCACGGAGGAACTGGATGTCGGACTTGTTGGTCCGGCGCATCGCGAGGATCCCAGCCTCCTTGAGATAGTGGTGTGCGACGTCGTCGATACCCTTCTGAGCAAGCACTACGTCTACGCCGAGGTCTTTCAGCAACTCGACTTTCTCCGTCAGCTCCTCCTCTTCGGCGTCGAGGAACGCGTCGATCTGACTCGCGTCGGTCACCGTCACCGAGGCGTCCACATCGGC
Source organism: uncultured archaeon (assembly GCA_937138675.1). Classification (GTDB taxonomy): domain Archaea; phylum Halobacteriota; class Halobacteria; order Halobacteriales; family Haloferacaceae; genus A07HB70. Next base: position 6,470 of record CAKZPG010000055.1, on the reverse strand, counting down.
CTCGCTGGCCTCGATGGGGTCGAGCGTCAGGAGAATGTTAGCCTCGTCGAAATCCGTCGGCATATCGGGGTGGACGGGGTCCTTGTTGATGACGGCGCCGTGGACGAGTTCGGACTCCTCGACGCCACGCCCGATCTCGGTGCCGGACTCGACGAAACCGACGTCGACGATCGTTGAGCCGTCGTCGGCCTCGATAGTCACGGCCTGAACCGCTCGGACGACGAGGTCCGCGAGGACCTCCTTGTTGGCCTCGGCACCCTTGCCGGTCATCGCTGTCTCGGCTACCGCGCGCAGGAGTTCCTCGTTGCCGTCAACCGACGTTGTGAGCTCCTCGATCTCGGCGCGTGTGAACTCGCTCGCAGCCGTGAACCCACGGATGATCGTCGTCGGATGGACTTCCTGTTCGATCAGATCCTCGGCCTGTTTCAGCAGTTCACCAGCCACCGCGACCGCCGTTGTCGTCCCGTCCCCGGCCTCGTCCTCCTGGGTCTGGGCGACCTCGACTATCATCTGGGCGGTCGGGTTGTCGATATCTATCTCATCTAAGATGGTCACGCCGTCGTTCGTGACGGTCACGTCGCCCGTCGACCCGACGAGCATCTTGTCCATCCCTTTCGGTCCGAGCGTCGTTCGGACCGCCTCTGCGACAGCCCGCGCCGCCGAGATATTGTGCGCTTGGGCGTCGCGGTCCCTGAGTTGCTGGGCGTCCTCGCCCATGATCATGACGGGCTGGCCCGCCATCCGTCGCTGACTCATATCACGTTGAGTTGTCTTGCCGTTCTATATCAACGTGGCGAAAGCGGCCCCCATCGCGCCGTCCCGACCACAGCGCTACGTCCTCCCGAGACGGGCGGCCCGCCCCGCCTCGCGGCGGATCACGGCACTCGGTGACACACTCTGTGCGCCGGTAGGCGAGCCGTCGTTTATTACCGGCGGCGAGATGTCGTCAGGCTTAACGGCCTGACCATTCGTTCAGTAATATGAACAGTCGACATATTCTAGCACTGTTGCTCTCTGTCCTCGTTGTTCTGGCCGCACTCTCTCTCCCGGCGGGCGCGAACACGGTGGTCATCGGCGAGCCGGACATCGCGGTCTCCTCACCGACAGGTCCGGTTCAGGCCAGCTCGGTGACCGACCTGAGTGTCGTCCTGACGAACGACGGCACTCTTGACCAGGGTGACCCGCAGAACCCGCAGTTCGAAGAGCAGGTGACAACCGCCCGGAACGTCCGGGTAGAGGTGGTCGAGTCGGGCATCGACGCGCCGGTCGAGGTCCAGACCGGCACACAGACGCTCGGGAACCTTCCAACGGGACAGTCGGTCCCGCTCGACTACCGACTCGAGGTCGGGAACGCCACGCCGGGCACCTACCAAGTCCCCGTTCAGGTCGAGTACACCTACACCCGGGCAATCACTTTCGATCAGAGCGAGCAGCCGGAGTTCGTGACGACGACGGAGACAGTGCGCACGACCGTCTCGCTCCGCGTCGAGTCCCAACCGCAGTTCCGCGTGACCGCCGCTGAGACCGACGGTCTGTTCGCGGGCGACACGGACCAACTCGCGCTGACCGTCGAGAACGTCGGGACACAGGTCGCTACGGACACCCGTCTCGGGCTCTCGGCTGGCGCGCCCGAACTCTTCTTCGGCCCGACAAACGCCCCAGAGCGACAGACGAGCGCCTTCGTCGGTCAGCTGGCGCCGGGCGAGCGCCAGCAGGTGTCTGTGCGGGTCGGCGCAACAGCTGACACCGTGCCGGGGTCGTATCCCGTCCGGACAACCGTCACTTTCGACAACGCGAACGGCGTGGAAGCGCGCGCGAACCCCCAGACTGTCGGCGTAACCGTCGGTGCAGAGCGGACGTTCGCGCTCCAGAACGTCGAGACCGAGCGGTTCCGCGTCGACGAGAACGAGGCTCGAATCAGGGCCGACCTCGCGAATGTAGGTGAGGCGCCCGCCCGACAGGTTGCGGTGCGGATGCGCGGCGGCCCCGACTCGCCGGTGACGCCGACGAACGGCGAGTCAGCTGTCGGTGACCTCGCACCGGGCGAGTCCGCGCCCGTCTCGTTCACCGTCTCCGTCGCCGAGGACGCCGAGCCGGGCACCAACAGCTTCGCGTTCACCGTCGAGTACGAGAACGCCCGGGGCGAGGTCCGGACAACGAGCAACCCCCTGCGCCGGGTGCTGACGATTGAACAGGCCCGGGAGCGGTTCGAGGTGACGAACGTCTCGACCGACCTCTCGCCCGGCGGCTCCGGGACACTTGAGGTGACGTTTCGGTACACCGGCGAACGGCCGGTGTCGGCGGTGAACGCCCGGCTGTTCCCGACTGACCCGCTCTCATCGGCCGACGACGGCGCCTTCCTCGGCGAGCTAACGTCGGGCGAGACCGCCACCGCGACATTCGCCGTCAGTGCCGGGGCCTCCGCGCTCCCGAAAACGTACGACGCCTCCGTCGAGGTGCGCTACGACGAACCCGACGGTGACACGCGGTTCACGGACGGCCTGCCGGTCGGTGTTCCCGTGAGCGAATCGGACGGTGGCCCACCACTCGTGCCGATTGGGGCCGGGGTCATGATCATTCTGGTCGGGGGCGCCTACGTCCTCATCCGGCGGCGGTAGCGTGATCCGCTCAGGCTTTGCGGCGCTCGGTGCGACGGTCGAACGACACCCACTGGTGGTTCTCGGTGTCGCCCTCCTTCTTCTCGCCGCCGCGTTCGGCGGGGCCGCCCAGATAACGAGTGTCACCGGCAACGAGGCGTTCACCGCCGCCGACCCGACACTTGAGCGCTTTCAAGATACGTTCGACCGCTCGACGGTCGCCGTTCTCGTGCGTGGGCAGGTGACCGACCCGCGGACGATGCAAGCGATCGACCGCTTCGACCGCCGGCTCTCTTCGCGCGAGGACGTCGAGACGGTCGTGAGCCCTGCAGATCGCGTGCGGGCGGCCTACGGGCAGATCCCCGGCAACGAGCAGCGTATCGCCCGCGTCGTCGAGAACGAGGATGCCGCGTTTGTCACAATCGTACTCGACCCGGGCCTCTCGCAGGAGCAGGAGCGCCCCGTCTACACGGACGCGGTCGAGGCGAGCGAGTGGGCGCAGTTCCCAGCCGGTGTCGACGTCACCGTCACGGGGCAGGCCGCCTTCTCCTCACAGCTCTCAACGGCGATCCAGTCCTCGACCCAGCAGCAGCTTGGCCTCGCGGTCGGTTTGATGATCGTCGCGCTGTTTTTCCTCTTCCGTGGCGTCCGGCTCCGGCTCCTCCCGGTCGTGGCTGTCTTCGTCGGTGTCATCTACACCTTCGGCGCCATCGGCTACGCGGGGATCCCGAACTCGACGCTCACGAGCGCCGTCTTCCCCATTCTGATCGGGCTGGGGATCGACTACTCCGTCCAGTTCCACCAGCGCTACGAGGAGGAACTTGCTCGCGCGCCACCCCGTGAGGCGCTTCCGCGGGCGCTCTCGGGCATCGGGCCCGCCGTCCTCATCGCGATGCTCGCCGCCGCCCTCGGCTTTAGCGCGACGTGGATCTCGACACAGGACTCGCCCGCGTTTGTCTGGTTCGCACAGACATCGATCTTCGGGGTAATACTCACCTTTCTCGCCGCCCTCATCGTTCTGGTTCCAGTCCTCACAATCTGGGCGCGTGTCCGCGGTCAGTACGGCGGCCAAGAGCCGGTGACCCGGGCGGCGACCGCGACAGACGGCGGGGAGCGCACGGACGACGGCGACGCGTCCGGGCCGACGGGTGACCCGGACGCTCCCAACACAGCACCGACCGACGACCACCCCTCGCCCGCCGACAGCGCGTCCGCTGCTGACGAGGAGGCCGACCCCGGGCGGTTCGGACAGGCGCTCGGCACTGGGTCGCGCACGCTCGCGGCCCACCCCGTTCTCGTTCTCGTTCTCGCTAGCCTCCTCATGACCGGGGGGTTCCAAGCTAGCACACAACTGGAGACCCTCGCGGATACCGAGGAATTCATCCCGCAGGACCTGCCCGCACTTCTCGACCTCCAGCAGTTCCGCGCCGAGACCGGCGGTGGCGCGGCGGTCCAGTTCGACGTCCTCGTCGCGGGCGAGGTGACCCACCCCGAGACGCTCCGATGGATGGAGCGGTTCGACCACGCTTCGACGGGTACACCGAGCGTCGTCGGCGTCGAGACGCCCGCAGAGGTGGTCCGGCGACACAACGACGGGCGCCTTCCCGAGACGGAGGCGGGTGTCGAGCGGGCGCTCGCCCGAGCGCCTCCGACCGAGCGCCAGCGGCTCGTCGACGACGGTTACGGCCGTATCGTCGTTGTCAGCCGCCCGGACCTCTCGACAGAGGCCACGCTTTCGTTCATCGCGAATGTCCGTTCCGCGCTTGAATTCTCCCGTCCGCCTCCGGGTGTGGACGCCCAGATGACCGGGAATGCCGTCGTCTCGACGCCGGGGGTCGTCGACCAGATTGAGAGTCGTAACGTCACCACGCTCCTGGGCTTTGCCTTCGTCTTTGTCGCTCTTCTGATCTACTACCGCGACCTAACGCGGGCGATTGCGCCGCTCGTCCCGATGGCGTTCGTCGTCGGGTGGCAGGGGCTCTATATGAACGCGCTGGGCGTTCGGGTGTCGCCGTTGGGGGCGAGTCTCGGCGCACTGACGGTCGGCATCGGGGCCGAGTACACCGTGATCGTGATGGAGCGGTACTACGAGGAGGTCGGACAGGGCGCCTCGCCGCTCGACGCCGTAGAGACGGCGGCGACCCGGGTCGGCAAGGCTATCTCGGTGTCGGGAATGACAACCGTCTTCGGCTTCTCCGCGCTCGCGGCATCGCCGTTCCCGATCATCGCGGACTTCGGCTTTCTCACCGTCGGCGTCATCGCCCTGACGCTCGTGGCCGCCCTCGCGACACTCCCGCCGACGCTCGTGATACTGAACCGGGCCGAACGTGCGCTGGGACGCCGCCGTGCCTGACCGAGTGCGAGCGGTTTTTGATCCCTCGCCGTGTAAATTTGGCTCGTGACTGTGTCGGGCACTAGCGTCGGCGGCGACCCGGACGTACAGTCTGCGATCCGCGACGCGACCTACCGCGCGCTCTGTCGCCACGGCTACCACGAGACGACGATCCAGCATATCGCCGACGAGTTCGAGAAGTCGAAGTCGCTGCTCTACTACCACTACGAGGACAAACACGAGCTTCTCACAGACTTTCTGCGTCACCTCCTGGACGAACTCGCCGAGCGTCTGACCGTCGAGGGTGCGGACCCCTACGACGACCTGTTGACCCTCGTCAATCGCATCGTTCCCTTCCCGATGGACGACGACGAGGCGCAGTTCCGGCGGGTTCTCCTCGAGATCCGGGCCGCCGCACCCCACGATGAGAGCCACTGTGAACTCGTCCGGCGCTCGGACACGATCATCCGGTCGGCATTCGCGGACGTGATCCGTCGCGGCGTCGCGACTGGCCAGTTCGACCCCGAAGCCGACCCCGACGAGGTCGCCGAGTTCATTCACACTACGCTCCTCGGGACGATGATCCGCGGGGTCTCGCTTGACGATCAAGAGGCGGTGGCGCGCACCCGCGAGACGCTCGTCACCTATCTCGACCGCTGCCTGCTGGTCGAGTAGCCAAGCGGTCGTTCTCTCGCCTCCAGCCCTGTCTATTCCCCGCTCCTGGGCGTGGCCGAACCGAGTGTGTCGCCGGACGGGCAGCGGTACTCGCTGTGCGTGCTGTCTCCGCTCCGTCGACACTCCTCGTCACCGCGACCGACGACCGCCGTTGTGGGCGAGCGCCGATACACGCCGGTCGCGATCGGTGGAAACGCCGGGAGAGGGATTCGAACCCCCGATCCCAGAGGGAACACGCTTTCCAGGCGTGCGCCTTACCACTCGGCCATCCCGGCTCGCACTGCGTTAACCCGGTGTGACTCTTAACACTGTTCGTTCCCGCCCAGGCGTAGGAGCCGTGGCTCGACGACGTAGGCGAGAAGCGTCGTCACGCCGCCAACGACGACGGCCACGCCGACGAGGGCGAGGGTGTCGAGACCGAGTGATGCGAGGAGCCGGTAGCCCTGGGCCAGCACGAGAAACGCCATCGCGCCGACGAGGCCCCACAGGAGTGCAGAGCGGGTACGCGGGCTCACCGGTTGGAACGAACAGTGGCGAGAGAGTCAGCCGTGCGGATGGTCATACTCGTTGTTCGGAAACACGAACTATAGCTTTTGATTACGGAAGTTCAAGGAAAAATCCCCGCCGTTTACGGCGGAGATGAATCCGACAACTCCGCCACAACCGCCGGAGTTAACGCCCCCTGACAGCATATCCGTGGTCGAACACAACGGGCAAAAACTGGCGGGTGGATTGGGGTCCGCCTGGACGACGAAGGCCACCATACCGTTCCCGAGAGGGCGTCTCCGAGGCCGTGGCGACACGGTAAATAAAAAGCGACCCTCGCCCGCTTGTGCCTGCCCATCGTGGCATGAAGGGCAGGCAGG
>CAKZPG010000054.1 GCA_937138675.1 uncultured archaeon | reverse complement strand
TCCCCTCAACGAGCGAACGGCGTCAGCCGTGAGCGAGTAGGGTAGGGTAGTTCACGCGTCGAGTGTCTCCGCCAGTTCTGTGAGACCGCCGACGGTGACGTCTGGTTCCGCGACTGGGCCGATGACCCGTTCGCAAGCAACCTGTTTACGGCCCGCTCTGCGCACCCCCGGGCGCCGAAGACGCGCCTCGACGCCGCCGGGGTGATAATCAGCGTGGCGTCGAAGTGCGAACAACTGGGCCCCGCAGGGGTCGTGGTGGAGGACGAGAGGATGCGGCCTGACCTCGATGGCGTCGGGCTACGCTTTTTGCCTGTCCCGCCCTACACTGAACTATGTCACAGTCGGTCCGGGACCACCTCACCGGCAACATGCAGTGTGAGAGCCTGCTTGAGTGCTTCCACGGGCTCAAAGGCCTCGACCGCGACGTATTTTCAGCACTCGTCGCTGTTGACGACCCGCTGACAGTCGACGCGGTTGCCGATGCGGTGGACCGTGAGCGCTCGACGGCCTACCGGTCGGTTCGGCGACTCGTCGACGCGGGGTTCGTTCGCGCCGAACAAATAAACTACGACGACGGCGGCTACTATCACGTGTACGAACCGGTCGACGCAGAACTGGTTGCCGCAGACCTCCAGCAGATGCTCGACGAGTGGTACGCGCTGATGGACCAACTGATAGACGAGTTCGAGGGGAAGTACGCGGAGCGCGTGGCGCCGGCGGAGTAGCGCCGGTACGTTCGTCCGAGGAGGCGTGTCCTCGTTGCGGATGCCGTCTCTGGCCTCTTCGACGTATGCGTCTCGTTCGTGGCGAGCCACCAGCCGACGCGGGGCGCCCGGGTGCCGCGCTGAGACGTCTGTTGATGATCGAGGCGTGTGCCGTTGGGGGCGTGACCCCGGGGCGATTCAAACGTAGCGCTCGATCAGGGATCGAAGCTCCGCCTCGCCGCGCACCCCAGTCAGCTGTTCGACCTGTTTGCCGTCCGCGAACAGGACCAGCGCCGGGACGCCCCGGACCCCGAACTTCGCGGCGAGAGCCTGGTTTGTGTCCACGTCAACCTTCGCAACTGTCGCGGGCGTCTCCCGCGCTAGTGTCTTGACCGTCGGCTCGAGCATCTTGCAGGGGCCACACCAGTCGGCGTAGAAGTCGACGAGCACCACGCCGCCCTCACCGACGAGGCCGTCGAGGTCGTCCTGCCCGTCGACGTGAACGGGCTCGTCGGAGGCCGCGACGTTGCCGCTGTCCGCCGCTCCCGCGTCCCTCGTCAGTCGCTCGCGCAGCTCGGCCATCTTCTGCTCGCGGATCTGCTCTCGATCCGTCGTCGGGTCGTCGCTCATCGCCTCTAGCTACGAGGCCGACAGACAATAATCTTGCGCAGTATGTACAAGACTACGGGATGATGCGTCAGTCGGCCGCGACTAGCCGCTCGTAGGCTGTTTCGGCCGGGCAGACGCCCGTGAACGTGCTCTGGATCAGGTTCGCGCCGACAAACGCGGCCAACAGGTAGCCGAGCGGGTCGACGAACGAGCCGAGTGCAAGCGACACGAGAACAACAGTGCCGGCCAGACGCCGGACGAACACTTCTATGGACATCAATTAGTGTATTGTGCTATACCCACTAAACTGTGTCGGGGGCCGGAGCGTTCGCGGTTGTCTCGGTGCCGCCGCCCCGCTGGGCCAGTCCAGGGACGACGACGAGCGCTGCCGGGAGGATGAGAAAGGCGCCGACGAGCGACAGAGCGATTGCGAAGACAGTCACCTTCCCGAAGTTAGCGAGGACGGGGAACCGCGAGATGACGAGGACCCCGAACCCGAAGATGGTGGTGAGACTGGAGCCCAACACGGGGCGAGCGAGCTTCGCCACCGCGGTTGCCGCAGCGGTTCGGTCGCTGGCGCCGCGTTCGACCTCCTCGGCGTAGCGCTCGAAGACGTGGACGCCGTAGTCCACTCCCACTCCGAGCGCGATGGAGGACATCGTGATCGTCAGCGGGTTCCACGGAATGGAGAGGAGATACATCAGCCCGGCGACCGCAAGGGCTGCTGTCGCCGCGACGCTTCCGACGAGGACGGCCGCGATGCGCCCGGACCGGAAGGCGATGGCCAGAAAGGTGCCGCCAAGGGCGAACGAGAGGAGCGTCATCGGCGTGAGCCCCGCCGTGACGTTCTCGATAACCGTCCGGTTGAGGACGGGCTTGCCTGTCACGCGCACCTCGTCGGCCGAGCGGAGGGTGAGGGCGGCGTTCCCGTCGAACTCCTCTATCAGGGTCCGGATAGCCTCGCCCTCCACGTCGTCGACGGCGAAGGTCAGGACCAGCCGCGAGGGGTGCTTGTCGGGGTCCTCGACGGCTGTCGGGCCCGTCCCGGTCTGCGTCGCGAGGACGGCGTCGAGTTCGGACTTTGTCTCCGGAATCTGGTCGCCGTTCGCCAACTGGACCGCGGTGACGGGGCTTTGAACCCCGTTCACCCGGTCGTTCGCGAGCATCAGGCGCTGAAACTCGGCCACCTCACGGAACGTCTTGGGACTGTACGCGCGGTCCGTCTCGACAAAAACGTAGATTCGCTTCGGGCTGTCGACGGTGTCGGAGAGCCGGTCGAGGTCGTCTTTCGCCTCCAGGTCCTGCGGCCAGAAGTCCATCATCTCCTGCCGGGGCTCAACCTGCGGATAGGCGTACGCGCCCCCGGAGACGAGCAGCACCGCGAGAAACAGTGTGAGCAGCGGTCGGCCGGCGGTAGCGCGCTCGGTCAGCCGCCGGAACGCCGACTCGACGCGGTCGCCCGCCGCCGCGTCCGTCCCGGAGCGTGGCGGCCCGGCGTCGAAGCGCACGAGCAGGGCGGGCAGGAGCGTCACAGACAACGCCATCGCTGCGAGGACGGCAACGGCGCTCGTCACGCCAAACTGGCGGACCGGTGGGACGGGCGAGACAAGCAGGGAGCCCAGACCAACGACGGTCGTCCCCATCGCGATAAGCAGCGCCTGGCCGGTCGTTCGACTCGCCAGCCCGGCGGCCTCAAGCGGTGACTCGCCGGATTCTCTGGCCTCGGCGTAGCGCGTCTGGATCTGGAGGCCGTAGTCGATGCCCAGCCCCAGCGCCACTGGCATCACGCCGAGCATGATGGCATTGAACGAGTAGCCGAGAACGCCCATCGCGCCCGCCATGTAGACCAGGGCGATCATCGCCACGGAGAGGGGGAACGCCACCTCACGTCCGCGAGCAAGGCGCCCGCGCATCACGAGGTAGACGATGCCGAAGATGAGCGTGAACGCGCCTGCGAACAGCGTGATCATCTCCGGCAGCATCAGCCCGAAGGCGGCGTTCTCGAACACCGGCTGGCCTGTGACCGTCACGCCGGTTCCCGGCGGGAGCTCCGCGGCGTCCGTCTCCTCGTGTATCTCGCCGTAGATGATGTCAGAGCCGCGCACGGGCAGGAACGCCCCGCGGTCGAATCGGTCGACCTCGCCGTAACTAGCGACGACGACTGTCGTCCCCGTCTCCGGCACGACCTGGTCGACTAACTGGTCGCCGCCTGGCTGCCCGCGCACGCGGTCTATGGCACGCTGGACACCGCGTTCCGTCTCGGGGATCTCCCCGCCCGCACCGAGGCGAACCACATCCGCGAGGCTCATCACCGTGGAGACGTCGTCGAGGTCTGCGTACCGCCGGTCAAGACGGTCTATTGCGCGGACCGTCTCGGGGTCGTAGAGCCTATCGGACTCGACGACGACAAAGACGGCGTTGCCCGTGCCGTGGTCCTGTTTCAATTGCTCCCAGTTCTCGGAGACCCGCGAGTCGTCGTCGACGTAGAGGCTCATCCCCATGCTCATCTGGAGGCTCGTCGCCGCGACGCCTCCCGAGAGAACGACGAGAACAGCGACGACGGCGACGACGGCGCGCTGGTGGTTTGCGGACCAGCGCCCGACCCGCTCTAAGCCGTCTCGGATCACAGTCCGAGAAAGTCGAGAATGGCCGCGAGCGGCCCGCCGCCGCCCGCTTTGACCCGGAGCTCGGTCGACTCAACGTCGGTGACGACCCGACTCCCGAACGCGTTGTCGAACGCCACTGTCGTGTCGAGAGCGTACGACTTTGACGTTGCCGCGCCGTCGGCGCTCACGGTGAACTGGACCGTTGCGCTCTCGCCAGGCGTGAGCTCACCCACGTAGGCGGTGTCGTCGTCCGTCTCGAACGGCGAGTCGGCATTGAGGCGGACAACCGCGTCGCGCATCGGCGCTTCGCCAGTGTTCGTCACGGTGAACTCGATGGTCGTGGTCGCCCCGGCGGAGATCGACCCGGCCGACTCGGTTTCGACCGTCCGCTCCGGCCCGACCTCGACGCCCGCGGTCAGCGGGTCGGTTGTGACGGGGTCGCCGAACAGATCGTCGCGTTCGACGACGACCGAGAGGGGGTAGGACCCCGCGAGGGCGCGATCGCCCACCTCGACACGGAGGCGTGCCGACGCGTGCTCGCCGGGCGCGAGGTCACCGAGGCTCGCTGCGCCCGAGACGGGGGTCAACGGTGGGGACTCCCGGAGGGTGACCCGCACGTCCTCGGCCGGTTCGTCGCCGACGTTCTCGACTGTGAGCCGGACGGCGCCGGCGGAGTCGACGTACAGTGACTTACCCGAGGCGGTCACATCGAACTGTGGCCCCTCACCGATCCGGATGGACCCGGTCCGGACCGGCGTCTCCACAACGACACCGTTGCGGTCCTCGTAGTGTAGGGAGAGCCCCACTGCGTGATCGCCGGCGGCGACGTCGCTGACGCCGACACGGTACTGCGTGGTCGTCTCCTCGCCGGGCGCGAGGTCACCGAGCCCGGACTCACCCGTCCGGGGCGTCAGCCACTCGGTGCCGTGGAGACGCAGGCTGGCGTCTGAGGCGGTTCCGCTCCCGGTGTTTCGCACCGTCGCCTCGATCCGTCCGTCCGCACCCTCGGAGAGACCCTCGCCGCGCATGTCGACGACAGTGAGACGCGCGGTCTCCTCAACGCGGACGACAACGCTGGTCCGCACCGTCTCGGTGCTGTAGGTGACGTACGTTTCGTCATCGTTGGCGAGTACCGTGTTTAGGTGCCGGTAGCGCAGTTCGACCGGTAGGCGGTACGTGCCGGCCGCGGCCGACTCGTTTACCTCCACCTGGACTGGCATCCGTGCCGTCGAGTCGGGCGTGACAACCCCGACCGACTGCTCACCGGTCCGGACCGTCACCGGCGCCGACCCTGCCTGGACCGTCGCTGTCGTCGAGAGTGCGGCGCCTGGCTGGAGCGACTGAGCCCGAACGACCCGGTCGAACTCGCGCACCGGCCCGTTGAGGGTCGTCATCGATTGCCCACTGTTCCTAACCGTCACGGCGAGTGTAGTCGTCTCGCCCGCCTGAACGACGTTCGGGCCGTCAACCGTCGTCTCCAGCGTCGGGTCGCCGATATTTGTGTACTCCAGCGCGGACGACGTGCCCACTACACCGACGAGCGCCGCCGTCACCACGAGTGCCGCGACTGCGATCGTTCCGATTCGTTGTTTCACAATAGTGTGTATAACGCACAATACAATAAACGCTCCGGATGAGGCCTTCCGTGGCTCGTGGTGCGACGTCTTGAGCGACGGCAAAGACGTCGCGTCAACCACGAAATCAAACAGGGGCAGGTCCCACGTCCAGATGGTCAGCTTCCATCTCAAGCGTAACCTCTTGTCTTGCTTCTCAGTCGTTTCTGCTCCGTGGTCTACTCTGGAGTAAACTACTCTAGCGTGCTCAGTTGAACACCCGGATATGGACGATATCCTTGGGAACGGTGAGAGCACGACACCACGGAAACTCACCCACTTTGTCACTCAGCAGACGCGGTTTGCCTTGATCAACAACATCCTCCAGCATCCAGAGCAGCTTCCTTCGATGTACGAACTTGAGGAGCTCAACTCTAGCGTGAGCGATGCCACCGTCTACAACCACATCCAAAAGCTCAGCGACGCCGGCATCGTCAAGGAGGTCGTCTTGGGTGACGATCAGCGCCGGCAGGGCTACCCCTGGAAGTTCTATGGACTTACCGACGAGGGACGGGAATTCCTGGAGGAGCACAACCTGCTCGCTGCGGAGGAGACGCTCCAGCAGATCTACAAGATGGGCGTTTTCGAGGTCGCCAACGACCTCCGATGTCTAGCTCTGACTTTTATCGATGGCATCGGCTAATTCGCCAACAGAGTAGGACTGATC
>CAKZPG010000053.1 GCA_937138675.1 uncultured archaeon | reverse complement strand
GCCAGAACGGGAGTCCACCGACAAGCTCCGCCCTTTAGGGCGGAGAAGGTGACACATAATGAGAGCGTCGATACCTACTCCTCTGTTTGGTCGGCGTCGAGGAGTGCAAGTCTCGTAGGGCCGCGGCGAATATTACGTGTATCTTTCGTGGTGACAAAGCAAGTCTTCGCAGTCGAGAGGGGAACGGTTTTGCCTCGCCATCCCTCGTATTAGCGTATGACTAACTGCTGGGCCGCGAGGAGCCGCGGACGATGAACGGAAACGACCGGCAGGCGTATGACCGCGGGACGAGCCTCTACTCGCCCGACGGACGAATCTATCAGGTGGAGTACGCGCGCGAGGCCGTCGCCCGCGGCGCGCCTGCCGTGGCCGTCAGCGGTGGCGACGCCGTGGTGCTGGCTGCTGTCGTGAAGGCGCGCTCCTCGCTCCAAGTCGAGGACAGCGTCGAGAAACTCCACAAGCTGGACGAACACCTCGGCGCCGCCACCGCCGGCCACGCCGCCGACGGAAGACAGCTCGTGGACTTCGCGCGCCGCGCCGCCCAGCGCGAACGCCTGCGCTACGGCGAGCCGATATCGTCCGAAGCTGTCGCGACTGGGCTTGCCGACCACGTTCAGGAGTACACACAGTCCGGTGGAACGCGACCGTTTGGGGCCGCGCTCCTCGTCGGCGGCGTCCACGACGGTGAACCAGCGCTCTACGCCCTCGGGCCCGAAGGCGTCCCCGAGACGTGGCGTGCGGCCGTCATCGGAGCGGACTCGACGGGCATTCGTGAGCGGCTGGAGGAGACGTATACCGAAGCTCTAGACGCGGACGCCGCTCTCACAACCGTCGTCGACGCCTTGCGCGAAAGCGACGACGAACTAACCCCGGCGGATCTGGTCGTCGCTGTCGTCGATGAAGACGGCTACGGCCGTCTTGACACGGAGACGGTTGCCACGGCGTTTGATGATGACGAGTTGGCCGAGGGCGAGCGGTAGTCAGCCACGAAACGGAACGGTTTTACACCTTTCTTCCCAAATATTCGATGCGCAGAAGGCCCGCTCTGATAGTGTAGTCCGGCCAATCATATTGCCTTCTCGAGGCAATGACCGGGGTTCAAATCCCCGTCGGAGCATCCTGCGGAAAACGAATATGAGGAGCAACCCCGTCACAGATCTGAGATGTGAACGGAATGAGTTCACGGCCGTGTCTAAGTTGTTCTGTTGACATGCCCGACCGATGCGTCCAGAGCCGACCGCGGGAGTACTCAGATGAACGGCCTGACTGGTAAGAGACACGGATATGTCCGAACGTCCCTACACTCGACTCAAGGTAATAACTCCGTGTATATCCGTAAACCAAGCCGTAGCCATGGAGCCTTTCTTTCTACAAGGAGAGTATCCCGGCGTTTACGCCGGGAGTGAATCCGACAAGTCCTACCCAATCCATAAATAAAGCGTGGGCCCGCTCCCGAGACGGACGAGCGCAATGAACGCCCGCGCCTCATACGTCGACAACTCGAGGTCGTTTATCATCTTGACGGCGTCGCTACCCTCCATCGATGGCTCCGATAGCCTCGGTCGTCTTCGGCCGCTCAGTTCCACCGCGCCCGCGCGATACGGTCACGACGACACTCATTCGCTCGTCTCCACGTCCGCGCCGAGGGCCACCGCATCGTCGTTGACGACGCGAGCCCAAACAACGAACGCCGGCGGAAGCGCGATGACCGACGCGAGGTAGGAGTAGAGGACGGTTACTGCAGTCAGGAGACCGAACTGTCCGAGAATGGGGGTTATGGCCACCACCAGCACCCCGATTCCAGAGACAGTGGTGAGCATACTGCCCGTGAGTGCCCCGCCCGTCCCGCGGACGGTAGCCGTGAGCGCCGTAAAGACGTTCTCGCCGTCGTACTCCTCGGTGAACCGGTGGACGAGGTGGGCGGAGTAATCGACACCGAGACCGAGGCCGATAGACAGTATAGTCCCTGTAAGAACGTTAAACGGGATGTTCAGGAACCGCATCGTGGCAGCGATGCCGGCGACGGTGACGGCGATGGGCAGGAGGTTCACCACCCCAAGCGATGGCCGACCCTTCAGCACCGCATACACTACAACCAGGAAGAGGCCGCTCCCGACCAGCGCGTAGACGAGGCTGACGAAGGCAGACTCGGCGATGACGTCGGAGACGGCCTTCAGGACGACGATGCCACCCGTCGCGGTCGCCTCGAACCGGTACCGGTCGGCGACGGCCCGGGTATCCTCAGTCACCGCCTGTTGGCTCGCGTCGGACTCAACGGCGTACTCCACCCGCGCAGCGGTGTAGTCGTCGGTGATGTAGCGAAGCGCCCGCTCTCGCACTGGCGAGTCAAGCAGCGCTTTGTACACCGCGACGAGATTATCATCGGGGATGCCGTTCGCGTTCCGGTCGTTCTGGGCGACGAGGCGCGCGAATCCAGCGTCACGTGCCGCGTACACGCGGATCACGCTGACGATGCTCGTTTCGCGAGCGTGGCCATCATCGACGACGAACGAGTCCGGCGGGTCCGCGCCTGCACGCCACATTGACTCCAGAGCGCTGTCATCCGTCAACGAGCCTTCGACGTAGACCGTCGTGGTGTCCTCCTCGCCGGTCTGGAACCGCTCCTCAAGAAAGTTTGTCGTCTCCGTGACGGTGTAGTCCTGAGGCTGAAGCTGCTGGGGAAGGTACCCGAGATACTCGGGGTTCTCTTCGGGGGGGAGGAAGTCGTCCTGCGAGAATCGGCTGTCGACGCCCGCGCCGTAGTAGCCCATCCACGCCGTGCTCACGAGAAGGAGCGCGAGAAATGCCCGCGGGGCGACCCGGCCGATCCAGACCCCGACCGGCAGAATACGACCGAGGGCGGAGTTCTCGGAGCCGAGCGGCCGCGACCCGAACGCAGGGAACGAGAACCGCTCGCGCAGGCTGTCTGCGTACACCTTCGCGGCGGGCAGGAAGATCCCAAAGATGAGAAACGTGAATACGATGCCGACGGCAGCGACGAGACCGAAGTCACGAATCGGTCCGAGTTCGCTGGAAACGTTCGCGAGAAAGCCAATCACTGTCGTCCCAGTAACGATGGCGAAGGCGACGAGTAGTTGGTCGGTCGTGATCCGCATCGACATGCCGATGGCCCTCCCCTGAACGCGCTCCTCACGGTAGCGATTAATAGCGTGAATGCCGAAATCAATGCCCACCGCGAGCAGGAGTGGGGGCACCGCGATCAGAAGCTGCGAGAACGCGATGCCCGCAAGCCCCATGAACCCGAACGTCCAGACAATCGCCATCGCGAGCGAGACGACCCCGAGAAGTAGGTCGATGGGGTCGCGGTAGGCGAACACGAGAAAGAGAAGGATGAGTCCGGACGCGGCGGGGACGACGAGGCGTAGAGAGTCACCAATGACCGTGCCGAGTTCTTCGGAGGTCAGCCCGCTCCCGAACACCGTGATGTCGCCACCGACGGAGCCAACGATGAAGACTGCGTGTCGCTGGACGTCCGTCAGCGGGCTTGACCCGCTGGTGCCCGGTCCGCCGCCGTCTGCGCCGGCAACAGCGTGAGTGACCACACCCACCGTCGCAGAGGCGCTGGCGGAGCGGGCATTGAAGTCGGTACTCAGGCTGGCCTGGAGTCGCGGGTCCCGCTCAACTGCGGTCTGGACGGCGCGGTCTATCTGCCTTGGCGTCGCACGCTCGATTGCCTGAATCTGTGCTGACAGCCGGTCTGCGTCCGGGTCGAGGGTCCGCGCAACTGTCTGCGCGACGCTCGTTGTCGACTCCACCTGAAGCGCTGGGTTGCGCTTCAGCCGGTGCTGTGCGTGGAGCATTCGTGTCAGCGACCGCTTCGAAAGGACGTTAGAACTTGACTGGATGAGCTGTGTCGTTCCCTCTGAACGCTCGAACGTCACCCGCTCGAAATTATCGTTGACGTTCTCCAGCGCGGTCGCCGCAGGCACGTTCTCGGTGAACTGACTCGTCCCCGACTCCGTGGCCGACCCACCGAGCCCGAGAAGAAACACGCCTGAGACGAGCAGGAAAGCGAGGATCACTGCTTTCGGGCGCTCTGCTATCAACCCCTCCACGATGTCGATATACCGATGAGAGTCGGACCGGAGCCCCATCGGTTAGCCGGCCCGACGCCGCCAGCCGAAGACGCCGACTCCCCCAACGAGGACGACGGCGCCGACGAGGACAGGAACTGAAAGGGGAAGGCCGGTACCCTCACTCTTGTTTACCCGTACGGCCGTGGTGTAGGTTTTCGACACCTCGGTGTCGCCGTCAGGCAGCTGATACTGGAGGTCGAACGAAACGGGGTAGCGCTTCGCCAGCGCGTCGGATGACGCGCTCAACGAGACGATGATACTCGCCGTCTCGCCCGGCGCTAGTTCGGGGACAATACCCTCGTCGTCATCGCTGGAGAGCGGGTCCCCCACTAACGTTTTCGCCTCCACGTTTGTGAGCGGTTCGTCCCGATTGTTCGTAATCTGTACCGTCACCTCCCGGCTGCTGCCGGCTTCGATACCATCGGTCACTGTCTCGATAACGAACCGGTCGCGCCGTGGTTCGATCCGGGCTTGGGTCTCGAGGCGGTCACTCTCGCGCAGGTCGTTTCGCCCGTTGCGGTACCGCGTCGTAAACTCAAGTTGGCGGACGCCCGGACTCGTCGCCGAGCTCACCTCAACGGTGTACACAACCCGCGCGCGCTCGCCGGGTGCGAGGTCATCAACGGCGTACTCGGGTGAGTCGACGACCACGTTCGTGTTCGCATCCCCGTTCCCGTCCGACGCCGAGAGCGTCACGACTGGGTTCCGGACCGGCTCCGGTCCCTCGTTTACTATCGTGGCCGCGACGCGGCCCTCCTCGCCACTCCGAAGCGAGGTCGAGACATTCGTGAGCGAGAACGACTGCTCGGGCGCCGGGCGGAGTCCGACGTTCAGTGCCCGCGAGGTCCGGTCAATGCCATCGGTGTCGAGGTAGTCGACCGTCAGGTCGACCGTGTAGTCGCGAAGCGTCGCGCCCTCGGCCATCATGACGGTGTACTCGACCGTCTTGCGCTTTCCGGGTCCCCACGCTCCGACCTGCGCGGTCGACTCCGAGGATTCAGTGCCGAAAGTAAGCTCGTCGCTCCGTGACTGGGCGACGACGCTGGTATCGCGCGCCGTGCGGGTCCCAACGTTCTCGACCGTGACCGCAAACGACCCACGGTCGCCGACCTGTGCGCCGGTCTCGCTGCTGACAACAGCGAACCGCGCCTGGTCGCGCACCCGGATCGTGACGTAGACGGTCTCTTCATCATCGAAGTCGTTGTACTCTGGGCTGTAGGGGCCGTAGTTGACGCTTCGGGTGTAGGCGTAGGAGACGTCGACGGGCACACGGTAGGTTCCCGGCTCTGCGTCCTCCAAGACGGTTATCTCGACGGACGGAACCGACGTTGTCCCCGTCGGAGCGTTGCCGACGCCGACCGCACCGGTGTTCACTTTGATCGGTGCCGACCCCGCCCTTGCCTCAACAACGACGCCCCGCGCGGTTGTCACCCGAGACTCGTGCTCCGACGGGCCGCCCCGAACAATCCGTCCGCGGTTGGTCAGGGTGAGGTCTAACTGCGCCCGGGTCCCCGGCTCGAACCTTTCGGAGGACTCGAGAAGAGCGAGTTCGGGACTACCGATGACCGTTCCAGAACGTCCGGTCTGTGCGACAACGGGGGTGACAGCCGCCGCGAGACAGATGACGGCGATTGTCACTGCGAGCGCTGCGGTGCGGTCGCCGGTCACTGGCAACCTCCGCGGCCGCAAAGCCGAACCGAACCGTTGGAGGGCTGTATGTACACAACTACAACCAGCAAAGAGATTCACGTTCAAATAGCTTGTCACAGGGGGCATGAGCCCGTTATCGGTCGACCAAGCCGCCAAGCCGCCCCCAGCCTCAACACCCGCTGCGACCCGGTCCTCGCCGTCTGTGTCGCCCGCTTAGTTATCCTAAAACGATATGGTCGACAGTTGGACCTGTCTGCCCATCAGGCCCTCCAGCACCAATATCAAACGTCGCTCACCACTTCTGTTGTCCCTCCTGTCGGTCGGGCTTCGCCGACCGCTTCGAGCGGTTCGCCGAGAGCGCGCCGTTGACCTCGGATTCGAAAGTTGAGGACCCTGATACATAGTGCGAGCGCATACCCGTGTCTTCAGGCGCGGGTCAAGCGG
>CAKZPG010000052.1 GCA_937138675.1 uncultured archaeon | reverse complement strand
GCGTGGCGCTCGATCAGCGCCTGCTCGACCGTCTGGTAGCGGTCGCGGACGGATTCGAGGCGGCCCTGGTTCTCGAACAGCACCGCAACGAGCGGCTGGGGCACGTCGGCCGGGCTGACCTGCTGGATCTGGCGCAGGCGGTTGATCCAGGTGATGCGGTCGTCCTTGATGGTCGTTGTTTCCATAGCGTGTGCGGTTGCTAATTAGAAAGCGTGTGAGTGATAAAGAGCTGCCGCAGTGCGTCCTCGGGGCCGTCGTAACCGGTAATCTCTCGGTAGAGCTGGCGGGCTGTGTGGCGTTTAAGAGCCGGAGCCAGAGGGAGAGCTTTTGTAGACAGTGGCTGTCGGACCGGCGCCATCCGGGTGTGTGTAGTACAGCGTCACCTTGACGCGGTAACCAAGCTCGCTGTCCGTAAAGGTTTTGCCGTCGTCGTTTTGCGAGTGGTAACCGGGCGACTCCGACTCGGGGACGATGCTGGAGAATAGCGTATTCCAGGGAGCGCCGAAGCTGTCCTGCTGGTCGATCTGCACAAGCACGTCGTAGCCATCTCGCGTGTCGTCCCACGTCACGATAACGGGATAGGGCCCCGACACGGCGTTTCCGAAGCCCACGCTGATATTTTGAGGCGCGCTCGTCGCAGGGCTCCCGGGGTAGGGCTCCTCGTAGGTGATGCTTTTGATCTCAGTGACGTCGGTGCTCGTGCTGCCATCTGCGAGCGTGGTGGTCTCCCTGACCTTGTAGTAGTAGGTCTCCCCGTCGGTCGCGTCGCTGTCGACATGGCCGTTTCCGATGATCCCGAGGTCATTCGTGGGATTGGGGTCCTTCCCACGAAAGAGACGGAACTCCTGCGGCAGAAACCGCTTCTCGTCGGTGCCAAATTCGACTTTCACTCCCTGCTGCACCGACGAGAGTTGCAGCCCGCCGACGTTGCCGACGCTGTTGCGATCTCCGAGGATCGAGTAGGCTTGTCCGCCGGCCTTCCACGCAAGCGCATTGCTGCTGGAGTCGCGCCAGATCGTGTTGTCGTCTTGATTCGGCGCGGAAATTGAGTTCACGTAGACAGAAGGCATCCGTCGCGCCGTGCCCGATCCATCGATCCAGACGAGGTCTCGCGTGCCATCGCCAAACTCATGAATGAACAGTTCACCAGTGTTGTACCCGCTGAGGCCGGCGTCATCTCCGGCGATGACCATATCGATGGTCTTGTCGGCGTCTGGGTGCGTGTACACGAAGTAGTCGTCTTGGAGGTACATGGAGGTCGGTCTATCTCTGTGCGGTGAGGCTTCGAGAGCTACTTGACGGGGAGAACGATCGTGTCGGCAGAAAACGAGCCGCCCACGTCGAGGGCGTGCGCGGGGTTGGTGGTGAGAATGCCGACGTTCTGATTGGGAGCAATCCGCATCGCTTCGGCCCCTCCACCGGAACCGAAGACGAGAGAGTTGTAATCTGTCGAACCATCTCCTGTATCCGATCCTTGCGTGGACCGAATGTAGGCCCTCGCTGCCCCACCGGGGTTTTCAAGAAACGTGATCTGTTTCGTTCGTGGCAAACGAAGACCATCAGCAAACTCCCACGCCCCGCTGATCGTCTCGTCTTCGGCCAAAGCCGCGAGATCCGCTCCCTCGTAGCCATCGAGCGTGTCGGCGTGCAGACCCGAATCCGACCCTTGCGGCGATACGGCGATGGTCGGGTTTGGGTGAGTGCCGACCGTGATATTGGCTCCGCCCGTCGGCGTAAACCGCCCGGTGTTAATGCTCAGGTCGGGCACACTTCCATCCGACGCGCCTCCGG
>CAKZPG010000051.1 GCA_937138675.1 uncultured archaeon | reverse complement strand
CGGATCCGGCGGCAGTGACGGCGGCTCCACCGGCTCCGGCGGCTCGGGCGTCGAGCTCCGGATGTGGCTCTCCTACATCACGGAGGGCGGCGGCAAGAAGGAGGGAACTGAAGAAATCCTCAGCAATTACGAGGAGGAGAGTGGCAACAGTATTACTGTGACAGGCGTGCCGTATACGGACGTCGTCTCGCAGTTCCGTTCCGCCCGCGCGGCGGGCGACGTGCCGCACATGGTTGAGGTCATGACCCGACCGGGCGTCCTCACCGGGGGCGCCGGGCTGGAGGTCGGTGACCTGTTCCAGAGCATGGACCTCTCGGACGTGGCGGCTGACGCCGTTATGGACGGTCACCGCGTGTGGGGCGCCCAGTCGACGGGTGAGGAGGGCAGCCTCGTCAGCATCCCGCTGGGCCTCCGCCCGTTCGTTCACTGCTACGACACCGAGCATCTTGAGGCGGCGGGGATCGCGAAGGAGGATGTCCGCAACGAGACCGGGATGGACTACTCCAGCGCGAGCGACAGCACGGTCTCCGAGATCTACGCTAGTCTGCGGGAGTGGGGCGGTCCCGACGGCGTCGACAACTACTTCCCCGACACCACCGGGATGAAGCAGTCTGACGAGGAGTACATGTCTGCGTACATCCCGATGTTTGGCGGGAGCGAGGCCGGCGTCGTCAGCGTCGACGGCAGCGAACAGGCCATCGACTCCGACGCCGGTCGCGCCGCGGTCGAGTGGCAGTTCCGCAACGTTGAGAACGGGAACTTCCACGAGAACTCCATCAACCACGGTGACGAGGAGTCCACGACGCTCCACCAGTCCGAGCAGATCACCAACAACTCCATCCAGGACTCGACTGACCTCTGGGCCAACTACCGGACCGAGGTGCCCGGCGCGTTCGCGGACCTCGACGGAGATGCGGAGACGGGCAAGTACACCTGGACGACGCCGTACAACGGCGGGACACAGGCGTACATCTCGTGGCTGCCGAGCCTCGGGTTCATGTCCGACGCGAACTGGGACCAGACCCGCCGCGACGCCGCGGCGGACCTGCTCGACTTCTGGGTCGCGGACCCGGACAACGCGCTGTTCAACTCGCAGGTGCTCGGACTCGTGCCGGCTGCCCCGGACCAGATCAACTCGGTCGACTGGTACGGCTCCACGGAGTCGCACACCGAGTTCTGGCGCGAGGCCTGCAACTGGACGCTCCAGAACGTCGTGCCGACGACGATTCCGGCGGTACCCGGCGCCAACGCGATCACCTACCAGATCCCGCGGCGCATGCACCAGCGTGCGGCGCAGGCGATCAACCAGGGCACGTCCATTGAGGACGCGGTCGACGAGGCCGTCACGTTCGCTGGCGAGGAGATCCAGGCAGTCATCGACGAGAACCAGTAAGCGACCACTCGACTTTCTTCAGTTTTTTCGGCACAAGAGAGCGTCAGCGCCAGCTCAGGGGGCCGAAAGCGCCGCCAACAGGTCGTCAAGCGTCGTCGTCTGACCCAGGCCCTCGACCGCGCTCCGGAGCGCCGCGACTCCGTCGTCGTCATAGACGGCGCCGGCAGCCTCCTCAAACTTCGCGACGAGGCGCGCCTCGCCGACGGGGTTGTTCGGGCTGCCGGGAGCGTGGCAGACGGCGTTTTCGTACCGGTCGCCGTCTGTCGTCTCGACGACCACGCGCGCACCGTAGCCCGCGAACTCGTCGCCGAACAGGTCGACCTCGAAGTCGCGCTCGACGCTCGCCATCGCCTCGCGGGTCTCGGAGGCACTGACGTACTCATCGGTGAACTCGTGGACGCCGGCTTCGCCCTCCCGCAGGACCGCGGCGAGACAGAACTCGATCGAGAACTTCGCCTCCAGTTCGGTCTCGGCGTCGGCGTGGATTAGCATCTCGTTTGCGGCCTCGTCAAGCGTGGCGATCACCCGTTCGACACGGTCGAAGGTGAGGTCGTGGTCGCGTACGAGGTCGCGGGTCGCGTCCATCGCGGCGTGAGTGATGACACCCGAGGGGTAGGGTTTGAATCCAATATCGGCGACGGCCCATGGGTCGGGAGCCGAAAGGCCGTCGAGGATCGCGCTCGGGTCGTAGCCGCCGTCGACCGTCATCACCTCACCGTAGCCGAGGCTACCCTCCAGAGCGTTCTGGTCGCTCGTCCAGCCCCGGGCGGCCAGAAGCGCCGCTCGAAGCCCCATCTCGGCGGCGTGGCCGGCGTGGAGAGGCTTGGTCATCGTTCCGAAGTTCTTCTTCAGCGAGGATGACCCGCTGGCGACGACCCCGAACGCCCGTCGAGTCGTCTCCGTGTCAAGATCGAGTGCCGAGGCCGCGGCCGCGCAGGCGCCAAACGAGCCGATTGTCCCGGTGCTGTGCCAGCCGTTGTCGTAGTGCGAAGGAAAGGTTGCGTGGCCGACGCGGAAGGCGACCTCACAGCCGACGACGTAGGCGGTCAAAAGATCGGTAGCGTCGTCAGCGTCGCCGTGTTCGACAGCAGCAAGCGCCGCCGCGAACACTGGCGAGGTTGGATGGATAACCGTCGACTCGAACGTATCGTCGTAGTCGACGGCGTGGCCGAAGGTGCCGTTCGCCAGCGCCGCGCCCGTCGGGCTTGCCCGCCCGTGGGCAAGTACGATTGCGTCGTCGCCCGGCATCGTCGCGTCGACGTGGCCTACGATCCGGTCGCCTACGCCGTGGTGGGCGCCGTACACGGCCACACCGAGGTAGTCACGGATCGCGATACGCGCGTCTTCGAACGCCGACACGGGGACGTCTGCCGCAGTTGTCTCCGTCACGAACTCCGCGAGGGCGGCCGTTTCGCCAGCTCCCTGCTCACTCTCTCCGTGTACCATATCCAGACCCCACCGGGAGCGTCAAAAGAGATGTCGCAACCAGCATATCTGACGAGATGGGCGAAGCGGACCCGATCGACGTGGCGTCGAGACGGCCAGAGTTTGCTAGCGCGAACGCGAGAGTCGGGCGGGCCACACCAGATATGCTCGTGACGACCCGTCCCGGGGCCGTCCACACGGGAGTATCGTGACGTTCGACCGCGCCTCCCTTGTTATCGGGTAATTCGGGTGGGGTATGTCTATGTGCGTCGGGTGAGGCCGCCCCGTATGACACGGACAGTCGCCTGCCTTGACGGACTGGACCCGGACTACCTCGCTGCGACGGCCACGCCCGAGTGGGACACAATCGCCGAGGAGGGGGCGACCGGTGTCTGTGACGGCCTCGTGCCGAGCCTCACGAATGTCAACAACGTCGGTATCGTGACGGGCCGTCACCCCACGAAGACGGGCGTCACCGCGAACACCTTTCTCGACGACGGCGACCGGGTGTACGTCGAGGACGCACGCTTTCTCAGGTGCTGGACGGTCCTTGCCGAGACCGCAGATGAGGGCGCGGACGTTATTGCGCTGGTCGCAAAGGAAAAACTCCGCCGGCTCGTTGGCGATGGTGGCGTGGTGGCTGCGAGCGCACAGGAGCCGCCGCGGTGGCTCACTGATCTCGTCGGCGACCCGCCGGGCATCTACTCCGGCGATGCGAGCGCGTGGCTTCTGGACGCCGCAGTCGCCGTCGCCGACGCACGTGACCCGGACGTCCTCTACGTCTCCACCACCGACGTGGTGCCGCACAAGCACGCGCCCGGGACCGACGCGGCCGACGCGTGGGTCGCCGCCCTCAGCGACGGTCTCGGGCGCCTGCGGGAGTTCGGCCCCGTCGCCGCCGTCGCGGACCACGGGATGAACCACAAGGACCGTCGGGTAGACGTGGCGGCCCTCCTCGCGGACGCGGCGGTGCCGGCCGAGACAGTGCGGTGTATCCGCGACCGACACGTCTACCATCATCAGAACCTCGGCGGCGCGGCGTACGTCTACACCGACGACCCGGCCGCGGCGACAGAGGCGCTAGAGGACGCGCCCGGAACCGAGGTCGTGGACCGCGCGACCGCCTGCGACCGATTCCGGCTCGACCCAGAACGTACCGGCGACCTGCTCGTCCTCGGCGACGAGCGGACAGTGTTCGGGCCGATCAACGAGGGCGACGACCGGGTGGACAGGGTGAACCTGCGCTCGCACGGCTCGATCCACGAGCGCGACGTCCCCTTCCTCGCGTCGACGGGTGAGGAGGTGGCAGAGAGCGTCGAGATATTCGCAGCAGTGGGGCTGGGGTCTAGCGACCAGACGTGACGAAGGCGACCGGCGCGGTCGGTGGAGGGCCCGACCAGCAGTGAGAGCGGTCGAGGCGCCGTCTAAGACGGGATGCCGCCCTCGTTGCGGAGCGCCTCGATATCCTCGTCGCTGTAGCCGAGTTCGGACAGAATAGCCTCGGTGTCCTCACCCAGCAGCGGTGGGGCCTCGCGAAAGCCCGAGGTGGCGTTCTCGAAGTTCAGCGGATGTTCGAGTACGTCGATCTCGCCGGCAGTCGGATGCTCCATCGTCTGGACGACGCCGCGGGCCTTTGTCTGCTCCGACGCAAACGCTTCATTAACCGTGTTGACCGGGCCGACGGGCAGGCCGTGTTCGTCAGCGAGGAGGTCGACCCACTCGTCGGTGGGGCGCTCGCGGAACGTCTCCGAGAGTTCGGCCTCCAAGTCGTCCATATGCTCCACGCGCGCGGGATTGGAGTCGAAGCGCTCGTCATCGGCGAGTTCCGGGCGTCCAATGGCCTCGCAGAGCCCGTTCCAGAGCTTCTGGTTCGCACAGCCGACGTTGAGGTAGCCGTCGGCGGTGGGGTAGGCCTGGTACGGCGCGAGAACGGGGTCGCGGGTGCCCATCCGCCCTGGTGTCTCTCCGACGAACGCCTTGCCGGCCTGCTTCGTGAGCCACGGGAGCGCGGCGTCGTGCATACCCAGTTCGAGGCGGTCGCCCTCGCCCGTCAATTCGCGGCGTAGGAGCGCGCCAGTGATGCCGAAGGCCGCCCACATCGCCGTGATCAGGTCGGTCTGGGGCAGACCAACCTTGCACGGGTCGCCGTCTTCCGGCCCCGTGACGCTCATGATGCCGCTCGTTCCCTGTACAAGCAGGTCGTAGCCCGGCCGTGCGGCCCACGGGCCCGTCTCGCCGTAAGCCGAGATGGAGCAGTAGACAACGTCCTCGTTGACCCTGCGGATATCATCAGGGCCGACACCGATACGCTCTGCCGTGCCGGGCCGGAAGTTCTCTAAGAAGACGTCAGCCTCGCTCGCGAGGTCGAGCAGCGCCGTGTGGCCCGCCTCGGTCTTGAGGTCGAACTCGACCGACTTCTTGCCGTAGTTGATCGTCCAGAAGTACGGCGACTCGCCGTTCTCGTCGGCGGACCGCCCGGGGCCGTCGTAGTCCGGATCAGTCTCGACGAACGGCGGGCCGGAGTGACGGTTGTCGTCGCCGGCGCCAGGCCGTTCGACCTTGATCACCTCGGCGCCCTGATTCGCGAGCATCGCCGACGCGAAGCCGCCGGTGACAAACGTCGACAGGTCGACAACGCGCACGCCGTCGAGAAATCCGTCGGGATCGTCTGCAAGCATATCCGTTTCGGCGCGGGCGAGGATTAAAAGCGTACCCGTGAACGGTGACCCGGCTGGAATGACCGGGTTCGGGCGGTTCAAGAGGGACGGCAGCGGCGTGAGAGAGCATACTATGCCCGAGACCGCGACTCCGACAGAGGAGAGCCTCGTCACCGGCCACGGCGGGCGCTTGCTCCTTCTTGTCTCGTTCGGGTGGTTCATGATACAGGGCGGGCGGCTCCTGCTCCCCCCGCTTCTGCCGGAGATAATCGCCGACCTGAACGTCAGTGCCACGCAGGCCGGGCTGGCGCTCACGACGCTCTGGGGCGTCTACGCCCTGCTGCAGTATCCAAGCGGCCGGCTCTCCGACCGGCTCTCGCGGCGCACGCTCCTCGTCGGTGCGCTTCTGCTCGCAGCCGTCGGTTACGTCCTTCTTTCTGCGGCGACCGTCTACCCACTGTTCCTCGTCGCCGCCGCCGTCATTGGTGTCGGGGCAGGGCTGTACCCAACGGCGGCGCGCGCGCTCGTCTCAGACCGGTTCGAACAGAAACGCGCCGCGGCGTTCGGCCTCCACACTGCCTCCGGGGACGTAGGTGGCGCTGTCGCCGCCGGCATCGCGGTCGTGGTGGTCGCAGCGACTGTCTGGCGCGCCCCATTTCTCCCGGTCGCGGCCGTCGTCGTCGCTGTCGCCGTTGGCCTCCACTTCCTCTCCCGAGAGCCCTACGAGGTGAAGCGGGTCGACCTCGACGTGCGCGGCGCAGTCTCGCGGTTCGGCGAGAACCGCAGGGTGGCAGCGCTTGCGCTCGCCTATTGCGGGTTCGCGTTCGCGTGGCAGTCCTCAACTGGCTTTCTCCCCCTGTTTCTCCGCGAGGCAAAGGGCCTCTCGCCGGCGCTCGCCTCCGGCGGATTCGCGGCGCTGTTCGTCGTCGGTGCGCTAGTGAAGCCGGTCTCCGGCCGTCTCGGCGATCGGCACGGGAAGGCCAGGGTCGCGAGTGCGGGCATCGGCTTCGGCGCCATCACTCTCACGGGCCTGCTCTTCGTCGAGGGGCGGGTCGCGGTACTCGCCGTCACTGTCGCGTACGCGGCGGGGTTGATGAGCTTCCCTCCCGTGATGCAGTCGTATCTGATGGACGCGTTTCCGGACGCCTCGATGGGCGCGGACCTCGGGTTCGCGCGCTCGACGTATATCGGGGTCGGGGCGCTCGGCCCGACCTACGTCGGGTTCGTCGCGGAGCGGGCGGACTATATCGTTGCATTCGGAGGGCTCGTCGCGCTGCTGGGCGCGGCCTCCGTCGCCGTCTTTCTCCTCTCGCGGGCGGAGGACTAAGTCGCCGGGGCATGCGCCTCGCGCATGCGTGTCGTTGAGGATACGGCGGAGTGGCAGGCTGCGGTTCGCGGCCTAATCGATGAGTTCGGGGTCGACTACTTCCGGACCTGCTACCGCGAGCGCGAGTACCCGAGCGACCTGTACGACGCCGTCGTCGAGTGGGGGTGGACGACACCGCCGCTCCCAGCGGCGTTCGTCGGCCCGGGTCGCTCACACGCCGAGACGGCCGTCGCCTTCAAGAAGCTGGCCCGGTATCGCCATGACTCCGCAATGCCCATCCTGCTCTCTGCGACGGGGACGCCACCCTCATTGACCACGGCAGCGAGGCCCAGCGTGAACGACTCCTTCCGGCGGTAGCCGACGGCAAGGTACGGTTCAGCATCGGCCTCACCGAACCCAAGAGCGGGAGCGACGCCGCCGGCGAGGCACCTCGCTCGGCCGCTGACGCCGCCATCCGCACCCTCGGTGGGACGGCACTCCGCGCCGACGCTGACGTCGGCCAGTAGTGGCGCGAGGGGTTCTCTGCGACGGTGGCTGGCGGGACGATCGACATCCAGTGCTCGGTTCTCGCCGCACAATTGATCGATTAAACGTCAAGATCGAACACCGCCTTCGGGTTCTCGTAGACCACCTGCTCCACCTCGTCGCGCGACAGGCCAAGACGGAGGAGATCGACCGCCGTCCGCGGGATCACGAACGGGTCGGTCCGCATCGCGCCGATGAGGTCCGAGTCGACCATCACCCGATCTGGGCCGTACTCCTCAACGGCCACGGCGACGTCCTGCGCATCGATGCCGCGGAGCCACGACGCGCCCACCGAGAAAGAGAGCCAGCAGTCGGTCTCACCCAGCACCCGGTCGACAACGCTCCCGTCCGCGTGGTCTATCACTACCCGTTTGTCGGGCAGGCCGGCCTCCGCCGCGAGGGTCAGGTCCTCCTCAACGGCCTCCCGCTTCGTCCCCGCGCTCCCGTCGCCAAACAGCGGGTCGGTGAAGTTCCGGTCGCCCTCCTCGTAGGCGTGGGCGTCGCGGGGGTTGAGCCCGCCCTTGCTCGACCCCGGTGTGTGGACGAGGACTGGAAGGTCGGCCGTGGCAGCGAGACGGAACTGCTCGCGCACGACCTCGCGTTGCTCCGCCAGCGGCCATGCCTCGGTGTGGTGGCTCGCCTCCAGACCCGTCTCGCCGACGGCGACCACCCGCTCGTCCGCGAGATAGTCGGGCATCACCGCGAGCAGTTCGTCGGCGTCCTCAACGTTCGCCCACGTGTGGACCCCGACCGCCACCCGCTGGGCATAGTGGTGGCGGTGGTCGAACGCGCGGGCGCGCCGGAGGGCGTCGTCCCAGAGAAAGCGGACGTCCCTCGCGGCGACCGGGCGGTAGGGTGCCCAGTAGTAGCCCGCAGCGATCATCACCGTCGCCCGACAGCCGGAGAGGTCGAACCGCTCGCGGTCGTTCCACGTCAGCGACTGGGTGTGCTGGTGGGGGTCGATCCACCGCAGGTCAAGCGGGGCTGGCGGATCGCCGGCCTCGGGCGCGATGCCTATTGACCGCGCAGTCGGGTCGTCGGTTGCCATGCACGCGGATCAATGGGGAGGGTGAAAAGCTTAGTTCGAACTCGTGTCGGCATTTGTGTTCGCGTCCGCGTTCGCGTCGTCCGTGATCGCCTCCTCCCGCCCTCGTGTCCCCGCCTGCGCCGCCCGCAGCGCCGCGACCCGGTCGTCCCGCCGGCGCACCGCCTCGCGTGCGGTCTCGTCGTACTCGTGAAAGCCCGCGCCGGTGGTGACGCCCTCCCGGCCCGCCTCAACCCGGTCGTCGAAGGCCGGCCCTGGCACGTCGGCATCCGAGAGTGAGGGGTAGAGTTCGGTCGCAATGGTGCGAAAGAGCGAGAGCGAGGAGAGGTCGACTGTCTCGAACGGGCCGACGGCGGCCGTACGGAGCGCGTAGCCGTCTCGCACCGCGCGGTCGACGTCTGCGACGCTCGCGATACCACGGTCGACGATGTGGGCGCACTCCCGGAGAACGGCAAACTGGACGCGGTTCCAGACGAAGCCGGGGGCGTCTTTCCGGACCCGAATCGGTTCGCGGTCGACCGCCTCAACTACGTCTGCAGTCCGCTCGACTGTCGCGTCGCTCGTCGCCTCACCTGCGACAACCTCAACGGTCGGCAGGAGGTAGGGCGGATTCCACCAGTGACAGCCTACGACGCGGTCGGCCTGGTCGGGCACCCGAGCCGCCACGTCGGTCACCGCGAGGCTGGAGGTGTTCGTCGCGAGAACCGCGTCTTCGGTTGCGGCAGCGGCCGTCTCGAACACCTCCGCCTTCGTGTCAAGATCTTCGGAGACGGACTCAAGAACAAGGTCAACGCCCGCACAGGCGTCGGCGAGGTCGAGGGTGTACGTCACCCGGTCGCGCACGTCGTCGGGCGCCGGGTCGAGCAGCCCCCGGTCGTCGAGAAAGGCCGTGGCGTCGGCGACGGCCTTGCGAGCGTCGCCGAGGTTCGACTTGCGGTGGTCGACGAGGGCGACCGCGGCTCCGTGGCGTGCGAACTGGACAGCGAGACCGGCACCCATCGTGCCGGCGCCGACGACAGCGAGGTCTGGTGTCACGGGCGTAACGCGCGCGCCAGCGACCTAACTCCGACGACGGTCCACCATCGCGGCGGCGGGCGGGCGCTCCCGACGGCACCTGACATCCTCCCACGTCTCGAGCCGTGTGGTTCCCGACCACGGGCCAGGAAGTCCACGGCGGGAAGTTTCCCACTCGTACGCGGTGGGGGTGTTGGCCGTGCCAGTACGGCCCCCGACCGAGATAGCGGGCTTCATCTACCCCCCCGAGAGGTGCGTATCCTTACCTCGGACTCGGCATCACAATTAACGTATGCCGACATAATCAACGGACCGTCGGCTGTCGGCTTCATCCCACGAGTAAAGTCGTGGGCTTTCGCCTCGAAACTCTGGTAAGTGTGACGCTGGAGGCCCCCCAGATGCGCTCGCCCGCCAGCGGATTTATTCGCGTGGCAGACGCCGTCAGCCCATGGACGATATCGAACCGCCGGGCGCGGCAGCGTTTCAGACGCCGGTTCAGGTCCGCTTTCGCGACGTGGACTCGATGGGCCACGTCAACAACGCGGTCTACGCCTCGTATCTCGAACAGGCGCGTGCGGACTTCTTCGCCGACGTGGTCGGCGAGCGACTCCACGAGGTGCCGACCGTCCTCGTCACCCAGCGCGTCGACTACCGCCGCCCCATCGAGTGGGGCGACGACGTGACCGTCGCCCTCGTTGTCGACGATATCGGCCGGTCAAGCCTCCCGATGCGCTACGCTGTCCGAACGGGCGAGGCGGTTGCCGCTGTCGCCTCAACGGTCCAAGTCGTCGTCAACGAGAGCGGCGACTCGGCGCCGGTGCCCGACGCGTGGCGCGAGCGGATCGCAACACGTCATGAGAGGGTGGACAACCCAACTCTTATCGAACACTCGGGCGATCGATGGGGTATGTCATCGACGCCCACGGAGGTTCTCATCGACCACGCGCTGTCCGTCGAGTACGACGCGATAGCCCCCGAGACGCGCGACCGACTCCGGCGACACGTACTCGACACCATCGGTATCGTTGTCGGCGCGCGCGAGGTGGCCGCGTCGAGCGAGTCGGTTCTCGACGGCTGTGCGCGCCTCGCCGGCGATGGGGGCGAGGCGACGACCGCTGCGGGCGACCGTCGGCCAGCCGCCGACGCCGCCCTGCTGAACGGGACGCTCGCGCACAGCCTCGACTTCGACGACACTCACCGCGAGTCGTCGCTCCACCCTGGCGCGCCCGTCATCCCGGCGGCGCTCGCCGTTGCCGAACGCGAGGGTGTCGACGCAACTCGGTTTCTGGAGGCCGTTCACGCCGGCTACGACATCACCTGTGCCGTCGGGCGCGCAGTGAACCCCGACGCCCACTACGAGCGTGGCTTTCACGTCACCGCGACCTGCGGGACGTTCGGCGCCGCCGTCGCGGCGGGCGTGGCGGCCGGACTGGACCGCGAGGAGCTGCTAAACGCGATGGGGATCGCCGGGTCACAGGCCGCCGGCTCGCTCCAGTTCCTCGCAAACGGCGCGTGGAACAAGCGTCTCCACCCCGGTCTTGCGGCGCAGCGTGGCGTCGAGGCGGCGACACTCGCCGCTGCCGGGTTCGAGGGCGCGGCCGACCCGCTCGCCGGGACGGACGGGTTCCTCAAGGGGTACTCCGGTGACGCAACCCCCGATGCGGTTCGAGATGTCGGTGAGCGCACCGCCGTGACCGAGACGGCGCTCAAGCCCTACCCCTGCTGTCGGTATATGCACGCAGCGCTCGACGCACTGGTCGACATCGCGGAGACGTACGGGCCGGGAGAGGTCAAGCGGATGGTGATAGACCTCCCCGAACCGGGCGTGCGCCTGACGGGTGACCCGATAGCCCGGAAACGCCGGCCGGAGAACTTCGTCGACTGCCAGTTTTCGATGCCGTTCGGCGCGGCGCTGGCGATAGACCGCGGTGCGGCCGACCTCACCGCCTTTCTCGACGCACAGGACGACCTGGACGACCCGGCGCTCCGCGCGCTGATGGACGCGACCGAGGTGACCGCCACCGACGCCGTTGCCGGCCTGTTCCCCGAGCAGTGGGCCGCCCGCGTCGTCGTCGAAACCGACACAGAACAGATAGAGCGGACCGTCGGGACTGCGCGTGGCGAGCCCGAGGACCCGCTGGACTGGTCGGCAACAGAGGCGAAATTCGCCAACCTGCTTGACGCCGCGGAGGTATCCGACGACACGTCGGGCCGTCTCGCGGACGCAGTGCGGGGACTTGGGGCAGAGACAACGCTCGACGACCTGACCGACGCGCTCCGCGCCGCGGGGACGGCGTCGCCGCCCGCAGCGGACTAAAACTCAAGCGTCGCGCCGTACTCCTCGCCGACGGCCCGCAGGCGGTCGACCACGGCGTCGTCTATCTCTACGCCGTCGCGGTTCCGCTGGAGGGCGTTGTACTCGGGCCGACCGGGCATGACGAAGCGATCGCCCCGCGCTGCGGCGCCGGGCGACGGTCCCGACTCGTAGTCGGCTGTATCGAGGTGGTTGGTGAGCGCGCGCACCCGTCGCTCGACATCGGCACGCGCGGTGAACCGCAGGGGGTCAACCGCGACGAACAGCGCAGCGTTGTTCGACCGTTCGACGTCACGTTCGCCCGCGACGGCGCCGTCACCGAAGATCCCCGCGAGAAGTTCGGCGACGACCGCCAGCCCGGTGCCCTTATATCCCGAGACAGTGCCGCCGAGGGGTAGCTGGGCGCCGACTACGCCCTTCTCGAACTCCGCGGCGTCCGTGTACGGATTGCCGGCGTCGTCGACGGCCCACCCCTCTGGAATCTCCTTGCCGACCCACGCCGTCTCTCGGACCTTGCCGTGAGCGACCTGACTCGTCGCGACGTCGAGGACGACGTCGTGTGGGAGCGTGTCGAACGTCGGCACGCCGAAGCAGATGGGGTTCGTCGAGAGCAGACGGTCCGCGCTCCCCGCAGGCGCGACGTTATACCCACCGCTCTGGGAGTTGACGAACGCAGCGAAACAGAGCCCCGCGTCGGCGACGCGTTCGCCCCACTCGCCGACTCGACCGAGGTGGGTTGCATCGCGCATCCCCACGGCGGCAATGCCGTGTTCCGCGGCGCGTTCGCCGAGCAGCGAGACGGCCTCGCGGCCGACGACCTGCCCGAAGGCGTGCTGGCCGTCGAGACGGACCGTCGCCCCACCGTCGTGGTCGACCGTCGGCACCGCGGTCGGGTTGAGTGCGCCGTCGGCGATCTTGCCGGCGTACAACGGCACCCGGATCACGCCGTGGCTTCCGTGACCCCGCAGGTCTGCGTCGACAAGACTCGCCGCCACCGCGTTCGCGTGACCCTCAGGGGCGCCCGTCGCCACGAGGAGCGTCCGGGCCGCGGCCTCTAACCGTTCGGGTGTGAGTCGCATACGCACTCTGTTCTGCCGGCCCACATCAAAGCACCCTTATTTAGCTGATTGAGGCGCTAAGCCCCCTTCCTCAGCGAGCGACCAACGGGAGCGAG
>CAKZPG010000050.1 GCA_937138675.1 uncultured archaeon | reverse complement strand
AGGAGAACACGCGCGAGGAGCTGCGGAGTGAATAACCTCGCGAATCGCCTGCCAGACGCCCCCGTTCTGACGGTCAGGCAGCACGGCTTCTCATCCACGCGTGGAACGGCCAGACGGTCACTCACCCCCTGTCCATTCCCGGTCCGGAGATAGCTTTTCTACCCGGGGCGACGGGAGTAGGGGCATGAATGTGACAGTCGTAGGTGCCGGAACGATGGGTGCCGGCATCGCCGGCCTGTGCGCCCGCGTGGAACACGATGTATGGCTCAGAGACATTGACGAGGCGATACTGGAGGCGGCACACGACCGTATCGCCACGACGTTCGAGAGCGCGGTGGAGCGAGAGCTCATGACCACCGCCGAGCGCCACGAGGCGCTGGCGCGCGTTGAGACGACGACCGACCTCGGAGCAGCTGCGGATGCCGCGGATCTCGTTGTTGAGGCGGTGCCCGAGAAGACGGCACTGAAGCGGGAGGTCCACGAGGAAGTAGCCGCCAGCGCCCCCGAGGGTGCGACGCTCGCGACGAACACCTCATCCCTGTCAGTGACGGGCATCGCGGCGACACTCGACCGCCCTGAGCGATTCGTCGGTCTGCACTTTTTCAACCCGCCACATGCGATGGATCTCGTCGAGGTGGTCCGAGGTGAGCGCACCGCTAAGGCGACTGAGCGCTTCGCCGTTGACTTCGTAGAGGGCCTCGGGAAGGTGCCGGTGATCGTCGAGGATGCGGCCGGCTTCGCTACCTCGCGACTGGGCGTTGCACTTGGCGCTGAAGCGATGCGGATGGTCGAACAGGGCGTCGCGAGCATCCCCGACATCGACCGGGCGATGGAACTCGGTTACAACCACCCGATGGGGCCGCTCGAACTCACTGATGTCGTCGGACTGGACGTGCGACTGGAGGTGCTGAAACATCTCCGCGAGGAGATAGGCGAGCGGTTCCGTCCGCCACAGATTCTCCGCCGAAAGGTCAGGGCTGGAAAGCTCGGTAA
The DNA here is from genome assembly GCA_937138675.1 of uncultured archaeon. Lineage (GTDB taxonomy): Archaea > Halobacteriota > Halobacteria > Halobacteriales > Haloferacaceae > A07HB70. The sequence goes on along the minus strand of CAKZPG010000050.1, from coordinate 10,428 downwards.
GAAAGCCGGTGAGGGGTTCTATATCTGGGAGGGCGGCGACCCTGTTCGGGGGACCAAGTGACCGTCCGTGTCGACGTCGTGGACGGGGTAGCGACGCTCACCGTCGACCGGCCGGAGGCGCGGAATGCTCTCGACCGAGAGACGAGAGACGATCTGATCACCGCGCTCGATACCTTGGAAGCCGACGGCTCGAACGCACGAGTAGTGGTGATAACCGGGAGCGAGGAGTCGGGGGCGTTCGTCTCCGGCGCAGATCTGAACGAACTCCGGGAGCGAAGCGTCGACGAACAGCGCGCCGAGATGGCGTTTCCCCGGGTGTATGAGCGAGTGGCGACCTGTCGGTGGCCCACCGTCGCGCGGGTGAACGGCTACGCGCTGGGTGGGGGCTGTGAACTCGCACTTGCCTGCGATATCCGGATCGCGTCGACTGAGGCACGGCTCGGACAGCCCGAGATCACGCTAGGGATGATCCCCGGCGGCGGCGGCACCCAGCGGCTTCCACGGCTTGTCGGACCGGGCCGGGCCGCCGAACTCGCGCTCACTGGCGAGACAGTTGGTGGCGAGCGTGCCGCGACGATCGGACTGGTGCTCGATGCCGTGCCGCCGACGGACCTCGACGATAGGGTGGCAGCACTGACAGACCGAATCGCCGACCACGCACCAGCTGCGGTTGAGGCGACAGTCGATGCGCTCCGGGCGAGCGAACGCCTCCCCATGGACGAGGGGCTGGACTACGAGCGCGAGCGGTTTCTCGAGGTGTTCGGTCGCGAGAGCAGGCAAGAGGGTATCGACGCCTTTCGCGAGGACCGCGACCCCTCGTGGCGTTGAAGACTCAAGAGCGCAACAGCTTGGCGAGCGCGTTCGCCGTTACACGTTAAACGCCGTAGAACGCAGGACTAACATCCTCCTGCGCCTGGAAACGCGGGAATCCCACGGCACCACACCGCTGAGTTGGGATATTACCGCTCGCGGGTAGCAGCATGTTCTCGTGGGGCGAATCGGCCCTCACGGGCCGGTCTCTCTGAACTGACAGCCGGAGAGCGGCGCCATTGGTCGCCCCCAAACATTGATATAGCGAGATACGGTATATATGATCGGGGCCGGACACTGATCGGCCGGCGTCGGCTGACAAAGTCGTGTGGTTTAGGATTGAAGCGCTCCATTGTCACATCATGTGCGGCCGCTACACCCTCTTCGCTTCGGCCGAGATGCTTGCTGACCGCTTCGGTGTCGACGCCCCAGACGACCACAGCCCACGGTATAATTGTGCGCCAGGCCAGTCGCTCCCGGTGGTCCCCGATGACAGTAACAAAATGACACGGATGGAGTGGGGGCTGGTCCCCGAGTGGGCCGACGACAACAGTTCGGCACAGATCAACGCGCGTGGCGAGACAGTAGCCGAGAAGCCCACCTTCCGAGATGCCTTTGAGCGGCGACGCTGTCTCGTACCTGCCGACGGATTCTACGAGTGGGTGGCTGGACACAACGGCAAGCAGCCTCACCGGGTCGCGTTTGCGGATAACCGCCCGTTCGCAATGGCAGGTCTGTGGACACGCTGGACACCACAGACCGCCCAGACGGGTCTCACTGAGTTCGGTGGAGGCGGTCCGGACGAGCCAGAACCTCAAGAGACGTTCGCCGTCGTGACGACGGAGCCGAATGATCTTGTTGCCGAGCTTCACCATCGGATGGCTGTCGTTCTTTCCCCGGGCGAGGAGGAGACGTGGCTCCACGGCGACGTCGACGAAGCACAAGCCCTTCTCAACCCGTACCCGGACGACGAGATGACAGTACACAAAGTTTCGACCCGCGTCAATGACGTCTCGAACGACGGTGCAGAACTCATCGAGCCTGTGTAGCCGACTCGAACAACGCGATACCTGCATTCCGGGAGCCGTAAACTTAGATCTTATTCGGTTACGTCACCTCATTGCCGGCGTGACGCTCGCTCCTTGACTCACCAGTGACAGTACACGGTGTCACACACAGAAACCCCGACATTTGGGTGGAGCCCAACTACAACAGCCGACCTGTCCGCCGGCGCCGTCGGCCCCCCCGTTACTCTCGCACGCCCGAGATCGGATATCTTGAGCTCGACACACTCAGCACAGTCCCGGGTGAAGGCGCGGCAGCGGTCGGACCTTTGTAATGTAATCGTCGTTTTTGGCTCGCTTTTCTGAATAGTAGTCACAATAACGACGATTAGTAGATTATTTGCAGCCGGACGAGGGTAACAGATGTGAGGATTAGAGGCCTAATCGGCGTCTGACGCACTCTTTTGATACCCGAGTCTGTAGACCCAGATATGAGCGAGGAACGGGTAGCGGTGAAGACATATGTACCCGCCTATCAGCGAGAGACGTGGCGTGGCCACGCAGACGACCTTGGGATGAGCCTCAGCGAGTTCCTGCGAACGATGACGCAGGCCGGACGGCGCGGGTTCGTAGAGGCGGGATCAACGACGGCTGCGGAAGCCGATAATACAGACGCGAACCCCGGGGGTCAGGGGCTCGAAGAGCTAGTCCTCGAAGTGGTTGCCGACGGCCCTGCGTCGTGGGAGGATCTCGTCGACGCGGCGACCGGCGACGTTGAGGATAGACTTGACGACACGCTCTCGCAACTTCAGGAGGAGGGTCAGCTCAGGTACAGTGGCCGCGATGGCGGGTACGTTCGGAGTGACCGATGAGCGAGATGACGGAACAAACAGCCGTCGAAGATCCGGTCGCTTACTTTCTCGAGGATATGGAACTCCACGGCAAGACCCGACGAACCCGGCGGTACCACCGGAACGTGTTGCGCCGGTTCGAGTCGTTTCTTCTAGATTCAGACCAGAACCCGTTTGAGGATGTCGTGTCTATCCAAGACGCCACCCGACGTCACTGTATGGCGTTCGTCCACGACCTGCGCGAGGACTGTGCGCCCGGCACCGTGGCGACGTACGCCTCCTACGTTCACCGGTTTTACGACTATATGACCCGGGTAGAGGCGTTCGATGGCAACCCGATGTCGCTCGTGATGGAGGAGTTGGATGAGTCGGTCAACCGCGACCCGGTCAGGCGCGATTTGGGAGTCGTCCAGATGGGCCGGTTCGTCCGGTCTATTGGCCACCCGCTGGACCGCGCGTTGATATTGACAATGCTCAAGACGGGCATCCGGGTTGGAGAGCTCTGTAACCTCGACCTGCGCGATCTCCGACTCTCTGACGATTTAGTCTCACACGAGTTCGACGTCTCACCGCGCCCGGCCATCGACGGCCGCGAACAGTCGCTTTTCATTTCGCCCGACCCCGAGCGCGGTGCGGCCCACAACGGTGAGGAGCGAGTCGCCTCAAACAAGCGCGAACGGTCCACAGTGGTCCCGGTCGACGACGAACTTGCCCTCACGCTCCGGCGGTGGCTCGCGGTTCGTCCCGACACGAGGTCCGACGCAGAGCCGCTCTTTCCCCGGTCCGCGTCCTCGTGGGGCGAACGCGTCACCACAAAGTCTGTCCGGCACGTCGTCACTGACCACGCGAGCGATTGGGGCTGGCACCGTGCCGGTGGCGGTAGCGATGAAAATGTCACCCCGCACTACTTTCGGCATTTCTTCACCACTCACCTTCGCGACCGAACAGGTGACCGCGGCGTCGTGGAGTACCTCCGGGGTGATGCGGCCGGCGACGTGGTCGACACCTACACCCACAACTGGGGTGACCAAGTGCGACGGGTGTACGAGACGAACGTCTATCGGCTGCTCGACTGTCCGGTTGCGGACTCATAAATCGTAATTTGCTATATAGAATTACACTGGTCCGGTCTGCGCCGTCAAGGAGGACAGTACCTACAAATCCAACGCCACACAGGCCGACGTATGCAGGTCGCGGTCCTCGGTGCCGGGAGTCTCGGGAGCCTCGTCGGCGGTGTCCTTGCGATCGATCACAACGTCACGCTGGTCGGTCGGGAGCCACACGTCACACCGGTCCGGTCTGAAAGCCTGCGTGTCCTGGGCACGGAATCGTTCGTCGCCCACACCGAGGCAACGACCGAGGACGAGGGGGTGGCGGCCGACCCTGCGTTGGTGACCACGAAGGCGTTCGACACCTGCGCAGCGGCGGCAGCGCTGGCGACCGGGGCCGTTGACACGGTACTCTCGCTCGGGAACGGATTATGTTACGAGGTGATGCCTGCCGAGCGGCTTACCGATACGGTGGTCGGCGGAACGACGGCACTCGGCGCGACGCTCGTGAGCCCCGAACGCGTCGTGTGGCTCGGCCGCGGCGAGACCGTGGCGTGACCCTGTACCGAGGAGACGGCCGACGCGGACCAGAGTGTAGGTGAGATGTTCACCGGTGTTTGACTCCCAACGACCGTGGTCGGAGCCGTCCTAAGGCCTCAATGGGAGAAACTCGCGGCGAACCGGGTATCACCCCGATCACAGCGCTGACGGACGTCCGGAACGGCGCAGCATTCCGTGACCCACTCGGCGGGACAGCGGCCGCAGCAGCGCGCGAAGTTGCTTGCGCGGCAGGGGCGTCGGGAGTGGACCTGACAGGTACTGATGGCGCCGAAGCAACCGCCCGGGTTGCACGGGCGACGGCAGCGAACCGTTCGTCGATGGCGCAGGAACTTGCCGCTAATGGGCGCACAGAGGTCGACCTGATAAACGGCTACGTGGTTGAGCAAATCGGTGCGCAGCCCGCGCCGGTGAACAGGACGTTCGCTGCGTTGGTCCGGGCACGAAAAGACATCAGAGATTGAAACATACGGCAGGGGCGCCTAAGACGACGGCACGGTCTCTCGGTTAGTTTGAGTGATAGGATCTGCCAACAGAGTTTTGTGGTCCGGACAGAAGCAGGTGATGATGACAGCGCCCGATCTCCACTGTCTGTTCACCGGGCGAATCGAAGAACAGAACGGCGACTATATGATCGAGATTCCCGCCTCGGAACTTGATCTTAACACGCTCTCAGTGGGTGAGGTGTATCGCGTCGGCGTCTACCCGGCCGCCGACGGGTCCGCTGAGGGGATATCGAGACCGGACCCAACCAATCCCATGTCGGCAGACCCGACTGTACAAGAAGACGACGGCGGACCCCCGGTGGAGGAGGGCGAGGTTCTGGAACTGACGGTCAAGGACGTCGGCGACCAGGGCGACGGCCTCGCACGGGTCGGCCCGGGCTACGTCGTCTTTGTACCAGACGCGCGCGTGGGCGACGAACCAACCGTGCGGATCACGACTGTCCGCGAGAACTTCGCATTCGCAGAGAGAGTCGAGTGAATTACCTCGGGGTCAAGCCCCGAGGCACTCGGCCTGTTTCACCTGTAGAATCGTAGACTTCGTCCGCACCGCCCGAGCCGAACGGGGAGTTCGGGTGCTCGCGGAACTCCTCGATCCGCGCTATCTTCTCGCGCATCTCGTCCGCCTCCTCATTTCGAGGTCGTCACCTTCTGCAGTCATACCGGTACCTGTGTGAACTACCCCACCCCGCTCGGCCTGACGGCCTCGCTGAGGGTGGGGGCTAAGTGTCTACTTTCAGCTAAGAGCAGTGTCAAGTCCGGAGAATGGTTATAACCGAATACTGGAGCCTATATTGACTATCTCCAGCCGTTCTGGGTAGGGAAACGACCGTGCGTGGTCGTGAATGCTGGTCGGGTTGGCGGTCAGATTCCGCCAGACGTCCCAGTGTGTTGGGAGGAGCCGGTCTGCGCGGACGGCGTTTGCCACCGCCACCGCTTGGTTTTCGTCGCAGTACCACTTCGTCTCTGATCGCCCGCCTTTGCCGTCGGGAAGCATTCCGACGGTTCCGAACGCTACCGCAGCGAGGTCTACGTCGAACGTCTCGCCCACTCGGTGAAGAACCGGGCCAGGCTTCGTGTCGCCGCCGTGGAAGAATGTCCCTGCATCGTGGTCGACAACGTAGCCCACCGGCTCCGTCGCGTCTGAGTCTGACACCGCAACGACTGAGATGTTGAAGGAACCAACCGAGATCGAGTCACCGACAGCCACCTCAGTGAACTGTCCCTCGCCGAGCCCGTAGGTATCGGTCCAGGCTTCCGCTTCGACAACCGCGAGCGAGTCGCCTGGTGCGTAGTATGTGGCGCCCGTGGCCGCGAGAATCGGCCCTTGGGTCGGGCCGTGAACGTGGTCAGAGTGCTCGTGGGTTGCGAACACCGCGTCCGCCTCGGTCACGGCTCCGGCGTCGAACGGCACCGGGATCATCCGCACAGTCTTTGGGGGGTCGCCGGTGCCACAGTACGGGTCGATCCAGAGGGTCGTTCCCGCGTCATCTTTCAGCACGAAGCCGTTACAGCCGAGATACCACGCGCACACCCCATCCGGGTTCGCTGCCTCGACGCTGTCGAGGAGCCAGTTGCCCCAGTCGCTTTCCCCAAGCTCGTGTTGCATACTCTCTCTCGCGCCAGCAGAGCCGAAGGGTCTGGCGGTACTCTTCTAGATTGCCACTCCGGTTCGGGAAACGGTCTGCTCACCTCACTCTGTCGCGCCGTGCCTGCGTTCTGCAGCTCACGCAGTTCGTCGCGCTGGTACGTGAGCCGACTGAAACGCCGCGCTTACCAAGTCCCGTGGAACGTGTCGAACGACAGGTCCTCAAGCGGCCGGTCGCCCACCGCACACTCGTACTCGCCGGGGGTCAGCATTGGTACGTGGAACTGCGGGCCGTCGTCGGTCGTAATCCGTGGGCAGCCCGTGTTGACAAAAGCGTCGACAGCGAAGTTTCGCAGGCGGTCGGGCGTCACCTCGTCCATCGTGATGAGGTAGGCGTTGTCGTTCGACGCGACGATATCCTGTGCAACCTCCCACCGCCCCTGTCCGATCTTGGTACAGAAGATGACGCCCCACGTGTCCGAGCCCATTGCGCGGTGGACAGCGCCGTACCGCTGCTTCATGAACTTGTCCGGGTCTGCGACGGTGACAACGTTGTTCACCGGGTCGGCGATGATAACGTGTTTGTCCGGATGCTCCATCGCGAGCCCGAGGGGGTGGAACTTCCCGCCGCCGACGTAGAGGACGGTGTTGACGGGGAGGTCAGCACTCGCGTAGTTACAGCCCAACACCTGCCCTTCGTGGGTGAGCCGGTCGTCGCCTCGGCGTGTGTGGATCTCCCAGCCCCGTGTCTCTAGCCACTCGGTCATCTCCTCGAAGCGGTTCATATGTTGGGCCGTCGTGACGAGACCCACCTCCGGGTCGTCGTCGGGGTCCGGAAGTTCCGACCGCGTCTCCTCCATGATAGGGAACGGGTCGACATTCGAGAAGAGGGGGACGTAGATGATTTGGTCGGACTCTTTCATCGGCGAGTGACCGAAGTGGACGAACAGGTCCGTCCGGCGCATCAAGTAGGTATCGAGGTCACAGGCGCCGTAGCAGGGCTGGCCGGAGAGCATGAACCGGACGCCGTCGGGCGCGAGTTCCCGCAGGTCATCGACGACACGCGGGCCGCGGCGCTTCAGGCCCTCGGGGAACTGGAGGCCGACCTTTTCGGCGTCTCGCTCGTTGATTGCATCGACGATACGGTCCATCTCGTAGTCCCACTTGCGGTCGTGGCGCAGGCTCATTCCGGTCCGGGTGAGATCGCCTGGCGTTCGCTCTTCCGACTCCTGACTCATTGCCGGTACTTTCGTGTCTGCGGGATTAAGCCCGACGCTTCGGGGGCCTCAACGAAGACCAGACAACGAGCCCAGTCGATACCGGCGCCGTGGGCCGTTTCGGGGCGTTCAAGCCTGGCGGCCGCCAACCAACATCCGTGACCGACGCCGACCTCCCCCTCGAGCACGCCCACGCGGCGCCCGCGAAGCCAACCAATCGTATGGTTGTCGTCCTTCACGGCCGTGGCGCCGACGAACAGGACCTGCTCCCTGTTGCCCGTGAACTGCCACCCGCCCACATCGTGAGCCTGCGAGCGCCCGACCCTATGGGGCCCGGCTATACTTGGTACGCACTCGACCTGTCTGCCGGCGGCCTCAGCCAGAGCCAGCCAGACCCGGACGGATTCCGTCGGTCGCTTGACCTCGTGAACGAGTCAATCGCGACCGCGCGCGAGGCATACGGCGCCGAGTCGGTCGGCCTGCTCGGGTTCTCGCAGGGGTCGATCACCTCGCTTTCGCTCCTCCTCGAGGAGCCAGCGCGTTTCGACTGGGTCGCCGCCCTCCACGGCTACCTCGCGGAGAGTCACGCCGACCGGACGCCTGCGGGCCTTGAGGACGTCCCTGTTTTTATTGGCGCCGGCGAGGCCGACGAGGTGATCTCAGCGGACCGGGCCGAGGCCGCTGCTGAGGCCCTGCGCGAGGCGGGCGCGCCGGTCACCTATCGCACCTATCCAACCGGCCATGGGATCGGGCGCACAGAACTCGACGACACAGTTGCATTTATATCGGATCGCTAGTCGCCGGGAGTCGTCTCCTGTCCGTCGCTCCTGTTTTCGGCGTCAGTGTCCGCCTGGACGTCGTCCACCCACGCCGGTGGGCGCACCCGTTCCTCTGTCGGTTCGTAGCGCATCGCGAGTGACACGTGCTCGCCGTCCGGGCGCACGTAGCCGACGTCGAGAGTTGCGACCCGCCCAGACTCCGTGATTCGCGCTATGGCCCGATAAGACTCGCCGTCGACCTCTGGGGGCACCGTTCCGACGACGACACGATGGCCCCACTCTCTCTCAACCTGCTCCGGCGTGACGTTCCCACCCGGTGCGGACCGCACTGCGAGATGACGCCGCGCGTGTTCGGCGCCACGATCCATCTCCGGGCCGTCAGAAGGCGCCGGTTGCACGTTCAGGATCGGTGTGTGCGCTCCGAACTGGCGTTCGTACACCTGGTCACCGTCGGCGTAGATCCGGGTGAGCCGCCACCAGGTCCCCCGGTCGGCGACGCGAACGCCACCGAGTGACCCACGGTAGGTGCGCGGCCCGGCGACGACCACCGACGCCTCTAGTTCACGCCACGAGCCGAGGCCAGAGAGCGCCGGGAGGTTCCGTGCCTCGATCGAGAATCGGTACCGCCTCTCGTCAAGCGCGGCTTCGTGAGCGCGCGCCAGCGCCGCCGCATCGGTCACCCCTACCGGGGAGAGGCCGGGCGGGAGCCCCGCGGCCACTCCACTCTCGACCGACGGTGTCGACCCGCCTCCGGGTGTCGCTGTTGGCGTCGCAGGCGCGACCGGGCCGGCGACCGTCGTTCCGAGGAGGCCCGCAACGAGGACCAACAGGATGGCCAGCGCGGCTGCGACCCCGGCCGACACCTGCTTATCACCGGCCGTGAGGGCCGTCTTCCGGTCGAGTCCGAGGTGCTCGGCGAGCAGTCGGTCGGCCTCGTCAGGCGCCAGCCCGTAGCAGACGAGATCACGCAGATCGACCGGCCCCACGAGCCGTGCGTCGTGGGCCGCGACAGCTCGGTTGCCTGTGTCCACGGCTTGGGTCACGACAACGTCGGCGCGGCCGGTCACAGGACCAGCCAGACCCCCACTCGCACGGAGACCTCCGTCGGCGAGAAGTCTGAGCCGTTGCTCCTCACGGCCGCGAACGACGAGACACCGGCCGTCGAGGTGGGTCGTCTCGACGTTAGGGCGGGCCTCGTGGGCCGCGGCGACGAACTCGGCGAAGGCGTCGGGGTCGAGACGGGCGAGCGCCTGCCCGAACCGGCCGCCGTTCTCCACACTCCGGCGCATAAGTGGAGTATGGCTTCGAGCAGTGTAGCTCCGGCGGAGCCGAGGGTTGAAGCGCATACGGATCGGTATAAGAGTATGAGTCAGCAGCCGACAGTCGAAGAGTCGGAGACGGTCACAATGGCGCGCGACTTAGGCGCCACGCTCGCTAAGAGCCAGGAACACCGAGCGTTCGTCAAGGCCAAGCAGGCGGTCGAGGCAGACGAGGCGGCCCAGCGCCGTATCGCTAAGTTCGAACATCGCCGGTCGGCATTTGTCGCGGACCGCGAGCACGGCGAGGCGACGAAGGCGGACCTCGAAGAGCTCGAACGGCTTCAGAGCGCACTCCACGAGATGGACGTTGTGGCCGAGTATCTGGACGCGAAGGCCGAACTAGAATCTACACTCGACGCCGTCAACGATGCGCTCTCGACGCCGCTCGCCGTCGACTTCGGCGGCGAAGCCGGCGGCTGCTGTATGGATTAGCCTGGTGAGATACCACGGTGGGCCGTATATATGACGTGTGGTTGAAACGCCCGAGAACCGGTCAATATCTCGGTGTGCATGGAAATATACGATTTGGAAAATGTGATAATTTAGATATGCTCGAGTGGCTCCCGAGCGGGATCACCGTTTCTGAGCGCCAGCTAAACGGTGGCATCCCGGAAGCGAGCATCATTCTTTTGTTCGCGCCGTCGGCCAGCTAATCCGAACTAGTCCTCTACGAACTGAACCCCGGTTGAGGGCGCTGAGGTGACATCCTCCGCGCCGTAAACGGCGAGGCTTCCCTCCACAGAGGGAACC
>CAKZPG010000049.1 GCA_937138675.1 uncultured archaeon | reverse complement strand
CAGGGCTACGACTGGCCCTTCTCGTGCCGTGCCGGCGCCTGTGCGAACTGCGCGGCCATCGTCATGGAGGGCGATCTGGACATGGACATGCAGCAGATCCTCTCCGACGAGGAAGTCGAGGAGAAGGACGTCCGGCTGACCTGCATCGGCAGCCCGACGGCCGACGAAGTGAAACTCGTCTACAACGCGAAGCACCTCGACTACCTCCAGAACCGCGTCATCTGACGCCAGCCTCCCGGCCGTTTCGAATTTTTTGCGCGCAGCGTTCCGAGCGACTGCTCTGTCGATCCGGAAACCCCAATAGCCTGCCGCGTCCGTAGCCAACAATGCTCGGGGCGACGACGGATCTGTTGCGGCTGATTGCGGTGCCGGCGCTCGGCTGGGCGGCGTGGCGCGACGTTCGTACCCGACGACTCCCGAACCGACTGTGGACGCCGCTCGTCGCCATCGGCTTGCTCACGCTCGTCGTCGATGCCGTCGGCCACCTTCCGGTGACGACCGTCGACGACCGCCTCTTTCTGGTTCGCGTCGGCGTCAGCCTCCTGATCCTCGTCCCCCTCGCGTACGGTCTCTGGTGGTTCGGCGGGGTCGGCGGCGCCGACGCCAAGGCGCTGATGACCCTCGCCGTCCTCTTTCCGACCTACCCCGTGTTCTATCTCGCGACCGACGCGTATCCGCCCGTCGCAACCACGCTCGGCGTCTTCTCGCTGACGATCCTGACGAACGCGGTCCTCGTCGGTCTCGCCTATCCGCTGTATCTCGGCGCCCGCAACACCCTCCGTGGCGACCGCTCGCTCGTCATGTTCGTCGGTCGACGGACCGACGTGTCGGCGCTCCCGACCGAACACGGCCGCCTGTTCGAGGACGGCGAGGGCTTTACCCGGCACGGCCTCGACATCGACGCCTTACGGATGTACCTGCGCTGGCGCGGGACGACGCTGCCCGCCCTCCGGGCCGCCCCCGAGCGACACCGCGACCCCGCGAGTATCGACGGGACGAGCGACCCGACGGACGGCGCCGTCGACGCCGGGGACGTCGGGGGCGGAGCCGCGCCGTCGCCGGCCGACCTCGACCCCGACTTCGACGCCGACTACGACGATCCGTGGGCGGCCGAACGGTTCCTCGACGACGTCGAGGGGAGTGCATACGGCACGACCCCCGAGACACTCCGCGAGGGACTGGGCGTCGTGACGACCCGCGAGACGGTGTGGCTCTCGCCGGGCGTCCCGTTCATCGTCCCCCTCTTTCTCGGTCTCGTCGTCGCGCTCACCTACGGCGACCTGCTCTTTGGCCTGTTGCGGGCCCTCGGTGTGGCGTGACGGCGGCTACGCATCGAGCGCCAGCCGGTCCAGAGGCGTCGACAGACGATCGGTCGGGGCGGCCGCTCGGCCGTCCCGGTCGTACTCCACGACCCCGATAGCGGCCAGCTTCGGCAGGTCGACGTGGTGGAGGGCGATCCGGAGCGTCCGCAAGCGCTCGTAGACGGTCCGGCGGTTCGCATCACGTTCGGCCGCCACCTCCGGCGTGGTCGGTTCGTACCGATCCACGCGTCGGTCGAAAACGGCCACGGTCCCCGCGTGAATCGCCTCGGGGTCAAGCCCCGAGGCTTCCTGTTTCCACGACGTGCTTTGCAGACACCTGAATGGTGTCCGTAGGGAGCGCAGTCTCCACAGGCGTACCTTCGGGCCATCCCAGCCCTAACTCAGAAAATCCGCGTTGTAGGACATTCATCGCTGCGTTCGCATCACGGTCGCACTCGAGACCGCACGACGGACAAGAGTGTTCCCGAACCCAGATGGGTTTCCCCGTTTCCACACCACACCGAGCGCACTCTTTCGTTGTTCCTCGGGCTTCGACTTGAACGATGTGAGTACCGTACAACTTAGCCTTGTATTCAAGGAGTGTACTGAACTGCCGCCACGCCGCATCCTGCTTGTTCCGGGCGTTGTGCGACTGCTCAAGCATTCCCTTTACCTCCAAGTCTTCAACGAACACCGCGTCGTACTCGCGGACGAGCCACCTCGTTATCTTGTGCTGGTAGTCCAGAACCTTCCGCTTGATATGACGCTTCACCTTCGCCACTTCCCGGCGTTGTTTCTCGTAGTTGTTCGACCCCTTCTCCTTGCGTGAGAGTTCGCGTTGCTCACGCTGAAGACGCTCGTACGCGTCTTCGAGGTCGAGCCAATCCACGGTCTTCCCATCGCTGGTGTGGACGTAGTTGAGGATGCCGAGGTCGATACCGACGCTATTGCTCGCGTCCAAAGAGTTCACGTCGGGTTTCTCGGGTAGGTTGGCGTCGTCGGTTTCCAATCCGAAGGAGACGAACCACTCGCCGGTCGTCTCCTTCTTGAACGTGACTTCTTTAATCGTGGC
>CAKZPG010000048.1 GCA_937138675.1 uncultured archaeon | reverse complement strand
AGATGCAGCGCCTGCGGACGTGGAACGAGCGGTTCCGCACCCGTGACTCCAAAGAGCGCAATCTCAAGCAGGCCCTTGGCGAGATAGACCGGATGGCGAGCGCACTCGGTCTCCCCGAGAACGTCCGCGAGACTGCGAGCGTCATCTACCGGCGGGCCCTCGACGAGGACCTCCTCCCCGGTCGCTCCATTGAAGGCGTTGCCACGGCATCGCTGTACGCCTCCGCTCGGCAAGCCGGCATGCCACGCTCGCTCGACGAGATAGCGCGCGTCTCCCGAGTCGACCGGATGGAGCTTACCCGCACGTACCGCTACGTTGTCCGCGAACTCTCCCTCGAGATCCAGCCCGCAGACCCCGAGAGCTACGTTCCACGGTTCGCCTCCGATCTTGACCTCTCCGACGAGACCGAGCGCCGTGCCCGCGACCTGCTTCGGAACGCAAAAGGGACCGCGATTCTCTCAGGCAAGTCACCGGTCGGTCTCGCCGCGGCAGCGGTGTACGCAGCCTCCCTACTCACGAATCAGGCCGTCACTCAGAGTCAGGTCAGTGACGTAGCCGACATCTCGGAGGTCACGATTCGTAACCGGTACAAGGAACTGCTCGAGATAGAGGAGCCCCCGGTTCCGGCTTAGATGTCAGGAACCGGCGACAGTGCACCGCAGGCGTCACACTTCAACACCGTCGTCCCCTGTTCTTCGACGATGCGCGTGTCCGGCAGGTCACACTCCTGACATCGGACGAATGAGTCGACGTATGACTCCAGCGCGTCCGCGACCCGGCGCTCACGAAAGTTACCGGTTAGCCGGGCGCGGCCCTTCTCGTCGATATTCGCCGAAGTGCCGAGGTCGGTCTGGATAAACTTCAATACGCCCTCCTCGTCCCGGTCGAGACGGTCAAGTGTCTCTTGGAAGTTCTCGTAGACGGTGACGTTCCCCTCGGGGCGGACGTCGGGGTCGGGAACTTCGAATCGGCTCCCGTCCTCGGAGATGTCGGGCGTCTCGGCCATCGCACGGTCAAGTTGCTCCTCGTAATTCATAATTACTGCTCAGCCCCACACGTGAAAACGTTCACGCCAGGGGTCGTACGTGTGATACACTCACTCAAGATAGTAATATAACCCTTCGGCAGGTATGGATTCTCGGCCATGAAGAAACAGGAGCTTATTCATCTCCACGGGCTCCTCGCAGAGGTACGTGAGCAGTGCGAGGAGTGGCACGGATCGGAGTTCGACCTTTCGGAGTACGAAACACTCGGCGTCCGACCGACGTCGATTCACCGCTCGAAGACGGATCACAAGAACGCAGTCTTCGAACTTGTCGGCGGCATCACATCGTCCGTTGAGGAGACGGATGGCGAGGCGGAACGCGTCGCGACAACCGCCAACTAACTTCTCGGGCACAGTGCCCAACGACACCAGACCGCCGAGCACCAGCCACACGCATCATTCAGTATTTTCGACGTGGAGCTCCCGACCTCAAAGAGCGAACGTATGAATAGTGAGATGTTGAACAGCAAGAGTCACCAGCCTTGTATTGGCGACTGATTGCCGGGAATCCAGAAGAAAGCCGTACGCTCAAGAGCCGAGGCGCGGAGCGCTGATGAAGGATGATGGGGGAGAGTAGTTCACTCCTCTCCGACCCGCCCCGTCCGGAGCGCAAAGAAGAGGTACGTCTGCGCGTATCCCGCGTAGCTCTCGCCCAGTCGCGCCCTGATCGCACGCGACGTCGCCTCGTACCCGCCGCAGTCGCAGTCTGGAAAGTGGTCGGCGATTGCGGTCCTGATCCAGGTGTCGAGCGGGACGGCTTCGAGAAAGCCAAGCGAAAATAAGAGGACGCAGTCCGCCACCTTTTCGCCCACACCGACGAACCGCGTGAGGTACTCGCGCGCGTCTTCGTAGTCCATCCTCCGCGCGTCAGCAGGGTCGGCTTCGTTCGTCGCCACCATCTCGGCGGTTCGGCGTACGTACGGCGCGCGGTACCCGAGCGAGAGATCCCGCAAGTCGGCCTCTGTCGCGTCCGCGAGGGTGTCGGGCGTCGGAAACGCGTGGTATGTCCGGCCGTCGAACGCAACCGGGTCGCCAAACTCGCGCGCAAGGCCGATCTGCATTCCGTGGATGCGCGCGACGCGCATCTGAGCCGAGCAGATAAACGAGACGAGCGTCGAGAAAGGCGGATCGCGGACCAGTCGCATCCCGGGGTAAGCGTCGAACGACCGCCGGACGAGCGGGAGGTCAGGAAGAGCGCTGCGAATCGCGTCGAGGTTGTCGTCCAGACGGAGGAGGTGAGTCAGTATCGGGACCGCGTCGGTCGAGGACTCCCACTCGAGTCGACCGTCCACCTGACGCACTCGGACGACCGCACGGGCGTTCCCTACCGTCTCCAGCGGTGGCACCACCGTCTCGTACCATGCCGACCCGCCGAGCGCCGGGTCGTCGTCGTACATCCCGTCGTCGGCGCGGTCCCAGAGATAAGTCTGCCCACTCTCGACCGTCGCTTGGAGGTCGAACCTACCATCGAGATCGGACAGCGTAATCACGCCGCGTTCCATCGGATTGAATCAGAGGCGAGGCCGGCATGGGCCTACCGGTTCGGGCCGATGAGGAGCGTCAGCGCACGTGTCGATCGGTGATTCGCGCGAGTCGTTCGCTCACGTCCTCAAGAGCACCCTCGTGGAATCGCCACTCCCAGTTCCCCTCGACAGTGCCAGGCGTGTTCAGCCGGGCCGTGCTTCCCAGCGACAGGAGGTCCTGTGGCGTCGTGAGCGCTAGCACGGCGTTCGACCCCCAGACCGCATCTATCATCGACCATGCGATGTCGGAGCGTTCGACTCCAAGGTTGTAGTCGAGGCAGTCGCGATGCTCCGTGTCCATCGACTCGTAGTAGCCAACGGTGGTGTCGGTGTCGTGGGTCGCGGTGTAGCCCACCGAGTCGCGCGGGTAGTTCATCGGCTGGTACATATGTCCTTCCTCACACCAGTCGGCGTAATGCGGGACACGCATTCCAGGGACACCGATTTGCTCACGTAAGGTGACCGTACCAGCGTCGAGGAAGCCGAGATCCTCCGCGACGAACGGTAACTCGCCCTGGTCGCGTTCGAGAGCGTCGAACAGGTCCATTCCCGGGCCCTCGACCCACTCGCCTTCAGCGGGGGAAGCGGCGTCTTCGGGAATAGCCCAGAACTCATGAACGCCCTTGAAATGGTCGAGGCGTGCGACGTCGACAAGATCAAACAGACGGTCGACCCGACGACGCCACCAGTCGAACTCGGTGCGTGCCACATGGTCCCAGTCGTAAAGGGGGTTACCCCACCGCTGGCCGTCGTCGCCGGGGTTCGGTGGGACGCCCGCGACGGCGGAGCGTGTCCCGTCGGCGTCGACGAGAAACGCATCGCGGTCGGCCCACACGTCTGCGGAGTCGAGGGCAACGTATATTGGCAGGTCGCCGAGTATCGATATTCCGCGCTGAGCGGCGGCCTCTCGGAGCGCCGTCCACTGCTCGTCGAAGCAGAACTGGACGAACTCGTGAAATGCGACGCGGTCGGCGACCTCCTCGCGGGCAGTTACGAGTGCATCCGAGTCGCGCGAACGGAGGTCGGTGGGCCACTCGAACCACGGTGCGCCGTCAAAGTAGTCGGTCAGGGCCGCGTAGAGCGCGTAGTCCGCGAGCCAATCCTCGCGGCCACGAAAGGCCTCGAACGCGGCTTGGTCGGCCTCGCTCGCCGTCTGGTGGAACGCCTCGTGGGCCTCTTGAAGCGCCTCAGTCTTGTACGCCCGCACACGGTCGTACGCGACCTCGTCATCGGGGAACGCCGGCGGGTCAAGCGGGTCAAGCCACCCACGCTCGACGAGACGCGTCAGCGAGACGAGCAGTGGGTTGCCGGCGAATGTCGACGGCGAGGCGTACGGCGAGTCCCCATGGGCGCTCCGGGTTGGGCCGAGTGGCAACACCTGCCAGTAGGTCTGGTCGGCGGCGTCAAGAAATGCAAGAAAGTCGTAAGCCGAAGGGCCGAGGTCGCCGATCCCGTGCGGTCCGGGAAGTGACGTGACGTGACAGAGAACCCCGCTGGAGCGGTCAAGACGCATAGTCGAAGGTAGGGCGGTGGTGATTTCAAATGGCGGGGCTTGTGACAGCAATAGAGCGACCGCCAGAGCATCGCGAAGTCGATGATGGAGGAGAGGACTTCCCCGACGCCGAACAGCACGCGGTTGTGGTCAGAGTAAGTGATATCCATCATCGCCGAGATACCCAAGCTGATTCTCGAATTCTTCAATCCGGTGATGGACGGCCAGGAGCGAGAGGTTGAGCTCTTCTGATATCTCCTATGCCGACCGGGATTCGTGCGCAGTCGGCGCAAGGACACGACTCGCGCGACGGTTCCCGATTGTGTCGAGGATATGTTGAAGTGGTGTGGACACGACACACTTATTCGGCCCGTGCCGATGTTTCAGGCCATGAGCGACATCGTGGTGACGCTTCCCGACGACTCGGAGCTCTCGCTCTCGGCGGGGGCGACGGTCGAGGACGCCGCATACGCGATCGGACCGGGGCTCGGCGAGGACACGATCGCTGGCGTGGTCGACGGCGAACTTGTTGACAAGGCCACACCGCTCCCGGACAGCGCCGACCTCGAGATTGTCACCGAGGGCGCCGACGAGTACCGCCGGGTCCTGCGCCACTCCGCCGCGCACGTGTTCGCACAGGCTCTTCAACGCCTCCATCCTGAAGCCAATCTTGCCATCGGCCCGCCGACCGACGACGGGTTCTACTACGACGTGGTGGGCGTCGATCTCGACTCCGACGATCTCACCGAGATCGAGGCCGAGATGGAGAGCATCATTGAGGAGGACCACGACATCAAACGGCAGGAACAGTCGCGCGAGGACGCTCTCGCCACCTACCGTGAGAACCCCTACAAGCGCGACGTGTTGGAGACTGAGGCAGCAGGCGAGGACCCGGTCTCCTTCTACATTCAGGGCGAGTTCGAGGACTTGTGTCAGGGGCCACACGTCGAGTCGACGGGCGATATCGGCGCCGTCAAACTGCTCTCGATCGCCTCGGCGTACTGGCGGGGCGACGAAGAGAACGACCAGCTGACCCGTGTCTACGGCACCGCCTTCGACTCCGAGGCCGACCTCGAGGAGTTCATTGAGCGCCGCGAGGAGGCCAAAGAGCGCGACCACAGGAAGATCGGCCGCGAGATGGACCTCTTTTCGATTCCCGACCACTCGCCAGGCTGTGCCCATTATCACCCGAACGGGATGCGGATTCGCCGAGAACTGGAGGAGTATATTCGGCAAAAAAACGACGAACTCGGGTACGAAGAGGTGTGGACGCCCGAACTAAACAAAGCCGACCTCTGGAAGCCGACGGGTCACTACGACGCGTTCAAGGAACACGGTGAGATGTTCGCGTGGACACAAGACGACTCAGAGTACGGCCTGAAGCCGATGAACTGTGCAAACCACGCACACATCTACGGCGAGCAGAGCCGGTCATACCGTGACCTGCCGATCCGGTACTCCGAGTTCGGCACCGTCTACCGTAACGAGCAGTCCGGCGAACTCTCTGGCCTCCTGCGGGTCCGGGGCCTAACGCAGGACGACGGCCACGCGTTCATCCGACGTGACCAGATCCGCAAAGAGATAACCCAGACCCTCCGCGTCATCGACGAGATATACGCCGAATTCGACCTCGAGATTATCTACAAGCTGGAGACCAAAGGCGACAATGCGGTCGGCTCTGAGAACATATGGGCTGAGGCGACCGAGGCGCTCCGCGACGCGCTAGAGGCACAGGGGCTTCCCTACGACGTCGAGAAAGGTGAGGCCGCCTTTTATGGCCCGAAGATCGGACTCGACGCCCGCGACGCCATCGGCCGGGAGTGGACGATCGGTACGGTCCAGTTAGATTTCAACATCCCCGAACGACTGGACCTAACCTATGTGGGGCGGGACAATCAGGACCATCGCCCGGTGATGGTTCACCGCGCGCTCCTCGGGTCGATGGAGCGATTCATGGGCGTGATGATCGAACATTTCAAAGGGAACTTTCCGCTCTGGCTGGCCCCCGAACAGGTTCGCGTCCTGCCCGTCTCCGACGACAACCGTGAGTACGCAGAGCAGCTTCGCGAAAAACTGTCTGCGGCCGGCCTTCGTGCTACTGTCGAGGACCGCGACTGGACTGTCGGGCGAAAGATACGGGCGGGCCACGACGACCGCGTACCGTACATGGCCGTAGTCGGCGACCGCGAAGAGGAATCCGGGACTGTCTCGATTCGCGACCGCCAAGAACGAGAGCGTGATAGCCTCACGGTCGCTAGGTTCCGCGAAGCGCTTGTTAGCGAACGCGACACGATGCAAGTCCACCTTGGTGTGATTGCGGAGACGACACCTGGGGCCGAAGCGGACGACTAGCGGGTCACGAGAGCCAGACATCCGGGCACCCCACGACGAGACAACCCTCAGTGGTGTTAGTCACCGACTCAACTAAGCCGCAGAAGACAGGGTTCGAACAAGGAGCGCGGTCCTGCCGGGCGATTCGCTCGACTCCAAATCGTGCGGTATGGTAGCGGGCCGGGAGGGATTTGAACCCCCGACCGACGGATTAAGAGTCCGTCGCTCTCCCTAACTGAGCTACCGGCCCGTATACGAAAAATGTGGGACGGCCCGGTGATATAGGTTTTCGTTCGCCAGAGTGGGAACCGCACATCTTTACCCGAAGCGACGGGAACTGACAGTCATGAGCGAGGGGGTCCCCGTGTCGTCGATGTCCACTTACGCGATCCTTGGCTGTGGGAGCGTTGGCCATGCGGTGGCCGAGAGTCTCGCAAACGAGGGAAAGGACGTCCTCATCCTCGACAAGGACGAGAGTCGGGTGGAGGCGCTCCGGGACCAAGATCTTGAGGCGCGAGCGACGGACATCGGCGACGAAGGAGTCGCGAGCGAGGTGGAGGACTGCGATGTGGTGATGATTCTCGCCTCGGACGTAGAAGCGAACAAGTCTGCAGTCGAGCGAATCCGTGAGGCGGACGGCGAGCAGTTCGTGGTCGTGCGCGCTACTGACCCCGTCTCCGAGGACAAATTAGAATCTCTCGGGGCGGACGTCATCATCAACCCCTCGACAGTCATCACCAACTCTGCGCTCCGGGCACTTGAGACGGGCGAACTGGAACACAATACCCATCGACTCGGGTCGATTCTCCGCGAGTCGACGGGTCGGATGGCAATCCTCACCCATACCAACCCGGACCCGGACTCTATTGCGAGCGCCGTCGCTCTTCAGGCAATCGCCGAGGCTCGCGAAGTGGAGGCCGACATCGTGTACGGCGGCGACGTAGGCCATCAGGAGAACCGTGCATTCGTCAATCTTCTCGGCATCGACCTACTCTCTCGTACCGAGGCCCCGCCACTCGAAGAGTACGGCCTCATCGCTCTCGTAGACCGTGTCGACGACGATCCGGCCGAGGTCGGCGTGGACGTCGACGTCGACGTCTTTATCGACCACCACGATTTCGACGAGCCGATAGACGCCGGCTTCTCCGACGTGCGGCCAAACGTCTCCTCTAGTTCGACTATCCTCACCAAGTATATCCAGGAGTTCGACATTCGGCCGACCGAGGCCGTCGCAACAGCCCTGCTCTACGGTATCCGCGCCGAGACCCTCGATTTCAAACGCGACACGACACCCGCGGACCTGACCGCCGCGGCCTACCTCTACCCGTTCGCGAACCACGACACATTAGAACAGGTCGAGTCGCCGTCGATGAGCCCCGAGACTCTCGACGTGCTGGCCGAGGCTATCCAGAACCGCGAGGTTCAGGGGAGTCACCTCGTCTCGAACGCCGGCTTCGTCCGTGGTCGCGAAGCGCTGTCACAGGCGGCCCAACACCTCCTCAATCTCGAGGGAATCACTACCACGGCGGTGTTCGGCATCACCGAGGAGCGCATCTACCTTTCGGCCCGGTCGAAGGATATCCGAATGAACATTGGGAACGTCCTACAAGACGCGTTCGAACAGATTGGAGAGGCGTCGGGACACTCGACGCAGGGCAATGCCTCCATTCCGCTCGGCATCTTCACTGGTATCGACGCCAGCGCGGACAACCGCGACACGCTTCTTGGGCTGACCGAAGAGGCGGTACGGCGGAAGCTCTTCGAGTCAATGGGCGTCGAGAGTGGTGAGAACGGCTCTTAGATGACGACGTCCTCGTCGTTGTCGATGTTCTTCAGGCGCTCTATCGTATCGTTGACCAACACGACATCGCCGACCGCCCGAACCCAGCGGTATGGCACCATCACACCCTTGTTCGCGGGCACTCGACCGCCGAACAGTTCCTCAGAGAGTTCGGTAAGCGCGAGTGCTGTAACGCTCTGTCGGTCGAGGTCAAGACGGACATCGTCAACCTCGCCAACGAAGACGCCGCTGTTCGAGTAGACCTCGCGCCCGACGAGTGTGGTGATCTCCTGAGGCTCTTCGTTCATGACCGTTTCTCGGCACCCCGTGGCTTAAACTTGGGCGCTCTGTCTGACACAGTCTCGGCCGCGCGCCGAGGGCACCGAACTTATATTGTCGCCGTCCCGTGTGAACTTATGGCATCTACGTCCGGCTCGGGTCCGAAGGACCCGGCGGGAGACAAGCGGGCGAACTACGACTACGCCGGCGGGGCGGTCGACCGTCCAGAACTGGTCGACGATCTCGACGGTCTAGTCGACGGCGAGGTGCGATTTGACGACTACACAAAGCAGCTCTACGCGACCGACGCCTCCGCATACGAGGTCACGCCCATCGGGGTTGTCTTCCCCACGTCGACGGCAGACGTGGCCGCGGCCGTCGAATACTGCGCCGAGCGGGAGATCCCGGTTCTGCCACGCGGCGGTGGCACCAGTCTTGCCGGCCAGTCGGTGAACGAGGCGGTCGTCCTCGATTTCACACAGGAGATGGACGGCCTACTCTCGCTCGACGCTGAGGCCGCGACGGCGACTGCGGAGGCAGGTATCTACCTCGGGGACCTCAACGCGGCAATCGAAGAGTACGGCCTGAAGTTCGCGCCCGACCCCGCGTGGGGGGACAAGAGCGCGCTGGGGGGGGCCATCGGCAACAACTCGACGGGCGCGCACTCGCTGAAGTACGGCAAAACCGACGCATACATCGAAGAGGTAGAGGCAGTCCTCGCAGACGGCACCGTTACCACGCTGGGTGAGGTACCGCTCTCCGAGATTCGCACGGAGGCAGATCCCGAGGGCGAGATTATCGAACGTGTCTATGCCGAGGTCGCCCGAATACTTGATGAGGAAGCTGAAGAGGTCGATAGGCGCTACCCCGACCTGAAGCGCAACGTTTCGGGCTACAGTCTTGACGTTCTCGTCGACGAGGCAAGTAACGGCAAGACAGTAAACCTCGCACGACTGCTTGCCGGGAGTGAGGGGACCCTCGCCGTCGTCACCGAGGCGACGGTGTCGCTTGAGCCCCTCCCCGAGACGAAATCCGTCGCTCTGCTGACGTACGACGGCCTCGTTGAGGCGATGGAGGACGTGGCACCTATCCTCGACCACGGGCCTGCCGCCGTCGAGGTGATGGATGACGTTCTTCTCGACCTCGCCGCGGACACCGCAGAGTTCGGCGAGGTAGTCAGGACCCTCCCGGACGGAACGGAAGCCGTCCTCCTCGTAGAGTTCTACGCCGACAACGATGAGCACGGCCGTGAGCAGGTCGCGAACCTCGTTGCCGACCGGTGTCCGGCAGAGGCCGAAGGCAAGACCGACGGCGGCACGGCGGCTGCGACAGCGCCGATGCGTGCTACCCACGCAATGGAGGCCCACGACGCAGAGACCCGCGCTCGGTTCTGGAAGATGCGCAAGTCCGGCCTGCCAATTCTGCTCTCGCGGACGAGCGACGCGAAACATATCGCGTTTATCGAGGATACGGCTATCCCGGCAGAGAATTTGCCTGGCTACGTCGCCGACTTCCGCGAGATGCTAGAGGAGGAGGGCACGTTCGCCTCCTACTACGCCCACGCTGGCCCGGGAGTCCTCCATATCCGGCCGCTGGTGAACACAAAGACGACGGACGGACTGGAGCAGTACGAAGCGATTGCCGACCGCGCGACTGACCTAGTCGTTGAGTACGGCGGGTCGGTGTCGGGTGAACACGGTGACGGCCGCGCGCGCACCCAGTGGAACCGGAAGCTGTACGGCGAGCGGCTCTGGCGCGTCTTCCGTGACCTCAAAACCGCCTTCGACCCCGACTGGATCTTCAACCCCGGCACCGTCTGTGGCGACGTCGAGATGACCGATAACCTCCGGTTCTCACCAGCCTATGAGTTTGATGACTTCGAACCAGCGCTGAACTGGGAGAACGAGAATGGCTTCCAGGGAATGACAGAGCTCTGTCACGGCTGTGGCGGCTGTCGTGGGCCACAGGAGACGACCGGCGGTGTGA
>CAKZPG010000047.1 GCA_937138675.1 uncultured archaeon | reverse complement strand
GGTTTGAGGCGGACAGGGACGTGAACGCGGCGTGGAACATTCTTTCTCGCGGTCTACAAGATGTAGGAGTGGGACACTCCGAATCAACGCCTGTGGAGACTGCGCTCCCTGTGGATACACCTGTATCTGCAAAGCGCGTCGTGGAAGCAGGAAGCCCTCCCCTCAACGAGCGAACGGCGTCAGCCGTGAGCGAGTAGGGTAGGGTAGTTCACAGCCTTCGCGTGCGAGTGGGCGAGGCGGGCTGGTTGACTCTTCGTAAGTGTGATAGTCTAACCCGTGGACGCGGAGGATATGGTCAGCTACGAGGCCTACGAGAGTATCACCGTCAACATCACCGACGGCGTCGCCACGATTGAGTTCCACCGACCAGAGAAGCTGAACGCGCTCTCGACGGAGGTGATGCTTGACCTCCAGCGGGCGTTCTCTGAGCTCCAACTTGACCGGTCGATCGACGTCGTCGTCATCCAAGGCGAGGGAGCGGACGCGTTCTCTGCGGGCGCGGATATCGACCAGTACGCCGGTCCGGCCGAGGACCACGACCCGCGGCAGAAGGACCGCCAAGAAATGTTCTTCGACATCTACAAACAGCCCCTGACCCTTCACGCGCCGGTTATCGCCAAGATCGACGGCTACGCCGTCGGCGGCGGCCTGATCGTCGCGATGTTCTGTGATATGCGCTACGCGACCGAGGACTCCACGTTCGGCGTTCCGGTTGCGAACATCGGCCAGATCCCCTCCGGCGGCGCGAGCCACCGCGCGATCCAGCTGATGGGCGAGGCAAAGGCGAAGGAAGTCGTGTTCACCGCCGGCTTCGTCGGCGCCGACGCCGCCTACGAGGCCGGGCTCGTCAACGAGGTAGTCGAAGACGTTGAGGCGCTGGACGAGACGGTCAACGGCGTGATCGAGGCCATCCAAGATACCGGGCGACGGGCGGTCAAGCGCTCGAAGGAGGCGTTCAACTACGCCGCCGACACGAACATGGAGGACGCGCGTGCCTACGAGGCAGAGGTCTGGTGGGACCAGTTCGCAACCGACGAGCGCGAGCGACTCGTCGACGAGTTCGTGGGGGACGATTGATGCTCCTCGACGACGTTTTCATCGTCGAACTCGCCGTCCACCGCGCCGCGCCGTTCTGTACCGCCCTTCTCGCAGACATGGGCGCAGACGTCGTCAAGATCGAGCGGCCGGGCGTCGGCGACCCCACGCGGACGCAGGGCGCCGGCCCGGAGGGCAAGTCGGGCTACTTCTCCGCACTCAATCGGAACAAGCGCTCGGTCGAGTTGGATCTCAAGACTGACGCGGGACAGGAGGCCGCCCGCGAACTTGCCGCCGACGCCGACGTGTTTATCGAGAACTTCGGCTACGGCGTCGCCGAGCGACTGGGCCTCGGCTACGACCGACTGGCCGAGGCCGCCCCTGAACTCGTCTACGCCTCGATAAAGGGCTACGGGAAAACAGGCCCGATGAAAAAGAAGCCCGGGCTCGACCTCATTCTGCAGGCCGAGGGCGGCATCATGTCCCTGACCGGCCCGGAGGACGGCGACCCGGTGAAAATGGGGCAGGCGGTGGGCGACCTCACCTCAGGGATGTTCGCGGCGATCGGTATCCTCGCACGTCTCCACGAGGCCGAGCAGACGGGAAGCGGCGGGCAGTTCGACGTAGGGCTGTTCGACGCGATCGTCACCCTGCTGAACGAGTATCCGACCCAGTACGACCTCACCGGTGAGGTGCCCGGGACGCAGGGCACGAGCCACCAGACGCTCATCCCCTACCAGCTGTTCGACACTGCCGACGGCCAGATCGTTCTCGGGGTGCCCTCCGACGACCGGTGGGACGACTTCGTCGACGCCGTGGGCTGCGAGGAGGTCCGGGAGTACGGCACGAACGACGAACGCACCGCGAACCGCGAGGCGGTCGTCGGCTCGATCCAAGAGCGCCTAAACGAGGAGCCGGCCGACCACTGGGCCGGGGTGCTGACCGAGGCGAACTTTCCGAACGGCCCGCTCAACGACGTGGCCGAGGTCGTCGACCACCCGCAGGCGGAAGCGCGCGAACTCTTCACCCGAATCGAGGACCGCGGCGTCGACCTGATGCTCCCGAACCACCCGCTTCATTTCCCCGACTACGACAACGTCGGGGTGCGCGGCCCGGCGCCAGGCCTCGGCGAACACACCGAGTCGGTGTTCAACGAGGTGGCAGGCGACCAGACCACGCTAGACGAGTGGCGGGCGGGCGGCGCGTTCGGCGACTGAACGGTCCCACCTCTTTCCGCGCACTTTTGATGCGCTCCGCCGAGAGGAGCGGTATGAGCCTCAACCCCGAGACACAGGGGGCGCTTGACGCCCTGTACGACCCCGGAAGCGTCGCCGTCGTCGGCGCGAGTCCGGACTCCTGGTACGCCGCAAATACGATTGACCACCTGCTTGAGTACGGCTACGACGGCGACCTCCATCTCGTCAACCCTGGCCGCGACGAGGCGTGGGGCCGCCCCTGTCACGACTCTATCACCGACGTGCCCGAAGTGGTTGACCTCGTTGTTGTGAGCGTTCCGCGGCAGTTCGTCGTCGACGTCGTGCGCGACGCAGGCGAGATGGGTGTCCCCGTTGCGCTCGTCATCACCGCAGGCTTCGGCGAGGCAGACGACGAGGGCGAGCGCTCGGAGGCCCAGCTGGTCGAGACGGCCGGGGAGGCCGGGATCCGGGTCGTCGGGCCGAACTGTATCGGCTTTGCGTCCGGGCGGACAAGCACGGTCATCACCCCCACCTGCTCGCGCGCGCCCGACCCGGGGCGGATCGGCCTTGCGAGCCAGTCCGGAGCGCTCGCCTTCGCAACCTTCTACGAACGTGGCGCAGACGCCGAAGTGAACTTCGCGTACGTCGTCTCGACCGGCAACGAGGCCGACCTCTCCGTCACCGACCACGTTGCGTACATGGCCGGCGACCCCGACGTGGACGTGGTCTGTGCCTACGTCGAGGGAGTGGACGACCCCCGGCGGTTCGTCCAGACCGCGCGTGAGGCCACCCGCTCGGGGACCCCCGTCCTCGTCGCGAAGATCGGCCGCTCCGAGGCCGGACAGGCCGCTGCGGCCTCCCACACCGGCTCGATCACCGGTGCCGACGCGGTGTGGGACGACACACTCCGGCAGGTCGGGGCCGAACGCGCCCCGGACGTGCCCGACCTGGTGGAGCGCGCGAGCGTCCACGCCGCCTTCGACCCGCCCGCCGGCGACCGGGTCTGTGTCGCCTCCACCAGCGGCGGGCTGGCGACCCTGCTTGCGGACCTCTGTGAGGACCGTGGGCTCTCGCTCCCGGCGCTCGCGGATGAGACGGAGCAGGCCCTGCTCGACATGGAGGATCTGCTTACATTCGGCGAGATGCACAACCCCGCGGATATCCGGGGGTACGGCGCGGACGTAATCGACGAGATCGCGGCGCTTCTCTTTGCCGACGACTACGACGCCTACCTGTTCGCGGTCGGCCTCTCCGCAGTCGACAACCGCGCGAGTGCGATCGCAGACGCCCTCATCAAGGTTGTCGACCGCGCCGAGACACCTGTCGTCCTACTCTGGACTGGCCGGCGTGAGCCGGGCGAGCTTCCCGACCCACAGCCCTACGAGCGACTACAGCGGGAGGCCCCGCTCTTTGCCGACCCCGCCCGCGCAGTGGACGCGCTGGCGAGCCTCGTGAACGCGGGCGCGGCGCGCGACCGCGTCCCCGCCGCACTCGAACCGCCTGCGCCCGCAACTGGCGTCGACCTGCCCGCTGGCGACGGCCTGCTGACGTGGGAGCCGGCGCGTCGACTGCTCTCAGCCCACGGGGTCGAAACGGTCGCGACGAAGTGCGCGAGAAGTGCCGACGCGGCCGTCGCCGCTGCCGAGGCCGTCGACTACCCGGTCGCCCTGAAGATTGACTCGGTTGACGTCGGTCACCGCGCCCGCGTCGGCGGTGTCGAGGTCGGAGTGGCCGACGAGGCCGCGGTCCGCGAGGCCTACGACGGGATCGCGGACCGCGTCGCCGCGAACGCGCCCGACGCCGACGTGGCGGGCGTACTGGTCCAGCCGATGACCGAGGGCGTGGAGGCGCTGGTGGGCGCGACCCGCGAGGAGGGGTTCGGCACCGTCGTCACCGTCGGACGGGGCGGGGGCGACGTTGAGGCGCTGGGCGATGTGACACACGTTCTCGCGCCCGCAACGCCCGCGGAGATGCGCGCGGCAATTTCGCGCACCGAACTGGCGGCGCTGGCCGAGGCCGCAGGCGTCGAGGACGCCCTCGACGACCTCGCGGAGACGGCCGCGCGTGTCTCGGCGCTCGTCGCCGCCGAGGACCGCGTCGCGGAACTCGATCTCAACCCCGTCGTTCTCGACACGAGCGGAGCACACCCGGTAGACGCCCTAGTCCGGACGCGAGAGTAGCACCGGCGGGAGGAGCCGAAACCGGCATGATAATTACAGCGGATCTCTCTATTACACATATGTCTGTTCCGCGATTCGACCTCGACCTCACGGATGAACAGGCGGCGGTCCGGGAGGAAGTGGGCGATATCACTGCCGGGTACGACCACGAGTACTGGCGCGACCACTCGCGACAGGGCACCTACCCACAGGAGTTCGTCGACGAGCTCGGCGACGAGGGGTGGCTCGGCGCTCTTATTCCCGAGGAACACGGGGGGAAGGGGCTCGGGACCGAGGAGACGGTCGTGATGATGGAGGAAATAGCCGCCAGCGGCGCGGGGTTCGGCGGCGCCCAGACCGTTCACGGTGGGATCTACAACTCCGCGCCGATCGTGAACTACGCGAGTGAGGCCCAGCGCGAGGAACTGCTCCCGAAGATCGCCTCCGGCGAGGTGTCGATTCAGGCGTTCGGCCTCACCGAACCAGGGGCGGGCTCCGACTCGCCGAGCATGGAGACGTTCGCCGACCGTGACGGCGACGAGTACGTCGTCACCGGTGACAAATACTGGATCTCTCGGGTCGACGTGAGCGACTACATGCTCCTCGTCGCGCGCACGACCCGGAAGGAAGCGGTCGAGAAGCGCACGCGTGGCATCTCCACCTTTCTCGTAGACCTCGCCGATGCGGAGGCGAGCAGCGCATTCCGGAAAGAGGCGATCGAGAAGGGCGCGAGTACGTTCGTCAACTCCTACCATCTCAAGTTCGACGGGCTCCGGATTCCCGCTGAGAATCTCGTTGGTGAGGAGGGCGATGGATTCTATCAGGTGCTCGACGGCCTGAACGAGGAGCGACTGGTTATCGCCGCCGAACTTATTGGGCTGGGCGAGCTCGCGCTCGCAAAGGGGTCGGACTACGCAGCCGACCGCGAGGTGTTCGGCCGACCGGTCGGCAAGAATCAGGGGATTCAGCACCCGCTCGCAGCCGCCCACGCCGAGGTGCAGGCGGCCCGGCATCTCACCTACGAGGCCGCCGCGCGCTCTGCCGCGGACGACCTGCCCCGTGAGAAGTTGGGCGGGCGCGCGAACGCCGCGAAATACCTCGCCGCAGAGGCCGCCTCCTCCGCGGCCGACGCCGCCGTGCAGGCTCACGGTGGCAAGGGTATCGCCGTTGAGTACGACGTGGAGCGGTACTTCCGCGAGGCGCGGCTCTCGCGGCTTGTGCCCATCGCACAGCAACTCGCTCTGAACTATCTCGGCGAGCGCGAACTCGGCCTGCCGCGGTCGTACTGAGCGCGGCACGGACGTCGCCGTGGCGACCGCACCGTACCATTTTCACCCACCCCTGCAAGCGCTGAGTATGGCAGACGATGCGGAGGACGACGGCACGGACCACGACCGCCGACTCGTCGCGGGGTGGCAGGGCCGCTACTACGAGGACTTCGAGGAAGGGGACGTCTACAAGCATCCCTACGGCCGCACCGTCACGGAGACGGACGACGTCTGGACGACGAATATCACGATGAATCTCAATCCGATGCATTTCAACGAGGCGTACGCCGCCGAGACGGAGTTCGGCGAGCGCCTCGTCAACGGCCTGTTCGTTATTGCGCTCGCGGTGGGGATGAGTGTCATCGACGTGAGCGCGAACGCAACGGCAAATCTGGGTTATGACGAAGTGCGCCACCACGCGCCCGTCTTCCACGGCGACACGATCTTCGCCGAGAGCGAGGTGGTCGAGACCCGCGAGTCGGAGTCCCGCGACCACGTCGGAATCATCACGACGAAACTGCGAGCGTACAACCAGACAGACGAGATGGTGCTGTCGTTAAAGCGGACAGGGATGGTGCTCACGCGGGAACACGTCGAGCCGTCGGCGGCCAAACCCGTCGGGTGGCCCGAGGGGATCGGCACCCAGCCAGAAGACCTCTAGCCCGCCTCCACGACGGCCGATGATCCAGACGGCGGCGAGAGCGGCGACATTTCGAGCGCCCGCTAGCGCGGCGAGGAACACGGCGGCGAGGCCAGGCAGTGCAACGAGGGCGTCGAGACGTCTGCGGAGGGCGTCGTCCACAGAGATCGGAGACGTCGCCTCCGACAGGTCTCTTGAGCCCGTGTCAGTTGCTGCCGAAGGCGCCGCGCTCGCGGAGGTCCGCGACAGCCGCCTCGTCAATGCCGGCCTCGGCCAGCACCTCGGCGGCGTGGTCGCCGAGGCCCGGCGGGTCGCGGTACTGACCAGGGCCGAATCGCTCGCCCGAAACGGGCGTCATCGCTGTCTGCGAGGAGCGGTCGTCGTCGACATCGAAGCGCGCCAGTACCTCAGCCGCCTCAAGACCCTCGTCGTCGATCAGGTCCGAGGGCGCGTTGACGGGCGCAGCGGGGACGTTCTCGTCATAGAGAGCGTCGAGTGCGTCCTGACGGCTCCAGTCGGCGAGGTGGTCGCGCACCGTCTCGGCCAGTTCGGCCTTGTTCGCGCGGCGCCTGTCCACAGTGTCGAAGCGCTCGTCGGCGAGGAGTTCCTCGGCGTCGACGGCGCGGCAGAACGCCGGCCAGTGGCGCTTCGTGGTGACGCCGACGAACAGCCACCCGCCCTCAGTGGGAAACACGTCGTAGAGGCCCCACGAGGGGTGGCTCGCGCCCAGCGAGTCTGGGTCATCGCCCAGCAGGTCGGCGTAGGTAGTCCAGTAGCCCATCCAGTGGGCCGCAGACTCAAACAGCGTTCCGTCGACGCGCTGGCCCTCGCCGGTGCGCTCGCGTTCGCGTAGAGCGACGAAGACGCCGAGCACGCCGTACAGCGCCGCGCCCATATCCGCGATCGAGGTGCCGACCCGCACCGGCTGACGACCCGGTTCGCCGGTGACGCTCATCAGCCCTGACATCGCCTCCGCAACGACGTCCATCCCCGCCCGATCGCCGTAGGGGCCGTCCGCGAACCCTTTGATCGACAGATAGACGAGTTCGGGGTTGCGCTCGCGCAGGTCGTCGCTCCCGATGCCGAGTCGTTCGGGCGCGCCGCGGCCGAGGTTCTCGACGAACACGTCCGCGTCGTCGACAAGTTCAAACAAGGCAGATAGTCCGGCCTCGTTCTTCAGGTCGAGTGTTATCGAGCGCTTGTTCCGGTTCAGTGAGGCGAACATCGCCTCGCCCGTCTCTCCCTGTGTGCGGATGATGTCGCCCGTCCCGGGGCGCTCAATCTTCACCACGTCCGCACCGAGGTCGGCGAGCATTGACCCGGCGAACGGGCCGGCAACGATGTTGCCGAGTTCGACGACACGCAGGTCAGAGAGAGGCAAGTTCGTCCGA
Organism: uncultured archaeon; assembly: GCA_937138675.1. Taxonomy (GTDB): domain Archaea; phylum Halobacteriota; class Halobacteria; order Halobacteriales; family Haloferacaceae; genus A07HB70. Next base: position 43,447 of record CAKZPG010000047.1, on the reverse strand, counting down.
TCAGTCATAGGCATGTTGTCGGCGGGTAGCGTCTAAAGCCTACGCTCCGCAGACAGGCACACGAGAGGCAGGTAACCCGGTGGGGGTGTCGACCCGAGACCCGAGCGCAAGGTGTCGGACCCGCGGCCGTCGTCGCCAAACCTGTTCGCGACCGCAGCGAGTGTGTCGCACTCTCGCGACGCTTGACGCTCGTCGCTCCTCGCCTTTCGCCCTTCGCCCGGGTTACCACTCTCCGCTGCGGCCGCGACACCACACTGTGTCGCGCTAGTCGTCCGCCGTCACCTCGCCCGCTGCGCCACCCGAGAGCGAGGGCTCGCCCTCCTCTGCGACCGTTTCGGCCGCGATACGGCCGTACACCGCCGCGTTCATTAGCCCCGTCCCGCCGGGGTAGTTATCGTAAAAAAGGCCACCGACACTGTTGCCCGCGGCGTAGAGCCCGGGGATCGCCTCCTCGCGGTCGTTCAGCACCCGCGCGTCGGTGTCGGCCGCGACACCGCCGAAGGCGAACGTGATCCCGCCCGTGAGCGGATAGCCGACGTACGGCGGGTCAGTCAGCGGCACGGCCCAGTTCGACTTCGATGGCGACAGAGCCTCGTCCGCGCTCGTCCCGTCGAGGTGTTCGGGGTCGAACTGCTCGAAGCCGTCGTCCGGGCACGCTTCGTTGTACGCCTCGATCGTCTCCGCGCCCTGGTCGGGCGAATCACAGCCGAGTTCGTTGAGCACCTCGGCGACAGTATCGCCGTAGACCGGGTCGGAAGGGCCCTGCGGCCAGAGATACTCCTCGGTCCGCGAGTCTGCGATCAGGAACACCTCGTGGTCTTCCTCCTCGAAGAACAGGCGGCCAAAGCGCGCATAGGTGTGTGCGCGGGCGTCCTGACCCTCGTCAACGAACCGCTCGCCGTCGTGATTGAGGACGACGACGTACTGGTAGCCGTCGATACGGTTTGCCCCGCCGCGAGCCGGTGGGGAGTTGCCATCGATGAGGCTCATATGTGCGCCTGACCACTGCCCAACTGCCTCGGCGCCCGCCTCAAGCGCCATATCGACCGGTCGCCCGTCGTTGTACGGGCTTCCACGGACGGGCATCTCGTCGTAGCCGTCGCCGTAGTATATCGTCCGCTTTCGCTCGTCGGACTCGTAGCCCCCACCGGCGATCACGACCGGCCCCTCGTAGGCGACGTACTCGCCGTCGATGATGGCCTCGACGCCCGTTATCCGGCGCTGGCCGTCCACCTCGTCCTCGCGCAGGTCCCGGGCCTCCGCGTCGTACACAACGGTCCCACCGAGCTCTACGACCCGGGCGACGAGAGTGTCGACGAGGTCCTCGCCCTCGATAAACGTCCGCGCGACGGTGTAGCCGACGTGAAGCGGTTCCATGTTCCAGTCGACGCCGTGGTCGGTGAGCCACTCGATCGTCTCCGAGGAGCGGTCGACCAGACGACGGGCCATCTCGGGGTCGGCCTTGTCGCTCGTCTGGTGCATGATATCGTCGTAAAAGTCCTGTTCCGTGTAGTCGTCCACCGCGAACTCGTAGCCCCGGTCGGGGAGTCCCGAGTCTGCCGACGGCGCCCGGAAAGACTGGACGTAGCGGGTCTGGCCACCACGCTCGTCGCAGGGCGACTTCTCCAAGAGAATGGGGTTCAGGCCGAGTTCAGCGGCGCGGAGCCCCGCTGCCAGTCCGGCCATACCGCAGCCGACGACGACGAGTCCGTGATTATCAATCACGTGCATAGGGCCGTAGACGGGCGGGAATGTGTTAAGAAGTGTGGTACGGGCAGTGTGGCGCGTGAGCGAGCGGCGCGAGCAGACCGCTGGCCGCGACGCCAACGACTTATCTATCGGCAGTGTGAGTCCGTGGGCATGACAGCGGCACCCGGCGACCGTATCCGCACCCTGCTTCGCGACCGAGATATCGTCCTCGCGGTCGGGGCGTACGACGCGCAGTCAGCCCGACTGGTCGAACAGGCGGGCGGCGACCTCGTCTACGCCAGCGGCTCTGGTATCTCCGCGAGCGTCCACGGCGGCCCAGACCTCGGCCTGACGACGATGACCGAGATGGTCGACCAAGTGCGCGGGATGGCCGGTGCGGTGGGCGTCCCGGTCTTTTCCGACGCAGACACGGGCTACGGCGGCGCGTTGAACGTCCGCCGGACGGTTCGGGAGTACGAGCAGGCAGGCGTCGCGGCGGTCCACATCGAGGACCAGACGTTCCCAAAGCGATGTGGCCACTTCGAGGGGAAAGGCGTCGTTGACCGCGACGAGATGCTCACGCGCATCAGCGCCGCCGTCGACGCCGCCGACGACCTCGTTGTCTGTGCCCGCACCGACGCGGCCGCGAGCGAGGGACTCGACACAGCTATCGACCGCGCGCGCGCCTGCGCCGAGGCCGGCGCCGAGTTGCTGTTCGTCGAGGCGCCCGAGACCCGCGCGGACCTCGAGCAGGTCGGCGAGGCGCTGGGCGAGTACCCCCTGCTCGCGAACCTCACCGCTGGCGGCAAGACCCCCGTGATTTCGGCTGATGAGCTGGCAGAGATGGGATTCTCCGTGGCGCTCTACCCGTCAGCGGCACAGAAGGCCACCATCCGGATCCTCCAGCAGGTGTACGGTGAGATACTGGCCGAAGGCACCTCAGAAGGCATCCTTGACGACATCGCGACGTGGGAGGAGCGCAACAGGGTGACCGGGCTCGCGGAGTTCGAGGCGCTGGAAGACCAGTACGCGCGCGACGAGTGAGAGTCGGACTCTCATCGTCGGACGAATCCCCGCGCTGAATCACGGGGCTCTCCGTGCTGGGCCGTCCGTCTGGAAGAGACCATCGGGGCCGTCGGTCTCTCGTCGCTCGCCCTCCGCGTCAAAGTTTGGCCGACGGCGTTCGCGCGGGCGCTCTAACTCGCGAGACTCACGCTGCAGGTCGTCGCCGTTCTAGGTATGACCAATACCCGCACCCGGCCCGAGGAACTGCTCTGTTTCGCCATAGAGGCGATCCAGTTGCTGCTGTGCGTGTCATTGCTCGACCGCACAACCGTCGGTGTAGGACACTCCGGCGAGCGACTCGATCGGGTCGTCGCCACAGACCGGACACGAGGGCCGGGCGTTATACTCGGCCGTCTCAAACGTTGTGTCCGCGGCGTCGTAAAAGAGGAGGCGACCGACCAGCGGGTCGCCAACGCCGACGACGAGTTTCACCGCCTCCGTTGCCTGTATCGCCCCCACAATCCCAGGCAGAACACCGAGGACACCCGTCGTCGCGCAGTCTGGGATAGTACCGGGGTCGGGCGCCTCGGGGAACAGACACCGATAGCAGGGGCCGTCTGGGACGAGCGTCGTCGTCTGCCCCTCGAACTTGTAGACCGCGCCGTGGACGAGCGGAATCTCGGCCAGTCGACAGGCGTCGTTCAGCAGGTATCGGGTCGGAAAGTTATCAGAGGCGTCAACGACAACATCGTTGCTAGCCAGAAGGGCCATGACGTTCTCGCGTGCGACCCGGGTCTCACGGGCATCAACGTCGACGTCAGGATTCAGCCGCTCAACGTACGCACGGGCGCTCTCGACCTTCGTAACACCCACGTCGGCGTCGGCGTGGATCACCTGTCGCTGGAGGTTCGAGCGCTCCACGACGTCGTCGTCGGCGAGGGTGAGCGAGCCGACACCCGCGGCGGCGAGATACTGGACGACGGGCGCGCCGAGGCCGCCACAACCGACAACAAGGACAGCGGCATCGAGGAGCGCGGCCTGTCCCTCCGGCCCCACCTCGTCCATGATGACGTGACGGGAGTAGCGGTTGAGCTGTGTGGCGTTGAGGGAGAGACTCACACCCGCTCGTGCGCACGGCAGCGAATAAGCGTGTGGCCGGGGCACCGCTGTAGGAAGTGGTAACCGAGTTCGATGATGGGCGATGCTGCCCTGGCCGGACGCGGTGTGAACGTCGAGCTCGATTGTGCCGACTGCTCCGGACAGCTGGTGTCACACTCACGACTGTGGGTCTCACGCCCCCGGCCACCCGGCCCGTTCGTCTTTGTCCCAGGAGCTGTTCGTCGACAGGGCTGTCGTCGGCCTCCGCTACCAGAGCACAGCCTGAGCGGTCAGTCGTGGCCCGTCGGCAGCTCTATATCGGGGCAGGCCCCGTGGCGTCCGTCTCACACCGCCTACGAACCGACACTGGAACGCAGTCGGTCAGTTTTGTATCGCGGGTATCAGTTTATATTTGTGTGCCGTCCCTGCCAACCGAACGGCGGCGACTCGGCGCCTCAGGTCCGAATACGACGGAACCGGGCACGATCAACGCGTGTGGTTGAGACACGGGTGACGCGCGCCCCAGAGTTGGGGCGGTGTCAGGACGGACGGGAGCGTCGTAGAGAGCTTACGTGACAGCAGGGTCGGACTGGTCAAACCCGGGCGACGGAGCCGGTGGACTACATCTGTGAACTCCTGCCCGTCCTGACATCCTCCCCCGGCTAACGTCGTGGGGGTCCCGACCACAGGTCAGGTAGTCCACAGCGGGAGGTTCCCTACTCGTACACGGTGATTGTGGGCCGTTTCAGTACGGCCCCCGACCGGATAGGGAGGCCGTCGACGGACCTCACCACGCAAGCGACCGTCGCCACGACACTGGCTGCCCCGTCCGGCCGCCACACCGGCACAACCGTCCTTGACGCCGCGTCGTGCCCCCGGACGCCCCCGAAACGGCCGTCTCCGGCGACAATGGACGAGGGTGTGACGACTTCGCCTCGACAGTCATAAAGCAAATACCGCGATACAAAACGGGGGAGGCAACAAGTTGCGACTGCTCATTCGAATGCATACGGGATGGAACCTATCTGAGCAGTTTGTCGGAGACGGTGGTTAGGGCTAGAACGAGAATCCACGCAAGAGCCTCGGGGGTTGACCCCGAGGCAAGCTACAACCAAACCGTCGTGAACGGACCGCCGTCCTACGGACCCCGGTTTGGGTCTGTTCGGCTCCGCTGTCGTGAGTCTCCTTTTCGGTCGCGCTCCGCTCGGCAGCTTGACCGTTCGTCGCGTCGCCTACCCCTCGATCGTCGTCTGCTCTAGCTCGTCGAGTTCGCCGTGGTAGATCTTCGCGCCGTCCTGTGCCACCTTCTCGGCGAGGACAGCACATTTGATCCGCATCGGCGTTACTTCGACGCCGAGAAGATCCAAGACGTCGTCCCGGTCCAGTTCTTGGAGTTCGTTGAGCGTCATCCCGGTGAGTTCGCTGGTGAGCATCGAGGCAGCGGCCTGCGAGATAGCACAGCCGTCGCCGGAGAAGGCGATTCGCTCGATGGCTTCGTTCTCGTTGAGAACGACGTCGACCGTAATCTCGTCGCCACAGGAGGGGTTCTCGCCCGTGTGGCTGAACGTCGCGTCCGACAGCTCCCCGTAGTTGCGAGGGTTGCGGTAGTGGTCAAGGATCTGCTGTCGGTACATATCAGATCCGGGTGGCATTGTTATCAGATAGAGGTGCGAGCGCCGGTTAAGTCCGTCGCCCTACGCGAACAGCTGGCGGGCGTTGTCGACCGCCTCGACGAGGGCGTCGACCTCATCTCTGGTGTTGTAGAGGTAGAAGGAGGCCCGAGCACTCGCGGCCGCTCCGAGCGTGTCGTGAAGCGGCTGTGTACAGTGGTCGCCGGCCCTGATGGCGACGGCGTGGTCGTTACAGATCGAGGAGAGGTCGTGGGCGTGGACGCCCTCAAGATTGAATCCGACGAGCCCACCTCGGTTATCGCCCGGCGGGCCGTAGACGGTGACGTCGTCAAACTCGGTGAGACGATCGTAGGCGTACGCCGTCAGCGCCTCCTCGTGGGCTTGGATACGCTCCATCCCGACATCGTCAAGGAAGTCGAGCGCCGCCGTGAGGCCGACGGCCTCCGCGATTGGTGGGGTTCCCGCCTCGAACTTCCACGGGAGTTCCTCCCACGTCGAGTCCTCGTAGGTCACAGAGCGGATCATATCGCCGCCGTAGAGATACGGCTGAATCTCCTCAAGGATCTCCGCTTTCCCGTACAGCACGCCGATACCCGTCGGGCCACACAGCTTGTGCCCAGAGAACGAGAAGAAATCGGCGTCCATCGCCCCTACGTCGACGGAGCGGTTCGGGACGGACTGCGCGCCGTCGACAAAGGCGTACGCCCCGACCTCGTGGGCTTGGTCGACCAGCTCCTCAACAGGGTTGACGGTGCCGAGGGCGTTCGAGATGTGGACGAACGAGACCATCTGCGTGTTCTCGTCTATCGCCTCGCGGGCGTGGTCCATGTCGAGATGGCCGTCCTCGGTGACCCGGATATACTCAACGTCCGCGCCCGTCCGCTTTGCGATCTGTTGCCAGGTAACGAGCGAGGCGTGATGTTCCATCTGTGTCATCACCACCTTATCGCCGGGGCCGAGTTCCTCGAGTCCCCATGCGTAGGCGATGAGATTCTCCGCCTCGGTGGTGTTTTTCGTGAACACGATCTCTTCGCGCCCGTCTGCGCCGATGAACTCGGCGACGCGGTCGTGGGCCTCCTCGTAGGCGACGCTCGCCTCTTGGCTCAGGTGGTGGATGCCGCGGTGGACGTTCGCGTTGTAGCTGTAGTAGTAGTCGGTCATCGCCTCAACGACGGCCCGAGGGGTCTGACTAGTCGCCGCGTTGTCGAGGTAGACGAGGGGCTGGTCGTCGTCCGCTCCCTCGCCCGGCGCGGTCACGTCGCCCCCGACGTGACGGCCGAGCACCGGGAACTCTTCCCGGAGTACCGCGACGTCAAGCGGCGACGTCTGCTCGTGAGTTGCCATCGCCGAGGATAGGTGTTGGAGACACGTCACTCCGTCGGTCGCCCAAATCTCACATCCGCACGAGCTGTGCGTGGCGGGTGCCGTCGAGCTCCAGCACTCGGTTCTCGTCGACCAGTCCCGCCTCAATTGCGACCCCGACTGCCTCCTCGCCGACCAGGTTCGCCGTCGCTGCCCGGCGAAGGCTGCCGACGATGCGCTCGGGCTCGGCCTCCTCGGCGGCCGCACCGCCGTAGAACGACTCGGTTACCTCAAGCTCGCCACGGTCGTGCGCGAACGTCTCGCCGAGGCAGTCGGTGTCACAGACCGAGACGAGCAGCCCCTCAGGTGTCTCGCGCTCGCGGAGCAACATGGTCACTCCGGCTGCTCGCTTCGGTCGACCATCTGCTGCTCGCGCTCATTGCGGAGTTCGTCGGCCTGCGCCTGTGCCTCCTCGGCCGCCTCGCGCTCGCCCAGCTCGTCGAGCGCCCGGGCGCGCTCTTCGTGGACCTCCGCCGAGCGCATCCCGAGGCGGACGGCGTTATCGAGCGAGTCGATTGCCTCTTCGTGGAGACCCCGTTCGGCGAGGAAGAACCCGCGGTTGTACCACGCCTGCGGAAAGCGTGGGTCGAGTTCGACCGCGCGCTCGGCATGGTCGAGCGCCTCCTCGGTGTGGCCGAACTCCCAAAGCGCGTACCCGAGGTTCGTCTCCGCGCTCGCGGCGTGATCGCCGTCGTCGTCGATAGAGAGCGCCTCTCGGTAGGCACCGATAGCCTCGTCGTACTCCTCCAACTCGGCGTGGGCGACCCCCTTGTTCACCCATGCCTCCTGTTCGACCTCCTCGCTCTCGGCAAACCGTGCCGCCCGTTCCAGCGTCTCCGTGGCCTCCTCAAACCGCTGGATACCGACGTAAGAGAGCCCCACATCAAGCAGTTGCTCGGCCTCAACCCGCCCGCCCGGCGTCTGTCGCTGGTCGAGGATGTCTGTCAGCACCCGGGAGTCGAGGCCGACCTCGTCCGGGTTGAGCGCGGTGTCTGGGTCGAGCGTGAACGCGTCGTAGTCGGTGTCGTCGAACCCCTCTCCCGAGGAGAACTCATGTTGCCGGGGCTCGTCGTCTGTCATAGTTGCAATCTGACGTCGCGGCGTGAAAGCCTTGCGTCGTCGCCGGCCGTCGCGCTCAAGCCCGCGCCGCCCCGTCCCCCTGCCGTGCGCCTGTTCGTCGCCGTCACCGTTCCAGACCGCCTGCGCGAGCGACTTGCCGTGGGTCAGGCCGACCTGCCCCCGCCCTGCACCGCACTGACCCTGCCAGCGCCCACCTGACACCGAAGTCTCTCGGCGACGCCGACCCGGACCCGGCGCGGACGGCCGTTCGTCGCGCCGTTGCGGCCGCTGGCGTCGCCCCTTTCGAGGTTACCCTCACCGGCCTTGGCGTGTTCCCCTCGCTCGACTACGTGCGGGTGGTGTGACTCGGTGTCGGCGCGGGGAGCGCCGAGCTGACCCGCCTCGCCGATGTCGTCGAACGAACGACAGTTGCGGCAGGCTTCGGCCCGCGCGACCACGACGGATTCACGCTACACATCACCCTCGCGCGGGTGAGCGACGCGCGCGACAGTTGCGGCGCGGCCGTCTTCGTTGTCGATCGGGAGCGGGCAGCCGACGAGACAGCGGTGCGACTGACGGGCGACCCGGCCGCGGTCGCGTCGGCGCTAGCGACGCTTTCGGGATGCGAGTCGCCGGCCGCCGGCCCACGGTCGAACGATGGCGACTGGTCCGAGGCAGTTGCGGCGCTCGGTGTCTTGCCCTCGCCCGAGTCGGCGGACGAACGAGCGTGGCCGTTCGACACCCACCCACCGATCGCGGAGCGAATCAAGCGCCTACGCGCGCTGGCGGCGCCGTACAAAGCGCGGTAGCACGGGTCGGCCGGCGGCGTCAGCGCCGGAAGGACAGGTCTATATGTCGCGCAGGAAAATTCTAGGCCACTATGGGTAAGAAGTCGAAGGCCAAGAAGAAGCGGCTGGCGAAGCTGGAGCGCCAGAACAGCCGTGTCCCGGCGTGGGTGATGATGAAGACGAATATGGAGGTCCAGCGCAACCCGAAGCGACGTCACTGGCGCCAGTCGGACACGGACGAGTAGATGAGTGCGAGCGACTTCGACGAGCGGGTCGTAACTGTCCCGCTCGGTAAGGCGAAGACGAAGCCCAGCGGAAAGCGCGCCGACGCGGCGATGACGCTCATCCGCGAGCATCTCGCGCGTCATTTCGACGTCAAGCAGTCGGCAGTTCGGCTTGACCCCTCGCTCAACGAGACAGTGTGGGCGCGCGGGCGCAGCAAGCCCCCGAGCCGTCTCCGGGTCCGTGCCGCTCGGTTCGTCGAGGACGGGAAGGCCGTCGTCGAGGCCGAGCCCGCCGACTGACCGCGTGTACCGCACCTCGTTCGCCGGCTCGCCGTACGTCGGTGTCTTCGCCAGTGCGACCGACGACCACTTGCTCGTCCGGCCAGACGCCGACGACGACGTTGTCTCCGGACTGGCGGACGAACTCGCTGCGACGCCCGTCTCCACCACCGTCGGCGGCTCGTCGACCGTCGGTGCGCTCGTGACCGGCAACGAGAACGGCTTCGTCCTCTCCGGGCGCGCGACTGACGATGAGGTCGACCTGATCGCCGAGGTGACCGACCGAACAGTTCACCGCCTACCAGGCCGTGTCAACGCCGCCGGGAACGTAGTCCTCGCGAACGACTACGGCGCGTACGTCCACCCCGACCTGACCGACGAGGCGGTCGCCGTCGTCGGCGAGGCGCTCGATGTCCCCGTCGAACGCGGTGATCTTGCCGACGTCCGGACCGTCGGCACCGCCGCCGTTGCAACCGACCGCGGGGTTCTCTGTCACCCAAAATCGCGCGAACCGGAGCTGGAGGCGTTAGAAGATCTGCTCGACGTCCCCGCCGACGTCGGGACAATCAACTACGGCGCGCCGCTCGTCGGGTCCGGTCTGATCGCGACGGCCGCAGGCTACGTCGTCGGAGGCGACACGACGGGCCCCGAACTCGGCCGCATCGAAGACGCCCTGGGTTACGTCGAGGCGTAGCACGACGCCCGGACCGTCTCGCCCGCGACGGGGGCGGCGGAGCCCGCATCCCTGATGATACAGCCGACGAGCGCTGCCGTGACCCGGCGTTGGTCGGGTGGTCCGTCTACGCATTCGGGCGGTTTGTCCAGTGACGAGTATCTCCGGCCGCCGCCACCTGCCGCTCGTCCCCCCATAGCAGGACTTTTTGCCGCCGCTCGCCCAACAGCAAGTATGAAGTTCAGAGTTAGCGGTCGCTATCAGGCCCGTGACGGACACCAGTCGTTCGTCAAGACTGTTGAGGCCCCGAACGCGAACGTGGCGCTCGAATACGTCTACTCCCGACTCGGGAGCGAACACGGGCTCCGACGGACGCAGATCGACCTCAACGAGCCAGAGTCCGAGGAGGCCGTAGCATGAGTGCGGGTGGCGGCGGGCAGGGACGCCAGCAGCTCCAACAGATCACGCAGGCTATTGAGGCCATCGAGGAGGAGGTTGAGGAGGTCAAGGCCGAGATCGAGTTGCTCCGTCAGGAGCAACGCGACATCGACGACGCGGCCGACGCGCTTGACAACCTCGACACCAGCACGACTGTACAGATGCCGCTCGGCGGGGGAACGTACGTCCGCGCGGCCGTCGAAGATATCGATGAGGTGATAGTCACCGTCGGCGGCGGCTACGCCGCAGAGCAGAATCAGGACGACGCGACGGAGACGCTGGAGCGAAAGAAAGAGCGCATCGACGACCAAATCGACAGCCTCCAAGACGAGGCCACGGACCTGGAGGAAGAACGCGGGGAGTTGGAGTCGCAGGCCCAGCAGCTCCAACAGCAGATGCAGCAACAGCAGATGCAGCAGCTCCAGCAGCAACAGCAGGGCGACGAGTAGGGCCGTGTTCGACGGACTGAAAGACAAGCTCGACTCGTTCCGCAAGGACGCCGAAGCCGTTGCCGAAGAAAAAGCCGAAGCCGAGACGGAGTCGGAGTCGGAGTTAAACGACCGGCCCACGCCGGCAGCCGAGGGCGCAAGCGCCGGTGAGAGCGAGGCCACGGACGCGAGTGACAACGACGGCTCCGGCTGGCTCACCAGTGCGAAGGCGTACGCGACAGGGCAGGTCGTTATCGAGGATTCGGACCTCGAAGAGTCGCTCTGGGACCTCGAGATGGCGCTTGTCGAAAGCGACGTCGAGATGAATGTCGCGGAGGCCATCCTCGACCGGGTTCGGGACGAACTCGTCGGCGAGACGCGAAAGCAAGTCGACACCACCGCCGGCCTCGTCCGCGAGGCCCTGCAGCAGGCGCTCGTCGAGGTCATCTCGGTCGGGCAGTTCGACTTCGACGAGCGGGTCGCCGAGACGGAGCACCCGGTCACCATCGTCTTCACGGGCGTCAACGGTGTTGGCAAGACGACAACCATCGCGAAGCTCGCGCGATACTTCGAGAACCGCGGGCTCTCGACGGTGCTGGCAAACGGCGACACCTACCGCGCCGGCGCGAACGAACAGATCAAAGAACACGCAGACGTGCTGGGCACGAAGCTCATCGCGCACGACCAAGGCGGCGACCCCGCCGCGGTCGTCTACGACGCCGTTGAGTACGCGGAGGCGAACGATATCGACGTGGTGCTTGGCGACACCGCCGGCCGGCTCCACACCTCGAACGACCTGATGGAGCAGTTGGCAAAGCTCAACCGCGTCGTCGACCCAGACATGACGCTGTTCGTCGACGAGGCCGTGGCGGGACAGGATGCGGTGCGCCGGGCCGAGGAGTTCAACGATGCCGCGGCGTTCGACGGCGTGGTGCTGACGAAGGCCGACGCCGACTCGCAGGGTGGCGCGGCCATCTCCATCGCGCAGGTGACCGGCAAGCCCGTCCTCTTTCTCGGAACAGGACAGGAGTACGACGACCTGCGGACGTTCGCCCCCGAAGAACTGATCGCGGACCTGCTCGGCGAGGAGTAGGCCCGCTTATCGGGCTGTTCTCCGGACACCGACCACGATCATATCATCCGGGCCGCCGGCTGTTCGGCCGGCGACGCACTCTTTTTCGCGAGCGGGATCGGGGACGGTCTCCGACTGTATGCGCAGACAATGAGCGCCGTTCGTGCGGTCAAGACAGCTGCCCCCCTCCCCCCAACGACGTGTTCGTCACCGCCCGATAGGACAAGCATTTACGCAGTCGCCGGCGAAAACAGAGTATGGTACTCGACGACCTCGGGAGCTCTCTGCGGGGGACCCTCAACGACCTACGAGGGAAGTCTCGCATCTCTGAGGAGGATGTTAAAAACGTCGTCCGAGAGATCCAGCGGTCGCTTCTGCAGGCCGACGTGGCCGTCGACCTCGTCTCCGAACTCTCGGATTCGATCGAGCAGCGCGCCCTCAAGGAAGAACCTCCGGGGGGGACGAGCGCGCGCGACCACGTCCTGCGGATCGTCTACGAAGAGATGGTCGGCCTCATCGGCGAGTCGACCGAGATCCCCCTCGAACCGCAAACGATCCTGCTCGCGGGCCTCCAGGGGTCGGGCAAGACGACGACGGCGGCGAAGATGGCGTGGTGGTTCTCGAAGAAGGGTCTCCGGCCCGCAGTGATCCAGACCGACACCTTCCGCCCTGGCGCGTACGACCAGGCGAAGCAGATGTGCGAGCGCGCGGAGGTAGAGTTCTACGGCGACCCCGACGGGGACGACCCCGTCGAGATCGCCCGGGAGGGTTTCGAGGCGACGGAGGATGCCGAGGTCCACATCGTCGACACCGCCGGCCGGCACGCGCTGGAGGATGACCTGATCGACGAGATAGAGGAGATAGAGCGGGCCGTGACCCCCGACCAGTCGCTGCTGGTCCTCGACGCCGCTATCGGGCAGGGTGCGCGTGACCAGGCCCGGCAGTTCGACGACTCGATCGGCATCGGCGGCGTCGTTGTCACCAAACTCGACGGCACGGCGAAAGGCGGCGGAGCGCTCACGGCCGTGAACGAGACGGACTCCTCCATCGCGTTTCTCGGCACCGGCGAGACCGTTCAGGATGTCGAGCGGTTCGAGCCCAGCGGCTTCGTCTCCCGGCTGCTCGGGATGGGGGACCTGAAACAGCTCTCGGAGCGTGTCGAGCGCGCGGTGGCCGAAACGGAGGCCGAGGAGGATGACTGGGACCCCGAGGATATGCTGGAGGGGCAGTTCACGCTCCGGGACATGCGCAAGCAGATGCAAGCAATGGACCGGATGGGTCCGCTCGACCAGGTGATGGACATGATCCCCGGACTGGGCGGCGGGCTGATGGACCAGTTGCCCGACGATGCGATGGACGTGACCCAGGACCGCCTGCGCACGTTCGAGGTAGTGATGGACTCAATGACCGACGAGGAGTTGGAGAACCCCCGCGTGGTCGGGAAAGAACGCACCGTCCGGGTCGCCCGCGGTGCCGGCGTTGACGAGGAGGTGGTGCGCGAACTGCTCGAACAGCACCGGATGATGGAGCGCACTCTGAAGCAGTTCCAAGGGATGGGCGACGGCGATCTCCAACGGATGATGCGCAAGATGGGCGACCAGGGCGGCGGTATGGGTGGCATGGGCGGCGGCCCGTTCGGGTGAGCTGAGCGCGTGTCGGCGCTCTCCACCCTGCGGCTGGCCACTCTCCGTGAGCGGCTGGGTCATCTCGACGTTCTCGCGCTCACCGCCGGGCTGTGGTTTCTCGCGAAGTTCCTCCGGTACGTCCTGCCCCCACTTTTTCCGACGTTCCGCGACGTCTACGCCGTCTCGAACACCCAGCTTGGACTGGTGTTCACCGGCCTGCTCGTTGGCTACGCCGCGATGCAGTTCCCTTCCGGCGCGCTCGCTGACCGGGTCGGGACGGTGACAGTGATAACCGGCGGCGCGGTCGTGGCCGCGGCTGGCGCGGGGCTGCTCTTTCTCGCGCCGGAATTCGGTGTCCTCGTGGGCGCTGTCGTGCTGATCGGTGTCGGGACGGGAGCGCACAAGACGGTCGCGATAACCCTGCTCTCTATGGTCTACACGGACCGCACGGGTGGCGCTCTCGGAGTGATGGACACTGTCGGAGAGTCTGCGGGCGTTATCGGGCCGGCGCTCGTGGCGGTGGTCCTCGCGGCGGCGGTTGACTGGCGCCTGCTCTTTCTTATCGGCGCGGTCGGGGCACTGGCGCTGGGCGCTGCCTTCCGCCGCCGGGTGCCAGGGCGGGCGCCTGGGACGACCGACGGACGCGCCGACGGAGCCGACGACACGGGCGCAGCCGACTATCTCGTGGCGTTCAGGGCGCCGCGGTTCGCGGCCTTCTCCGTTCTCGCCGTCCTCACCGCGTTCACGATCAACGGCCTCGTCTCATTTCTCCCGCTCTATCTGAGCGACGGCGCCGGCCTGCCGACGGAGACGGCGAGTCTCCTCTTCTCGCTGTTCTTCGCCGTCAGCGCCGTCCAGCCGTTCACCGGTGGGGTTGCGGACCGGGTCGGGCCGCTTCGGATTATTGCGGCGCTGCTCACGCTGGCACTGGCTGGTCTCGTCGCGCTCCTCCTCACCACGGGGACGCTCGCGCTCGGGGTCGCCGTCCTCGGCCTCGGCGTCGGCCTCCACGGCTTCCGGCCAGTTCGGGACAGCTACTTTATGTCGGTCATTCCTGACGACGTGGCCGGGGGAACTCTGGGCATCGTGCGGACGGTGATGCTGGCCGCGGCGGCTGCGGCGCCGGCGACAGTGGGCTATCTCTCCGATGTCGCGACGTTCCAGGTTGCGTTCGGGGCGCTCGGGGTCGCGGTCGCGGTGGCGGCGGCTGTGGCAGTCGTCCTCGGGGTGACGGGCTGAAGCGACGCGTTTACCCCGCTGGCGGCGGCTCTCTCGGCTATGAGACCCGGGCGGGTCGCGCGGGACGCGTACCGCGAGGCGCTTCCCGCCCTCTCTGCCAGCCTCGTCGGCGGCCTGATAGCGGGCGTCGTCCTCGGTGGGATGCGCGGCGCGCTCGCTGATATCCCCGGACTGCTCGTTCTCGTTCCGGCACTGCTTGCGACCCGCGGGAACGTCTACTCCTCGCTCGGCGCGCGGGTTGCCACTGCGCTCCACCAGGGGATGATCACGCCGCGTCTCGACACGGTCGACGACCGACTAGTGCAGGCCTGTGCCGCCGCGCTCGCGAACGGGTTGCTCGCGAGCGCCTTCGCCGCACTCGCCGTCTTTGTCTCGCTCTCGGTCCTACCCGCACTCGCCGCGCCGGCGCCGCTCCCGGGGCTCGTCGTTCTCGCGCTCGTCGCGGGCACCCTCTCGGGCCTGACGCTCACGGTCGTCATCGTCACTGCGGTACTCGCGGGCTACCGCCGCGGCTACGACCCGGACACGCTGGTCGGACCGCTCGTGACAACCACCGGCGACGTGTTCGGCCTGCTCTTCCTGCTCGTCGCCGTGCGGCTGACGACTGCAGTCGGGTTGCTCGGGGGGGCGTGACCGGTGGCGACCACGGACTGGACCATCCGGGCCATCACCCGCGCCACCCTGCCGGTACTTCTCGTCCTGACGCTCGTCGAGGTGGGGAGTGGCCTCGTGCTGGGCGGGTTCCAGTCGACACTCCTGCGCTCGCCCTCGCTGCTCGTGCTCGTGCCAGTAACCATCGGCACGGCGGGCAATCTCGGGAGTGTGCTCGCCTCGCGGCTCTCGACTGCGCTCCACCTCGGACTCATCTCGTTCTCCCCCGAGAGCGAGGTACTCGCCGGCAACGCCCTCGCGACCCTTGCCCTCGCCGCAACCGTCTTTCCCGTCGTCGGCGCGGGTGCGTGGGCCCTGACCGAACTGACCGGTGGCGCGCGCCTGTCGCTCCCCGCGGTCCTGCGGGTCGCCATCGGGGCAGGACTTGCACTCGCCGTTCTCGCCGTTTTCGTCGCCCTCGTCGCCACCTACGCAGCCTACCGCCTCGAACTCGATCCCGACGACGTGGTGGTGCCCGTCGTCACCAACACCTGTGACGTACTTGGGGTCGTGGTCCTCTTTCTCGCGGTCAGGCTCCTCGCGTGAGTCCCGTGGCTTCGCTTCTCACCCCCCGAGAGCACCCTCACGCCGGTCTCGCCGTCCGTAACCGCGGCTCAAGACGGACCCGGGGTCGGTCGGTGCCGCCGCTGGCGCTTCCCGCCCCCTCAAGTCCGGGTCTGATAGGGTCGTCGAGGCGGAGCGCCACACGGACCGACGAGGATATGCGCGTCGCGGCCGACCCTCACCTGTGACGTACGCTGTCGCAGGGGCGCTCGACCTCGGACTCCTCGCCGACGTCGGGATCCGGGTCGTCCGGATCTCCGTCCTCGTCGCTATCGGTGTGTTCCTCGCGAACCTTGCGGTCGAACTCGGTGCCGTTGAGCGGGTGGCCGGGCTCTCTCGCCACCTGACTGGTCCCGCGAACCTCCCCGACGAGGCTGGGACGGCCATCCTCACGACCGCGGCCTCGACAACGGCCGGCTACGGGATGCTCGCGGATTTCCGGGAGTCTGGCTACCTCTCCGACCGGCAGACGCTAGTCGCCGTGACAATAAACACATTTTTTGGGTTCGTCCAGCATATTTTCACCTTCTACGCGCCCGTTCTGATCCCTATTCTCGGGCTGGAGGTCGGCCTGCTGTACGTCGGCTCGCGCGCGCTGGTGGCGCTCGGCATCACGCTCGCGGGACTAGTCGGCGGGGCGCTCCTGCTCTCGTCACCGGCGGACCGGACAGACACCCCCAACCCGGATGCGGCAACCGACGGCGGCCCACTGAACGACGACTCCCCCGACTCGCTCGTGGCAGCGGCGCGCGCGGCGTGGGTGAGTACGCGTCCGAAACTCCGCCGGATCGTCCCCCGTCTCGCCGTTGTCTACGCCCTTGTCGCGGTGGCCGTCGCCACCACTGACCTCCAGGCGCTCGCCGCCGCGGCGAACGAGCCGCTCGCGGCACTCCTTGGCCTCCCGCCGGGCACCGATCCCGTGGAGGCGCTTCTTGGCCTGCCGAGCGCCGCCGTGCCCGTCGTCCTCGTGTTCGCGTTCGACACGACGGCGGGGGCGGCGACGGTCGCACCGCTTGTGGGCGAGACGTTCACGCCGCTAACTGCCGTGGCGACGATGCTCGTTGGCGGCCTCGTGAGCCTCGGTGTCTCGACGTTCAAGCGGTCTATTCCGTTCCAGTACGGTGTCTGGGGCCCGAGCTTCGGGTCGAAGGTCATCGTGCTGAACACGTCGCTGAAGATCGTGTTTATCGGCGCGACGCTGGCCGTTCTGCTCTGGGTCTGAGGGCGCTACTCTACCGGCTCGCCGTCCACCGTCTCTGGCGCCACGTGGTCGATATACTCCGCCACCGACGGCTTGTGGACCGTCACGTCGACCGCCACGTCTCCGAGTTCGTCCGGGGTCCCGACGACGAAGTTGACGGTGCCCCGGCTCGCGGCCTGCTTTTTCAGCGCGAACGAGAACCCGTCCTCACCGGCGCGCCGGAAGAACTCCCGGCGCGCGGTGTCGAGGATAGACTGCTCGTGGAGGAGCGTCGAGAGGTGGTCGAGGTCGTGGCCCTCGGCGATTATCTCGCCTGGCTCCTCCCGGACGGTCGCGGAGGGGAAGACCTCGCGCACGGCGTCGGCGACCCGTTCTGTCACCTCCGTGGGGTTCACCGGTGCGACGACGCGGACGTCGACGCGGTAGATCACCGCTCATCCCCGGCGTCGCCGCCCTCGGCCGACGCCAACTCCAACACGTCGCGGACGGTGGCGCGAAACTCCGCGAGCGAGCGGTCCTCGTTCTCGACCCGCTGGTCGGCCGCCCCAATCACCTCATCCATCCCCCAGCCGAGTTCGCGTTCTTCGCGAGCGCGCAGGCGCTCGTGGCCGGCGTCGGTCGCGTCCCGCCCGCGATCTCCGAGGCGGTCCGCGCGGGTCTCGAAGGAGGCCTCGACCGCGAGGATCGAGAACTCGTCGCCGAATCGCTCGCGGAACAGGGCGACCTCGTCCGGCGAGCGCAGGCCGTCGACGACGACTATCTCCGCGTCCTCGTGGGCATCCTCGACGTGCGGAAGTGACGCCTCGGCTATCGCTGCGGGGCCGTTCTCATCCCTGAGCGCCCGTGCGACCGCGCCGTGGTGGTCTGCTGGGTCCAGCCCTCGGTCTCGACAGGCCGTGCGGATCACGTCGCCCATCGTCACGACGGGGACACCGGCCGCTTCGGCGACGGCGGCGACCTCGCCCTTGCCGCTTCCTGGCATCCCGACGGTTCCGACGACTGGCATCGAATACAGATGGGTGAGCGCAGACCAAAAGCGCCGCGGACCGGCCGCGGCGCTTTAGTCACGCCGGTGGGTGGACACTGACGAGGGCACGTAGCTCAGCCAGGATAGAGCGTCGGACTTCTAATCCGACGGTCGTGGGTTCGAATCCCACCGTGCTCGTCGGGAGCGAATCGACTGAAGCGCACCCAGGGGGGCTCGAATGAGAGCTGTCGCGCGCAGCAACGTGTGTATTCGACCGTGGCTCGTCACCCCACGTACCGCACTCACCCGGGCGCTCCTGCCGCGAAGCCAAGCTTCAGGCCCCGACGACGTGACCCCTTGGGCCATGGACCGGACAAACGACGTGCGGCGAGCGCTGGAGTCGGGCGACCCCGTGGTCGGCGCGGGCGCGTCGACGTTCGCGCCTGAGATGGTCGAGACCTACGGGGCGATCGGCCTCGATTTCGTCTGGCTGGACTTCGAACACGACGGCCCCTCGCCGTACGACACCCGCCTGCTGAACGGCCTCACACGCGCTGCCGAGGTCGCCGGCACCGAACTTCTGACCCGCCTCCCAAGCGAGGACCCGCATCTCGTCCGACGGGTGCTTGATGCGGGTGTCCGGAACATCCTGATCCCTCGTATCACGTCGGCCAAACAGGTGCGCGAGGCCGCCGAGGCCGCCCGCTTCCGGTACGACGGCGACCCGGGCGAGCGAGGCGCCTCACAGTCCCGAGTGACACGCTGGGGGACCGATACGGACGGCTACGTCGACGAGGAGGACGCGGCGGTGGCACTCGGTGTCATGGTGGAGGACCGCGCAGCGGTCGAGGCTATCGACGCGATTCTCGACGTACCTGCTCTGAGCTTCGTCTTCGTCGGGCCCGCCGACCTGTCGACATCGCTCGGTCACCCGGGCGAGAAGTCTCACCCCGAGGTGCGCGAGGCCGTCTCCCGCGTCGAGACGGCGGTCGCGGACTCCGAGGTGGCTCTCGCGGGTATTGCGAACGACGCCGAGACCGCGGCGGCGAAGCGGGGCCGGGGCTATGGCCTCCTGCGCGTCGGAGCGGATATCGAGGTTGTCCACGACGCTCTTGGCGACCGCGTCGGGTCGATCCGCGACCGTCTTTGAACCCCCGGTAGGCGTATGTTTATCACGATTGCTCAAGCACGCGTGCGTATGAGCGAGCAAACTGCGCGGGCGGTTGCTGATCTTGACGTTGTCGTCGACTGCGACGCTCACGTCACGGAGCATCAAGACGACCTTCTACCGTATCTCGACGAGCCGTTCGCCTCCGCCCTCGCGACGGACGTCGACGACTCCTACGGCTACATCTCCTCGTTTTACCCCTCGGCCGGCTTTCTCACCCCGGTCAACACTGGGAAGGCAGAGGGTAAGAGCGTCCGCTCCTCCGCCGAGGTGCGTGAGGGGATGGCCCTGCTCGACACGAACCGCGTCGTCCTGACGCCGACACAGAACCTCTATCTCGGCTGCGTCCAGCACCCCGAACTCGCGGCCGCGCTCGGTCACGCCTACAACGAGTGGCTGCTCGACACGATGCTCGACCCCGACGAGGGCCTGTACGGCGCCTGTGTCGTCGCGCCACAGCGCCCGGCGGCGGCCGCCGCCGAGATCGACGACCGGGCCGACGAGGACGGTATCTGTGCCGTCTTTCTCCCCAGCGGCGGCGTCACCCCACTGCTCGGCAAGCGCCAGTACGACCCTATCTACGAGGCGGCCGAGCGCGCCGACCTCCCGGTGATGATGCACAACGCCGCGGGGACGATGCTGCTCTCCTTCCCCAACCTGTTCCAGGGGTTCGACCGGTATCTCTCCAGCCACGCGCCGGTCCACGCGATGCAACACATGGCCCACCTCTCCTCAATGCTGACGAAGGGCACCCCCGAGCGGTTCGACATCGACTTTATCATCCAGGAGGCCGGTATCGGCTGGATACCCTACTTCACCCGGCGGTTCGACCACGAGTACCGCGCGAAGCGTGAGGACGCCCCGATGCTCGAGAAACTCCCGAGCGAGTACGTCAGCGACCAGTTTTACTTCACCAGCCAGCCAGTGGAGGGGACGGGCGACCCCGACTACGTGGCGTCGATGGTCGAGTTGATGGGGCCAGAGAGCCTGCTGTTCTCCTCGGACTACCCCCATCTTGACTTCGACCACTCCGCCGACCTGTTCCGCGTCCTCCGCTCGCGGCTGGGCGAGACGGCCGCTCGGAATGTCTACGGCGAGACGGCGCTCGAGGTGTTCGGCTTCTGACCCGTCACCGGGTCGCGGCCGCGGACGACCTGACCGCCGGTGATCGCGTCGTCGTTGATCTCGGTGGGCGCGAGGTTGCGGTGTTCCGCCTCAACGAAGAGTTCTGCGCGCTCGCCAACCACTGCGTCCACCAGGGCGGCCCCGTCTGCGAGGGGCAGGTGTCCGGAACGCTCGCTCCGGACGGAGAGGGTGGGCTCTGCTACGAGCGTGAGGGCGAGGTGGTCTCCTGCCCGTGGCACGGTTGGGAGTTCGACGTGCGGACGGGCGAGGCGCTGGCGGATCGGAACTACCGCCAGCCGACCTACGAGGTGGTGGTGGAGGACGGCACAGTGTACGTTGAGGCGTGAGGCGGAACAGAATGGGACGAGGCGGGGCAGAACAGATGTGGTAAGGAGAGGCACACGCTGATTACGGCCCGGTCCGACGAGAAGGCGTGTCGCGGAATCTTGAGGTGCTGGCGACGATGCTCGCCGGTATCGTCGGCTTTGTCGTGCCAGTCATTCTCCTGTTCAGCGCCGCCACTGACCTCGCGGCCGGCGCGCCACTTGGCCTGTCGAAGGCCGGCGTGGCCGTCGTCGTCGCTGCAGGTGCGGTTCTCGTCATCGTCCGCGTTGTCGACGAGGGCGGCCCCGATGGACTCGCCCGGGACCGCGACGCCACAGTCGTCTCGGGAGCGGTCGGACAGGCCGAGGGTGGGCGGATGCGCGAACCGGTCAGGGCGACCGCGTGCGAGGCCTATCTCTACCGAATCGAGTACCGGCCGCGCGACGGTGGCGGCCCACTCGGCGACTACGAGCCGTTGGTCTCCGGTCTCGTCGCGGCGGCGCCGCTCGCCGTCGAGGCCGAGACGGGACCTGTCCGCCTCCGTCCAGGGCAGGGCATCACGCCCTCGTTCGTCGCTCCGCAGCGGGTCGCGCCCGACGACCTCGACGAGGACGTCGTCGGCGACCCAGAGCCGTTCCTCTGGCGGCTCGGCATCGGGGAAGCAGAGGCGTTCGCCGGCGACTCCTTTCTCGCCCGGGAGCGCCAGCGTCTTCGGGTCGACGTCGAACCGCTTGACGAGGGCGACCCCGTGACGCTCGTCGGACAGTTCGAGTCGGCCGCAGACGGGGTCGTCAAGCCGACCGACGAGCCGGTCGTCCGACGGATGGCCGGCGACGAGTGGGCAGCGCGGGCCGCGCGGAACCTTCGGCGCGCCCGGTGGGCCGCGCTGGCCGCCGCCCCGGCCGGAGGACTGCTAATCGTCGCAGGGCTAGCGCTGTTTGTCGCGTAGCGCGGCGCCGAAAGAAACAGAGAGTCAGTCGGAGGCTGGTGCGTCGTCTGAGTCAGGTGGTGAGTGTGGCCTATCTGCGGACGCTCACATCGCGCCGCCCATGCCGCCCATACCACCCATGCCGCCACCCATGCCGCCGCCCATGCCGCCACCGCCGCCCGGTGGCATGTCGTCGCCGCCGTCGTCGCTGCCGCCGCCCTTGAGGTCGCCAGCAGCGATGACGTCGTCGATACGCAGAATCATGACGGCCGCCTCGGTGGCGGACTCGATTGCCTGCGTCTTGACTCGGAGGGGCTCAACGACGCCCTCCTCATCCATGTCGATGACCTCGCCCGTGTAGGCGTCAAGGCCAGCGCCGAACTCGCCGCCGTCGTGGCGGGCACGCAGGTCGACCAGTGAGTCGATGGGGTCGAGTCCCGCGTTCTCGGCGAGCGTGCGCGGAATGACGTCCAGAGCTTCGGCGAACGCCTCGACCGCAAGCTGCTCGCGGCCGCCGACAGAGTCGGCGAAGTCACGCAGTTCGAGGGCGAGTTCCGTCTCGGGCGCACCGCCGCCGGGCAGGACCTGACCGTCCTCCAGCGTCACGCGCACGACACCGAGGGAATCCTCGACGGCGCGGGCGACCTCGTCGACGACGTGTTCCGTGCCGCCGCGCAGGACGAGCGTGACGGACTTTGCGTCCTCGACATCCTCAACGAAGATGCGCTCGTCGCCGCCGATATCCTTCTGACCGACGGAGCCGGCGAAGCCGACGTGGTCCGCGGCAATATCCTCGACGTTCGAGACGATGCTCGCACCTGTCGCGCGAGCAAGCGCCGCGAGGTCAGAGTCTTTCGCGCGGCGGACGGCGATGATGTCCTCCTGCGCAAGATAGTGCTGAGCCATATCGTCGATACCCTTGCCGACAAAGACGACGTCGGTTCCGGCGTCGACGAGATTGTCGACCATCGACTTCAGCTGGGCCTCTTCCTGCTCGATGAACTGCTCAAGCTGGGAGGGGTCAGTGACGTTGACCTCGGCGTCAATCTCGGTCTCCTTGACCTCAAGCGCGGCGTCGAGAAGCGCGACGTTCGCGTCCTCGACTGCGTAGGGCATCTCCTCGTTGACACGCTCCTTGTCAACGATGACGCCCTCGACGAGTTCGGAGTTGTCGATGGAGCCGCCGACGACCTTCTCGACGCTCACGTTGTCCGTATCGACGCCCTCCGCGTCACGGACGGAGAGTACGGCGTCGACGACGAGTTCGGCAAGCTGGTCTTTTGCGCTCTCGGCGCCCTTGCCCGTCATCGCGGTCGAAGCGATCTTTACGAGCGTGTCGCGGTCGTCGGCGCCGACGTCGATAGCGGTGTCCTCAAGAACTTCCTTCGCGCGCTCGGCGGCCTGTCGGTAGCCCTGTGCGAGCGTCGTCGGGTGGATATCTGAGTCAATGAGGTCCTCGGCCTGGTCGAGAAGCTCGCCCGCGATGACGACCGCCGTCGTGGTGCCGTCGCCTACCTCGTCCTCTTGGGTCTCGGACACCTCAACGATCATGTTCGCCGCGGGGTGGTCGATATCCATCTCCTTCAGGATGGTCACGCCGTCGTTCGTCACGACGACGTCGCCCGTTGAGTCGACGAGCATCTTGTCCATCCCCTTTGGTCCGAGCGTGGTCCGGACCGATTCCGCAACGGCCTTGCCGGCCGTGATGTTCATCGACTGGGCGTCTTTGCCCTGTGTGCGCTGGGAGTCCTCGCCGAGAATGATCATCGGCTGGCCCTGCATTCGTTGAGACATAGTACATCTCAGGATTGCTCACAGTTCTATAAAAATATTTCGTCATTCTTGTGTGACACGCCGGCACACGACGCCGGAGCCGTATGCGAACCGTTGACGAACCGAGGTTTATACGCGATCGAGCGGCCGCTGAGCGCCCCGACGAGTGGGTAGCTCGGTGATGCAGTCGACTGTGCGTATCTCCGTGACAGTACAAAACGGAACGTGGGCATAGTCTGGCGTCGCGACCGTCCGGGACAGAACGGAACGCCGCTACTCTCTGTTTGACGAGAGACTTAGCCCGTCGGTCAGTTCGTTGTGCTTGCGCTCAAGATAGGCGTACACCGCGCCGTGGGGCGCGCCGTCGAGTATCATCTCGACCCCCCGGCGCACCGCCGCCACCTCCTCTGGCGAGCCGATGATGCCGACCGTCGTGCCGTAGATAACTACCTCGGCGCCGGTCAGCTCCTCCATCAATTCTCTCGTCCGGCCGTTCTCGCCGATCAGCCGTCCCTTCTGTCGCTGGAGGTCCTTCTGGTTGCGCGTCGCGGCGGCGATATCGATCAGTTCGAACCGGCGGAGGTCATCGTCAAGAAGAGTGAGCGCCTGCTCGGGTGAGAATCCGCGCCCGACCGCGCGCACGACGTCTGGGGCGACCATCCCGGTCACGGGGTCGCCGACCGGCTCAACCGCGACGCTGCCGGACCCGCTGTCGATATCGAGTCGGACCTCGGCGCGGTCCTCGATTGCCCGCATCGTCGCCCCGCCCTCGCCGATGAGGACGCCGATGCGGTCCTGCGGGATCGTCACGTGCTGCATACTCCGTCTACCCGGCGAGCGCGTTTAACACTGTTCGCTCGGGTCGTCCGTGTTACTCGGTGGCGTTCCTGCCTGCATCGCGCCCGTCTAGCTCGTCGAGCGTCCCCCCGACCTGCGGTTCAGCTTCGGTCACGGACTCGTAGAGGTCGTCCGGATCCACCGCCAGCCCCTGTCGCCCAAAGAAGGTCGCGACGTTCCGGCAATCTCGGCGCAGGAACTCGTCGGCGTTGCGGTGGTGGACTGTCACCGCCTGTCCAAGATCGATGACGACCAGTTCACCCTCGTAGATGATCAGGTTGTACTCGGAGAGGTCGCCGTGGACGAGACCGGCGCGGTGGAGTCGACGCATATACTCGCACACTACCTCGTAGGCCGTCTGGGGGTTCTCTACCTGTACCTCGGCCAGTCGCCGCGCTCGGTCGTCGGCGTGACCCACCAGCTCCATCACGAGGACGTTTCGCTCAACCGCGATTGGTTCGGGCACCCGGACGCCCGCAGCGCGGGCGCGCGAGAGATTCGCGAACTCCTTGCGGGTCCACGCTAGGACGACTTGTCCCTTGTCCGAGCCGATGCCCTCGAACCGGGGGTCGCCGTCCAGGTAGTCCCGCATATGCCGGAAGTCCGATGCATTTATACGGTAGATCTTCACCGCGACGTCCCGGTCGTCGCCCAGCGCCTCGTAGACGTTCGCCTCCTTCCCTGTCGAGATGGGGCCGCCGAACGCGTCGACGTACCCGTCCTGGACAAGTTTGTACAACGCCGCGAAGGTGGCGTCGTCGAACACCGCCTGCTCGACTTTGAACTGGTCTGCGTCCTTCAGGCGCTCGCGGAACTGCGTGAACTTGCGGTCACGCTTTCTGGCGATCCGGTCTGCCTCCGTATCGGAGACGTCGATCGACTCCCACTCGTCACCGAACCCCTCGCCCTCGCCAGCCTCGGGGTCGAGCAGGTCGATCTCGTCGTCGGCCATTCCTCTTGACTACGCGGCGGATCCTCAAAAGCCACCGGTCGAGATGTTCAAGACCCCCCAGACGATACTGAGTTAGGGTCATGGACAACGTTCGCACCGGGCTCTCTTATGGAGACGCCCTTCTGGTACCACAGCGCTCACCGGTGAACAGTCGATCGGCGGTCGACCTCTCGACGCGATTGGCTCCCGGGCTGGAGCTGCCCCGGCCGATCCTCAGCGCGGCGATGGACACCGTCACCGGCCCGGACCTCGCCGTTGCCCTCCACGAGGCCGGGGGTCTCGGGGTTCTCCACCGCTTCGCGACGGTCGACGAACAGGCCGCGTGGGCGCGGGAGGTAACAGACTGCGGCGCGCGGGTTGCCGGTGCCGTTGGCATCGCTGAGAACTCGCTTGACCGGACCGCAGCGCTTCTCGATGCGGGCGCCGACGCCATCGTCGTCGACGTTGCCCACGGCCATATGGAGGCCTGTCTCAACGCTGTCTCCGCGATTCGCGACGAGTTCGACCCCGTCCTCGTCGCGGGGAACGTCGCCACTCCCGAGGGGGTGGCCGACCTCGCCGCTGCCGGCGCCGACTGCGTGAAAATCGGGATCGGTCCCGGCTCGCACTGCACCACCCGCCGGGTCGCGGGCGCGGGCGTCCCGCAGTTGACCGCGGCCTCTGACTGCGCCGCGGCCGCCGAGACACACGACGTCACGACCGTCGCCGACGGCGGAATCCGCTCGTCGGGTGACGCCGCGAAGGCCCTCGTCGCGGGCGCAGACGCAGTGATGCTCGGGAGTCTGTTCGCCGGCACCGCGGAAGCGCCGGGCGCGGTCGTCGAGGTGGACGGCGACCGGTACAAGCGCTCCCGGGGAATGGCGACGACGGTCGCGGCAGCGGACCGCTCGGACAAGGATGTCGAGGTCGGCGCCGACGAGGGTGTGGAGGCGCTCACACCGTACAAGGGGCCGCTTTCCAACCTCGTCGCGGAGTTCGCGGCCGGGGTCCGGTCGGGGCTCTCTTACTGCGGCGCCCACACGCTGACGGAGGCGAGAGCGAAGGGAGAGTTCATCCGCGTGGCCGCAAGCGCTCGCGAGCGAGAGGGCGCACACTTCGACCAGGAGTGGGAGGACCCTGGCGCCGGGGGCGCCCGGCTGGTCGAACGGGACTGACCTAGCCGAGGTGGCCTTCCTCGCGCAACTGCTCAGCCTCGCTTTTGTCGTAACGCCACACGACGTCAGCCTTCTCGTCCTGCCAGTCCCACGGGTCGACCACTACCACGTCGTTCTCGCGGATCCACACTCGTTTCTGCATCCGCCCGGGGATACGTGCCGTTCGCTCAATGCCGTCGGCACACCGTACCTCGATGCGGTTCGCCCCCAGCATCTCCGTCACGGTGGCGAACACTTCGCCGTCCTCGGGCATTCTGAGGTCACGCCGTGACCCGTCACCGTCGCTCATTGGGCGTGAAGTCGCTGCCGCCTGAACTTAACTGGCACGACCACTTTGGCCTGAGGAGCGAGTCTCACGCTTCGAGCCGGTGACGAGCGCTCCGCGCTCGTCCACACACCAGGACGCGACGCGTTCTGTGGACGGGCGTATCCCCGATACTCCACGGCACGGACCACGCTCAGCTCCCGGCGGGGGGTGGACGACCACGCACGGTGCCTCGGTGGGTCGGTACGCGACAGTGTCAGCGCGAGGCCCCCGTCGCCGTTGACAGCGAAGTATAATCACCGGAGGCTCGCCAGCCGCTCCCGGCCCGGGTCGACTAGCCGGTCGAGGTAAGTTACGAGCGCGCCCTTCGCGTCCGCGGGATGGAGGTCGCCAGACTCCATCTCTGCCGCCAGCGACTCGTGGTCATCGTAGGTCAGGTCGCCACCGTACTGCTCTGGGCGCTCCACGACGACCTCGGCGAACCGGGGGAAGACGTGGTACTCGAACAGCTGGAGGACGGGGTTCTCGCGCTCTCGGCCCTCGTCGTCCGGCTCTGGCTCCCGCGTCGGCGGGCAGAACGCGTCGGTGATCTTCGCCTCGATCTCCGCGGTCGTATCCTCCATCGAGATCGTAACGCCTTCGCTCGAGGACATCTTCCCGATCCCGGTCGCAAGGTCAGCGATCAATGGTGTGTGGATGCAGGTCGGGGCGTCGTAGCCGACCTTCGGCAGGACGTCCCGCGCGAGCATATGGACCTTGCGCTGCTCCATCCCGCCGACCGCGAGGTCAAGATCGAGCGAGACAATGTCGAGCGCTTGCATCAGCGGGTAGACCGCCTGCGACACCCGGACGGTGTCGCCGCCCTGGATTTCGCTCATCGAGCGCTCGGCGCGCGCGAGGCTCGTCTCCAGTTCGATGGCGTGGAGGTCGAGAACGTAGTCGCGGTCGAACTGGAACTCCGACCCGTAGACGAACTCCGTCTGCTCCTCGTCGAGCCCGTACGCGAGAAACTGCGCCTGCATCCGATCTGCGGTCGCCTCTATCTCCTCGAACGTCCCCTTCCCATTGAGGTAGGCGTGGACGTCCGCGAGGAGGACCACGACCTCGAAGCCAGCTTCCTGAAGATCGATGAGCTTGTTCGCGGTCAGCATATGTCCGACGTGGAGCACCCCGCTCGGCTCGTAGCCGACGTAGGCCCGTCGCCCCTCGGGGTCGGCCGCGAGCTCTCGGACCTCCTCCTCGGTGACCACCTCTGCCGCGTTCCGGGTGATCCGCTCGTAGGCGTCCATACCTGAGCGGCGGTTGCCGGGCGGATATGCGTTCCCCTCTCACTCCCAGCGCACGAGGAGGTAGACGACCAGCACCGCGATCCTACCTACGCCGGCGACGAGGAACCCGGGGAGTGTGCCGACAGCCCACAAGGTGACGTCATCGCGTCCGCGTCGGGTCGGATCGCGTCCAGTAGACCCGGTACGTCGCACCGACGGTGACGGCCAGTGAGACGGCAAACAGGATCAGACCGATCAGGATGACGGTCAAGAGTACCGGCCCGCCCGGTGCGCCTATCTTTTTTGAGGGACTGTCGAGGCCACGCCCGCCACGAGACGCCACATAAAAAATCGATCAGGCGTCCGGGTGGACCGCTGACGGCGCCGCGCCGACCGCCATCGTCTCGCGCCCGACGGGTATCGGCGTCCTGAAGCGGACGTCTCTATTTCGCTGCTTGTAGACCGGCGCTCCGGCGACGCGTGTTAACTGTCTGCCTCGCTCCCGTCGAGTGGCCGGTCGGCGCGGTGTTCGCTGATGAGGCGGTCGACCATCTCCGCACGCTCGCGGTGTTGGCGGTCCTCGGCACGGCTCCGCCAGTTCGCTATCGCCGTCTCGACTGCCGCCTCGCTCGCGACCCCGAGGTCGTCGATCTCGTTCACCTCAACGGCGTCGGCGGGGGCGACCGGCACCTCGTGGTCGAACAGCACCTCGTCGGCGGCGTCGGAGAGGTTCCCCTCGCGCAGGACGAGTCGTGGCTCTGTCTCGGCGAGAGCCTCAGCTGTCGAGCGCCCGGCACCGCTGGCATCTCGGAGGTAGACCACGTCCTCGCGTGCGAGGCCGTAGCGCTCGTCGGCCGCCCGGAGTGCGTCTTTAGTGAACTGCTCGACGGTCTTGACCGGCACGAGGTCGCGATCGCCCGCGACAGTCTCGAAGTTCGAGTGGTCGAGCCGCCAGAGCGACTTCAGGCGCTCGACTTTCTCCTCGGCGACGTCGACGCGACCGCGCGCCTCGTCACGTTCGTGACGCAGGCGGTCTTTCTCGCGTTCGAGTCGGTCGACCTCTCGGCGCTCCCGGGCCTTTCTGCGCTCCTCCCGACGAGCCTCCGAGAGCTCTTTCTCATACTCCTCGATCTCTGCTTCCTGCTCCTCGATTGTCCCGCGCAGATCATCGACGTGGCCCTCCAGCCGGTCGATACGCTCTTTCAGGCGCAGTATCTCGCGCTCCTCCGGGGTGAGCGTCCGCTCCTCGTGTTCTGTCTGCTCCTCCTCGTCGTCGGGGTCCTCGGTTAGGTTGTCGACAACCACCTCGACCGACGTCTCCTCAGCCAGCACGCGGGCGGTGACCTTGCCGCGGTCGAGCCCCGGCGGAGTCTTGCGGGCGATTCGCTCGAACTGATCCGCGTGGTGGTCCAGCGCAAACAGGGCGGCCGCAAGAGCGTCTCGCTCGTGGTCGTTGTCGTAGCCCGCCTCGCGGGTGCGGTGGAGCTTCTCGTCGACCGGCAGGTCCCGCTCCGGTGTCCAGCCCGCGGCGTCGAAGCTTCGGCGGAACCGCTCGACCGTCTCGGGCATCGGCGTGACGTCTGCGGCGATGAGGACGGGCCGGCCGCGCTCGACGAGCCACTCGATCACGTCACTGGTGTCGGCGGTGCGAGTCGAGTGGAGGTCCAACACCTTGCCGTCCAGCGAGACGACCGCCGCGGCCGTCGTCGTCCCGGGGTCGATGCCGACGACAACGTAGTCGCGTCGCTTCACCAGCGGTTCGAACTCGATACCGTCGCGGCGCTCGCGCTTGATCTCTATCCGTGTGTCGCCGTTCCGCCCCGCAGAGACGGGGAGGTCGGCGGGCGTCGCCTCGACGGTGAAGACGGCGTTCGCGAACCCGCCGTACTTCTCTGTTACCTCGCGGTCGTACTCGAGGCCGGCATCGTCGAGTGCACCACCCACGTCGCGCGTCCGGCGCTTGACGCTCCCGTGGATGCGCCGCGTGTATCGATCCTGACTCCAGCCCCCGGAGCCGGTCGACCGTCCCCGCGAGACCTTCACGCGGGTGGTGTCGCCGAACGCGCGCACCGCTTGTCCGACTTTGTGGGCCACAAGTCGCGCCGCTGCTTCGGCCTCTTTCATCGGCGCTTTGCCGTACGGGACGCCGTGGCGATTCGCGACTCGTGACAGGCTCTCGGGCCGCTCCGCGCCCGTCACTTGGACGAGCGTCGTCTCGTCCGGGAGCCACTGAAGAAGTCGCACGAGGTCGTTCTTGTCCTCGGCGAGTTCGTAGACATTGTCGGTAGCGACGTAGCGTGGCTCGTCGCGCTCGATCATGCGACGGAGCTTCCGGAAGCTCACAACGTCGCGGTCCAGACGTGCTTCGCCGTCCGGACCGTCACCGGCGTCGAGGACCACCATAGCGAACGATGGGGCGGCCCCACGCACGTCACCGCTCTGGACGTCAACCCCGAAGACGAGGGAGTCAAACGCGCTCCGGACGGTCACAACCGATCGAAGGCGCCAGTGGGTAAATAGCTTAGTCGGCGCCCCCCACCAGTCGTCCCGGCCCACCCGGGGCAACCCGCCCGCCGACCCGCCCTGTTACCGCATCGCCGGCGTCCTCGGCCTCGAGATCGAGACCCGAGGACATGTTCGCCTCGTGGCCGTCTTCGGTACGGGCCGCGCCGTTCCTGAATCGCGCTCGTACAGGAGACACGGTGAGACAGCTTGTCGCCGGGCGGCCCCGCGGCGGACTTAGGCGTCAGGGAACGGCACGTCGACGACCTGCCCGTCCGTCGCGACGAACGTCTTGGCGTCGCTCCCGGCGTCCGCAAGCGCCGCCCGCGCCTCGCGTTCGAGCGGGCTCGCATCACTCGCATACCGCGCCGAGACGTGGGTGAGCGCCAGCCGTCGTACGTCTGCCCGGGCCGCGAGTTTGGCCGCCTCGACCGCCGTCGAGTGGCCGGTCGAGCGTGCTCGCCCACGCTCGTTGTCCACGAACGTCGCGTCGTGAATAAGCAGGTCCGCACACTCGCTCGCCTCGTTGATGACCTCCGTCGGGCGCGTGTCGCCAGTGTAGGCCAGCCGCCGCCCTGGCCGTGGCGGCCCGACGACCTGGTCCGGCTGTATCGTCCGGCCGTCGTCGAGCGTCACCGGCTCGCCGGCGTGGAGGCGGCCGTATGCGGGTCCAGGCGTGATGTCGAGCTCTTCTTCAGCCCGCTCGCGGTCAAACCGCCCGGGCCGGTCGTCTTCGACCAGTACGTAGCCCACCGAGACGGTTCGGTGTTCGGTGCGGAACGCTCGTATCTCGTAGCCATCAGTCGAGAGCGCGACGCTCCCGGGGCTCACCTCGTTCACCCGCACGGGAAAGCTGGGGTCTGTGCCGGCAGCGTGGACAAGGTTATAAAGCATCTCACGCGTCCCCGGCGGGCCGTGGACTGCGAGCGGCTGCGTGCGCTCGTTGAATCCAAGCGTCTGGACAAGCCCCGGGAGTCCGAGGACGTGGTCGCCGTGGAGGTGGGTGATGAAGACGTGATTGAGACCGAACCCGGTGTTGTAACGCATCATCTGACGCTGGGTGCCCTCGCCACAGTCGAAGAGGAACTCGTCACCCTCCCGCGAGACGTACACGGCGCTTGGCGCACGCTCGACGGTGGGGACGGCCCCCCCGGTCCCGAGAAAGGTAACGCGAAGCGGCATTAGCTAGAACTTGGGCCGGCCTGGGTATAGACGCGTCGAAGCCGTGGCGTGCGAACGCGGTGAACAGGCCACGAGACGGACGCGATGGCCCTGTGGCTCATCTCGCACTCCCGTCGCTCGACTCCTAGCGCGCCCGATGCGATGCGGTTTTGCCCGCCGCCCTGCTACATCAGGTAACTGATGGACGGACCGCTGTGGACCGAGCGTCACCCACCTGCCCTCGCCGACCTCCCGCAGGCTGAGGTCCGGGACCGACTGGAGCGCGCCCGCACGGAGCCGATGAATCTCGTTCTCCACGGCCCCTCCGGCGCGGGCAAGACCGCCGCGGTCCGGGCGCTGGCGCGCGAGGCCCACGACGATCCCGATAACGACCTGTTCGAGCTGAACGTCGCCGACTTTTTCGACCGGACAAAAAAAGAGATCCGCGACGACCCTCGCTTCTCGCCGTTCCTCACCGGGCGCTCACGGATGGCAAAGCGTGACATGATAAACTACGTTCTGAAGGAGGTATCGGGCTACGCGCCCGTCTCGGGAACGTACAAGACGGTCCTACTCGACAACGCCGAGGCCATCCGCGAGGACTTCCAGCAGGCCCTGCGCCGCGTGATGGAGCGTCACCACCGCACGA
The DNA here is from genome assembly GCA_937138675.1 of uncultured archaeon. GTDB lineage: Archaea > Halobacteriota > Halobacteria > Halobacteriales > Haloferacaceae > A07HB70. The sequence continues at coordinate 11,348 of CAKZPG010000047.1, read as the reverse complement.
CCCAGTTCGTGATCGCTACCCGCCAGCCCTCGAAACTCATCCCGCCGATCCGCTCGCGTTGTTTCCCCGTTCCCGTGCGCGCGCCCACCGCAGACGAGACGATGGCGGCGCTCCGGCGTGTCTGCGAGACAGAGGGCGTCGACTATGACGAGGATGGCCTGGAGTTCGTCGCCGGCTACGCGGGCGGAGATCTTCGGGCCGCCGTCCTCGGTGTACAGGCCGCTGCGACAGATGGCGACGCGGTGACGATGAACGCCGCCCACGCCGCGCTCGGCTCGGTCGGCCGCGATGACGAACTGACGACGGTCCTCGTCGACGCTCGTGCCGGCGAGTTCGACGCCGCGACGTCGACGGTCGACGACCTCCTCGCGGACGGCTTCGACGGGCAGGAACTGCTTCGTGCGCTCCTCCGGGTCGCCCGCACGGAGTACGGCGGCGACGACCTCGCGCGCCTCCACGTGCTGGCGGGCCGGGTCGACCTCGACCTCGCGACCGGCACCGACGACGCCCTCCACCTCGCGCACCTGCTTGCAGAGTGGGGCGCGCCCGAGACGACGATGGAGGCGAGCGCGTGACGCGCTCGTTCGTCCCCGGGCTCGCGCCCGGCGCCGGTCGCCGCGCTGCGCCGCTGTTCGCGGCCGCGCTCCTCTCGCTTCTCGTCGCGCCGCTGGTCGGTGTCGCTCTCGCCCTCCTCGGCTGGGCGGTGCTCGCCTTCTATCGCGACCCCGAGCGCGCGACTCCCGAAGGCGGCGTCCTCGCGCCCGCTGATGGCGTTATCTCGGTTGTTCGCGAGGAACGCGACCGGGTCCGGATCGGCGTCTACATGAGCGTCCTGAACGTCCACGTCAACCGCGCGCCCGTCGGCGGCGAGGTCCAGCAGGTCGACCACCACGACGGCGGCAACCTCCCCGCGTTCTCGAAAGACTCTGACCGGAACGAGCGCGTGACGATCGACCTTGGAGAGACGGAGGTGACGCTCATCGCAGGGGCGGTCGCCCGACGGATCAGCCCTTATGTCGCGGCCGGTGACGAAGTGGCGCGCGGCGACCGGATCGGCCACATCGCGTTTGGCTCGCGCGCAGACGTCCTGCTCCCGCCGTCGATCGGTCTCGACGATCTCTATGTCGCGGAGGGCGACCGCACGCTCGCGGGCGAGACGATACTCGCGCCGCTGCCGTAGCGGGCCGACGCTGCCGCTCTCCCGTCGGTATCAGCGCGCTCTGGACAGCTCACTCCGCTCCACAGCCCAACTCTCTCTGTCGCCGTTCCACGTCGTGAACCCTCCCTGCAGTCGGCGCTACGAATGCGCTTCGTCGTCGGGGTCGTGGCCTCTCGATTCCACGTCGCGTGGCGGCGCGCCAAGCACGTGGACGTGCCGTACCAGTGACCGGTGGACCCGTCGCTGATGATGCGCCGCGACTGTCCACCCCGTCTCGCGCGCGACCGCCTCGAGCGACTCGTCGGCCACGACGACCGCGCGCGACGCGACCCGCCGGGCCTCTCGGAGCGCCCCCGAGATGAGCGCCGCGAGGTCGCCGATGACCTTCGACTGCCGGCCGTACGGCGCGTCGAACACGACGGCGTCGACGGCGCCGTCCGCGAACGGGAGTGCGGTCGCGTCGCCAAGGCAGAGCAGGGGGTCGTCGTCGAGATACGTACGGCAGTTCTCCCGCGCGCCCCAGACCATCTTCGTCTGCGCGTCGATCCCGATGGCCTCGGCGCCGACCAGACCGGCCTCAATGAGGGTCCCGCCGGTGCCGCACATCGGGTCGAGCACGGTAGTTTCGGGGCGCGCACCCGCGACGTTGACCAGCGCACGGGCGTCGAGTGGGTCCATCCCGCCGGGCTGGAAGAACGGCCGGCTGGTCGGCTTCCGCGTGCCGTAGCCGCCTTCGCGCGTCGCGGCCTGCCACCCGACGAGACAGACGTCGTCCGCGAACACCGCGCGCAGAACCTCGTCAGGGTCGTCGAGGTCAACCTCGTGGCCGGCCGCGACGAGCGCCCGCCCGAGTTCGCGCTCGGCCGCCTGCGTGTCGATGCCCGCACTCGCCCGCACATCCCGGGCGTGGACGGCGACAGTGCCCTCGACGGGGGCCGCCGCCTCGACGACGACGCGGGCGCTCGCCACGGCGGCGTCGGTCTGCCCGACAAACCGGGAGACTGCGTGGGTGTAGGCGAGTCGGGGCGCGCGGGCGGTGTCGGCGGCCGGCGCGGTGGCGAGACCGGGCGCGACGACGGCGGCGTCGGGCGCAACGCTTCGGGCCTCGAGCACCGCGAAGGCATCGTCTTCACCGCCGAGCTCCAGTGCGTACACGTCCGGCGATCGACACCGGCGTGGAAAGCGGTTCCGAAGCGCTCAACCCCCCCTCCCTCATCGTTCGAGCATGTTCCTCCAGACGGGCGCCGGCGCGATCCCGGTTGCGGGCACCTTTCTGTCGCTCGCGCTGTTCCTCTCGGTCACTGCTCACGTCGCGGCGCGGAACGTCCTCGGTGGCGTCCGCTTGCGACTGGCGTTGACCGTCGGGCCCGGGCCAGCGGCGGTTGCGGTGACGGGCGCGGCGTTGTCGATATCGGCGGCGGCCACGGTGCCGCTCGCGGTCCTCGTCGATGCCCTGCTCGTCCGGCGGGCCTACGAATTGGAGCGGCGCCTGACTGTCTACGTCACGGCTATCCACGCGGTCGTGAGCGTCCTTTTCGGAGCCGTCGTTGTCGCGGGATTCTTGATCCTTCGTACCGCACCACAGTAGTGTGACACCGCTCGCGCCAATCTGGAACGCGACGGAACGATGGCTCCCGGGCCCCGGTCCGGGTCGTCGTAACTACCGCTCTTGCCGCCGTCATCGGCGCTGGCTTGGGGGTCGTGCTCTCAACACTCGGCGTGTCGTCGAACGGTGCGGTGACGGTCGTCCTTGTCTCGTCGGCACTCACCGCTGTCGCCGTTGGCTCTGCCTGTCTCGTCGCTGCATACGCCCTTGACCGGCGGCGGCTCCGGGACTACGGCCTCGCACTCGACGCAGACTGGGTGGTCGACATCGTCGTCGGTGTCGGCCTCGGCGGGCTCCTGATGACCGGAGTCTTGCTCGTCTCGCTTCTCGCTGGGTGGGCGTCGGACGGCTTGAGACGGTAGTTGTAGGCGTAGTACATGGCGCTACTCGTGTTCCTCGATCTATTCGTCAAGTCGCTCTCGGATGGGAAGGACGAGGACAGACCGACGGCGGGCGGCGTCCGGTATTCGGCGCCGGCCGTCGACGCGAACACCATCTCGTGGCGCGCGATACAGAGAGCGGCGCCCGCTACTCACTCGACCAGTCGCTCGATCTCGGTGACGAGGATGCCGCTCGCGCCGACCGTCTTCAGGTCGGCAACCGTCTCGTACACCTGCCGCTCGTCAACAACGGCGTGGACCGCAACCCGCTCGTCGCCGTTCTTTGCGGGCGCGACGTCCATCACTGTCGGACCGCCGAGCCCGGGGATCACGTCCCGGACCTCGTCAAGGCGCTCCTGTGGCGCGTTCATCATCAGATAGCGCTTACCGTCCGCGGCGAGAACAGATGAGAGCGCGGTGACGAGGCGCTCGACGGTCTCTGTGCCGGCCGTACCGGGTCGGGTGTACAGGCCGACCGACGACTCGAGCACCGTGTCGACTACCGCGAGGCGATTGACCGCGAGGGTCGTCCCCGTCGAGGTGATATCGACAATTGCGTCGGCCATATCGACATGAGGGGTGAGCTCCGTGGCGCCCGTCACCTCGACTATCTCCGGATCGATCTCGAGGTCGAGGTCCGCAAAGTACTCCTCGGTGATCCGCGGGAACTCGGTTGCGACCGTCCCGCCCGTGAGGCTCGCCGGCTCCGTGATGGCCCCGTCCTCGGGCGCGGCGAGAACGAGTTGACACCGGCCGAACTCGAGGTCGAGCAGTTCGACGAGATCTGTCCCGGACTCAGCCTCCTGGTCGCGCCCGGTGATCCCCGCGTCTGCCGCGCCGTCGGCGACGTACTCGGGGATGTCGGCAGCGCGCGCGAAGATGAGCGAGACGTCGGGATCGACCGTATCGGCGTAGAGCTTCCGGTCTGCCCCGTCCTCAACGTGGAGTCCCGCACGTTCGAGCAGCGCGACCGTCGGGTCGTGAAGCCGGCCCTTATTCGGGACTGCGAGGCGCATACGCGGCCTCTCGCGGTGGCGGCACTTCCGTCTGTCCTTCGGGCGCCGCCAAGGGTGAGAGTCTTACCCTCACCCACCCACATTCGCCTGTGACGGAACTCCTCGTTCACGGCGGCGGGGTCCTCCGCCCAGACCTGAGCGTTGAGCGTGCGGATGTCCTCGCCGACAGCGAGACGGGGCGGATCGTCGACGTGGGCCTCGGTCTCACCGAGTCGCCCGCCGAGCGTCTCGACGCGACCGACTCTCTGGTGGTCCCCGGCCTCGTCAACGCTCACACACACGTCTCGATGACACTCCTCCGGGGCTACGCCGACGACAAGCCTCTCGACGCGTGGCTCCGCGAGGATATCTGGCCCGTTGAGGCTGAACTGACCGCCGGCGACGTCCGCGCCGGCGCACGCCTCGGCCTCGTCGAGATGGTGAAAAGCGGCACCACGGCGGTCTCTGATATGTACTTCCGGATGGGCGAGGTCTGCGACGCCGTCGACGAGGCCGGCGTGCGCGCCCGCCTTGGCCGCGGCGCGGTGACCGTCGGGTCGGACGACGACGAGGCCCGCGAGGAGGTCCGTGAGACCGTCGAGGTCGCGCGTGCCCTCGACGGTCGCGCCGACGGCCGGGTGCGCGGCGCAGTCTGTCCACATAGTCTCACGACCGTCGATGAGGAACGGTTGAGACAGGCCGCGGCGGGCGCCCGCGAGGCCGGCCTGCCCCTCCACTACCACGCGAACGAGACGACAGACGAGGTTGCACCCTACGAGGACCGGGGGGTGCGCCCGCTGACGTGGGCGCGCGAGGAGGGGCTCCTCGAGGCGGGGGATCTCCTCGCGCACTGTGTCCACGTCGACGACGAGGAAATCGGTCACCTCGCCGAGGCGGGCGCGAGTGTCCTCCACTGCCCGGCGTCGAACATGAAACTTGCCTCCGGGGTCGCGCCGGTCCAGCGGATGCGCGAGGCGGGTACCCGGGTCGCGCTCGGCACCGACGGCCCGGCGTCGAACAACGATCTTGACCTCTTCGACGAGGTGCGCGACGCCGCGATGGTCGGCAAACTCGCCGACGGTGACGCGACCGCCGTCCCCGCCGAGACGGCCGTCGAGATGGCGACCGCGGCCGGCGCAGACGCGCTGGGATTCGATGTTGGCCGGATCGAGACCGGTCGGCTCGCCGATCTTGCGGTCATCGACCTCTCCGCCCCCCATCTCGTCCCCGAGCACGACGTTGTGTCGCATCTTGCCTACGCCGTCCGGGGCTCGGACGTGCGCCACACCGTCTGTGACGGGCGGGTGCTGATGCGTGACCGGGAACTACTGGCGGTCGACGAACAACGGGTGGTGTGTGAGGCCTGCGAGCACGCTCGGGCGCTCGTCGCCCGTGCTGAGGGGTAGGCGAAGCGCGCGCTTTCGTCTCCGAACGGTACATCTCCCCGACCGTCCACATCTCGGTCGTGCGCCGACGACAGCTCCTTGCGACGGTCGGGACGCTTACCGCGGGGACTGTCGGGTGTGTCGGACGGCCCGGCGACCTGGGAAAGACACCGACCAGCGAGCCTCCGCCGCGGATCACGGAGACCTCGTTCACCGCACGAGACGGCGAGTGCGGGTTAGATACGGACGTGGCACGCGTGACCGTCGACGGTGACATCGTCAGGATCGACGGCCGTCTCCTGACGCCGACGCCCTGTCACGGCGCCGTGCTCGCGGACGCGACGCTCGTGAGCGGCGGTGACCGCCTCGTCGTAGCCGTCCGGACCACTGACTCGCCGCCCGACGTGTGTGTTCAATGCGTCGGGGAATTGCCGTACGAGGCACTCGTTCGGATCGCCGGTGGCCAGCCGGCAACAGTGCAGGTCGACCACGACGGCGAGACGGTGACGACGGTGACAACGGTGGACCGGTAGCCGGACCGGACAGCCGAACGGGGCCACACTCTGTCGTCGACAGCAGAACTGCCAGATGCTCACGGCAGCGTCGCTCCCGGGTCGGTCACGCTCTGGGGCCCGACTCAAACTCGCATCCAAAGTGCGCGCTCATCGCGCAACCGCTGGCGTCTTGTGGCCGCCACCCTGACAAGACATATGGATACGATCACGCCGCGTCTCGACGACGTGGCAAACGCGCGCGAGGCGGGCGACCGGAAACTCGACTGGGCGCGCGATCACATGCCCATCGCCGCGGCCCTCCGCGAGCAGTTTGAGCTGGAGCAGCCGCTTGCTGGCGAGCGGGTGGGGATGGCGATGCACGTTGAGGCAAAGACCGGCGTCCTCGTCGAACTTGTCGCGGCCGGGGGCGCAGAGGTCGCGATCGCCGGCTGTAATCCGCTCTCGACGCAGGACGACGTGAGCGCGGCGCTCGACGCGCAGGATGGCATCACCTCCTACGCCCGGCATGACGTCGACGACGAGGAATACTACGGCGCAATGGACGCAGTCGCGCGGTTCGAGCCGACGATCACTGTCGACGATGGCTGTGACCTTGTGACGCTCCTCCACGACGAGTACCCCGACATCGCGACCACTGTCGTCGGCGGCTGCGAGGAGACGACGACCGGTGTCCACCGCCTGCGAGCGATGGCGGCCGACGGTGCGCTCAACTACCCCGTCTTCGCCGTCAACGACACGCCGATGAAGCGGCTGTTCGACAACGTCCACGGCACCGGGGAGAGCGTCCTCGCGAACGTCGCGATGACGACGAATCTCACGATCGCGGGCAAGACAGTCGTCGTCGGGGGCTACGGCCACTGTGGGCGCGGTGTCGCCCGGAAGGCTGACGGGATGGACGCTCACGTCGTCGTGACGGAGGTCGACCCCCGGAAGGCGCTGGAGGCACATATGGACGGCCACGAAGTCCTGCCGATGCGTGAGGCCGCTGCCGAGGGCGACCTGTTCGTCACGACGACGGGCAACCGTGACGTGATCGTCGGCGAGCATTTCGATGCGATGGCCGACGGTGCGGTTCTCTGTAACGCCGGCCATTTCGACGTCGAGGTGGACGTCGACGAACTGGAGGCGCGTGCGGCCTCGTCTCGCGAGGTCCGCCCCGGCGTCGAGGAGTTCGAGATGCCCGACGGCCGACGGCTTCACCTCCTCGCGGAGGGGCGACTCGTCAACCTCGCCGGGCCGCTGTCGATGGGCCATCCCGTTGAGGTGATGGACCAGAGCTTCGGCGTTCAGGCGCTCTGCGTTCGCGAACTGGTCGAGTCTGAGCTCGAACCGGGTGTCCACGACGTGCCCGATGTTGTCGACCGCGAGCTGGCTCGAGTGAAACTCGAGGCGGAAGGGATTGAACACGACGCGTTGACCGACCGGCAGGAGGAGTATCTCGGGTCGTGGCAGCACGGAACGTGAGCCACGCGCGTTGGCAGCGCTGGCCGTCGGACCTACCGACGTAGGTCGGGGCGACGTGCCCGTCTGGTGGTGTCACGACCAGTCCGCCGTCGAGAGGCGACGATGCAACGGAGTATCGGCACCGGTGAGACGGGGCGGGGTCTGTCGACTGCGTCGACCGACGGCTCTTAACGCCGGCCGCCCCCACCACGTCCCATGAGCGCGAATCGAAAGGGCGACCGGCGCGAGCGGGAACTGGTGAACCTGCTTGACGAAGCCGGGTTCGCGGTGATGCGCGCGCCTGCCTCCGGGAGCGCTACAGAACGGGACCTGCCGGACGTTCTTGCGGGTGATGGCGAACGATTTTATTCGATCGAGGCGAAATCGTCGTCCGGTAAGCCAATTTATCTCGACGGCACGGAGATCGAGTCACTGCTCTTTTTCTCGCGAAATTTCGGTGCGAAAGCCCGCGTCGCAGTGCGGTTCGACCGCGAGGACTGGTACTTTTTCCATCCCGGTGACCTCCACGTGACAGACGGCGGCAACTACCGTGTTAAAAAGGAGACGGCGCTCGCGAAAGGCACGGACCTGGCGGAGCTCGTCGGCGAGTCGAAGCGGACGACGCTCGACGATCTGTAGGACGCCACGGCGAGTGAGCGGCTCTTCCCGTGACGTCCACTAACGGAGCCCGCTCCGCGCCAACTGCGAGTCCCTCTGGGCCCGGCCGACGGACCACGTCGCCGACCTCGACTTAGCTGACGACGTCGAGTCCAAGCGTCCGTTCGTCCGTCGTCTTCTCGGCGACGCGAACGTCAGGCGGCGCGGCGCCCGCACCGGTCGGCAGGGGTCAGTCGCGAGACGGAGAACTCGTAGCGCCGGGCGGCCACGATCCCGCGCTCGGGGCGCAGGCTCAACAGATAGACCGCGCCCACGACGGGTTCGTGGTCGCCGTAGCGGGCGTTTGTCGCGTAGTCGGAGACCAGTCACCCCTCGGCGGTGCGGTGGTCATCGGCCCGCTCGCCGGGGCCGGAGACGACGACGAGCGCTCCGCCGCGTTCACGATCGCGCACCAGGTCGCCGGGGCGGAGCTGGTGGCGGTCATAGAGGTTTGGTCCGTGGTCGTGAAACGGTACGAACAGACGCTGGCCGCAGACAGCACAGGCGCTCGTCCGACGGTCGGGCGCGGGCACGCAGCCCTCTGTCACGTCGATGGCGACCCGCCGGAGGTGCTTGCAGGTCGCGCCGCGGATAGCGTGGTCGGGGCAGGTACACTCGCGGGCGTCAAGATCTACAACGTACGTCCCGCCCTCGGTCTCAACGACGTAGCGTCCGTCGCGGAGCGGCCGAACGGTCATCGGCTCCGTCTGCGCGCGGCTCGCGCGGGTGTCGCCGGGGACGGTCGGCGTCGGGTCAGCGGTGGGGACCATAGGGCGCGCGCGCGGCTGTAGGGGCTCCACGGTCCTAACCATTCGTTTCGGGTACAACCTCCGCTCGCCGGGCCATCGAAGTTCTTTTGCCCCGACCGTCGGTCGGCGGGGTATGGAACTGGAGGAGGGGATGCCACAGAAGATCGGGCTCTCCGTCGCCGTCGTCCTCGTGTTTATTGTGGCCTTCGTCTGGATCGGATTCCAGTTCAGCGACAACGGCCTGACCGCGACGGGCGGGCTGGCGATGGTCGCCGCGCTGGTGCTGTTTATTTTCGCGTTCGCGGTCGTCGGAGTCCTGTTGGGCGACTAGTCCGTCGCCTCGCGGTAGTACGCCAACGGGTGCGCAACCCGCTCGCACACCTCGTCTGTGTTCACACAGTCTCCCTGTGCGTCCATTGTCTCGCAGGACGGCATCGGGTACTGCGAGCCGCTGCCGTCCGCGAGGACGGTCACGGGGAACTCGACTGCGGCCTCGTCGAGGCCTGTCTCCGACGCGATCTCCGCTTCGTCCATCCCAAGGTCGACCAGAAAGGCAACGAGCGCGAACCGCGACCGTGCGGGGAGGTCCTCGCCGGCCCGGGCGCGCTCTTGCAGGGCCTCGACACAGGGCGGGAACGCCGGTCGGTCGACCGGGCCCGTCTTAATTTTGGGCGCGCGGTCGGTAAGCAGGGTGCTGAGACGGGCGACCTCAGGCGAGAGGGCGTCGGCCAGCGTCTCGCCTGCCTCGCCGCCAACTGGGATGGGCAGACCGTCGGCGACCCGCGCGCGGACCCGCTCTTCTAGAAGGTCGTACAGTTCGTCGCGCTCAACCGGCACCTGCCCGTCGACGAGCGCACGGTTGACCAGCCGCCAGTCGTCGCCCGCCGATGGGTCTGCGAGGCGAAGGTAGACGTCCACGTCAACGTCGAAGCGGCCGTCGTCTCGCGCCCGCACGGCGTCTGCAACGTCGAACTCTTGAAGCGCGTCGGCGAGCGAGAGCGTCCTGTCGTCGACAGACCGCAGGCCAGCCCCGCCTGCTCCGGCGTCGGCTGCCAGCCGTTCGCGCGCCGTCGTCGCCTCCGCGACGGCGTATTTCCGGATCGCTGCGTCGTTGTCGAGCAAGGAGACCAGCACACGCGCTACCGGGTACGAGAGAAGTTCATCGCGCGGGCGCCAGCTGTCGGGCGACTCGGCGTCCACACGGCCCGCCATGAGCGCCCGCTCCACTCGTTCGGCTCCCCGCTCGACCGCGGGGGCGTCGGCGCGGGCGAGCTCCGTCGGCGCAACCGAGAGCACAGCGACGGCCTCTCGCGCGCCCGAGAGGAATGGATAGCGGGCGTGGCGCGGGTCAACCTCGGCCATCACTCGCCTCTTACACCACGGCGCGAAAAGGGTGGCGGGGGCGAGTCGCGCTCGGCACACGGGGTGTCGGCCACAGACCACCGCCGCGAGACCGACCGTCGGCTTCTTGACGGTCGACCGCCACCACCGCCCGTGCCGCGTTTCGACTACCCGTGTCCAGACTGCCGGACGCGGAACAGCCTCCACGACGCAGACTGCCGATTCGAGGGCGTCGCGTGGCCCCACATCGAGAACGCCTACCTCGACGTCGTGGCACCGCTCTCGACGGGTGTCGTCGCCGAGTCAGATCTGATCGCCGGTTGGCCCGACGACGACCGCGAGCGCCTGCGCCGGGCAGTACTCGGACGTCTCAAGACCGACGGCCGGGCCGACGAGGCGGGCGGGCGACTGCGCCTCCGGACGGCGGCAGAGTACCGCGAGGAGGTCGCCGAACCCGACGTCGAACCGATCCGAACGGTCTACCGCGACGGGTCGGTCCCCGGCTGTCACGACAACGCCGTCTTCGCGATGATCGCGTGGTACGAGATGGTCGGGCTGTCATGGCCGGAGACAAGAGAGCGTGTCGTCGCGTGGTTAGAGCAGTCGGGCACGTGGTCTCGCGGCGGGTTCGAGGAGCCGAGTCCCGAGGCACTGGTCGATACGAAACGCCACGTCTACGAGTCGGGCTACGGCTGGAAGGAGAAGGCGCGGGCGGCCAAGAGCGTCATCGATGCGCGCCGGTAACGGCCGCCCGTGGAACCGGTAGGACCGCCGCGGGCGTCTGGGCGGTGTGACGAGCGCGGACGAGCGAGCGGCACGACGCAGTCGCGAACGTCACGGCGGGCGCTCGCGGTCGTCGTCTGTCTCGATCTCGTCGGGATCGGTATCGTCACTCCGAGACTACCGTTCCACACAAATCAGAAGTCCCATGGACGGTTGCGTCTGGTCCCGACCGAGTTCCGGGTAGGGGCAGGTACCGTGCCACCAGCGGAGGCCGAACCGGTCGAACTCGTCGCCGTAGTTCGGGCACCACGGTCACGGGAAGATTGGCCGCGCTTTGGTACGTGAACTACCCCACCCTGCTCGGCCTGGCGGCCTCGCTGAGGGTGGGGCTTCCT
>CAKZPG010000046.1 GCA_937138675.1 uncultured archaeon | reverse complement strand
ACTGCCACCCCGCGGAGGCTTCGAGGTCGTCCTGCCAGCCGTCTTGGATCTCCACGTCGGTAAACACCACGTAGTCCGCGAGATCGATGTCGCGATCGGCCAACTCGCCCCACAGCGCCACCCGGATGTCGCCGGTCTCGTCTTTGATCCGGACGTTCCGAACCTGTCCCTCGGAGCCGTCGTCGCGGTCGAACGTCCGCTTGGGATCGGTCTCGATCACGCCGCCCGCGATGTCCGCGGTCTCGCCCAGCTCTAGCGAGCCGACGTCGGTGGTGTCGGGTACGTACTCGATACTCTCGTCGACCCCCTCGACGGTGCCGCGGTTGCCCACGTGGAGTTCGAGGCTGCCATCCCGCTCCCGCACGTAGCCGTCGACGACCTCGACGGTGTCGCCCGCGGCGTACTCGGTCGCCAGATCCGCCTGCTCGTCCCAGAGTGTCACCCGGATCCGGCCGGTTGGATCACCGAGCGACAGGTTCGCAACCCGGCCCTCGGAGCCGTCGTCACGATCGAACGTCCGGACGCTGTCGGTGCTGAGGACGCGCCCCGCGAGATTCACGTCTGAGAGCCCGAGCGAGAGGTCTTCGATCCGGTGGGCGTCCATCGACTCGACGTCGACCTCGGCGTCGGGCGCGGGCTCGACCTTGTCGACGTCGACTTCGAGCCCGTTGTACCCGTCCTTCGGGCGACCGGCAACCCGGAGGGTATCGCCGGTTTCGAGCCGCTCGACCGCGTCTTCGGCCATCTCGTCCCACATCGTGACCGTGATCCGACCCGACTCGTCGGCGACGTCGACGTTTATGACCTTCCCCTCCTCGGCGTCCTCGTCGTCGCGGTCGAAGGTCCGAAGCTCTCCAACGCGCTGGACCTTCGCGAGGAACTTCACGTCGTCCATCCCGGGGTCGACGTCGGCGATCCCCTCAACCTCCTGGTCTCTGAGCTCGTGGGCGATCAGCATCGCCGCGGTCTCCTCGTCGGCGAGCCCCCCCATCTGTTCGACCTTGTCCTCGACGGCGGCCTCGAACTCCTCGAAGTCGACGTCGGTGTCGAGGTCCTCGTACACGTCTTCGATCACACCCATCCGGGCGACACCCCCAGGGATTCGGTCCCGAATCGGAAACCCGCGGTTCGAGCGGTCGCGGCCTCAGGCATATCCACAGCCAAGGCAGGACGCCGCTTAAGCGTTGTCTTGTCCCGGGTGGTACGCCGCTGTGGTGCGTTTTGGCCCCGGAGTGCGGTGGCGGCTCCGGGCGACAGCCCCTCCGGTCGCGGCTCGCATCGTGGCATAGGCCGACTGGTTGCGCCCCGGTATAAGAACGTTCGCGGTCCCGGCCGGTCGCGCCGACTTCCGGCCGACCGTCACCGCGTGATGTCCGCAACCGTCCGGCGGCCGTCGACATCGTCGTGGACGACGGTCACGCTCGTCGGCGGGTCGGCGTCGTCGATCCGAACCTCGTAACCGAGGTTGACGAGCGCCTCGGTACACGCCTCGTCCTCCTCGCGTTCCTCGACGGCGGCGACCACGACCGTGACGTCTCCGGCGTCGCGATCGACGGACGCCAGCCGCGGCCGCGTACATCCGTTCTTGCCGATCACGCACCCGACGACCGACACCGGATCCGCGTCGAGTCTGACTGTCGCACCGCCGGGATTCGGGCACGACTCCCGGGGTGTGAACGTGACCGCAGCGAGTCCAGCGGGCGTGGCTGTCCCCGTCGCGTCTGTGGGGTCGCCGCCGTCGGTCGCGGTCCCATCCCCGTCGCCGGTGCAACCCGCGACCGCCACCGCGGTGATCGCGGCGGTTCCGGTGAGTACTCGCCTGCGACGCATACGCAGTCGTACCGTGCCGGACGGAAAAGTGGTTCCGGAGGCACAAACGACCGCTTGCGTGATCGGTCTCTGTCGCATCGTAACCCTCATAAGCGAACCCGGAGTATGTCAGAGTGAGTCCTGGTAGGGTAGTGGACTATCCTCTTGGCTTGCGGAGCCAGGGACCGGAGTTCAAATCTCCGTCAGGACGTTCCCGCAGTTCGGTTCAGGGACTTACAGCCCTGTCTCCTAACGTTGCCAGTGCCATACAACAATATCATCCAGAACAAAGCCGATTCGATTTTATATCAGCTCTCGACACAGTCTGGCGAGTCCCAACTGCTACCGGACAGAGCGGCGGAAACGGCGTCGAGTCCCCCGGTTCGTCTCGACCGGTGATGCGCGTAACCGACGACCGCGGAGGGATGTCGAGATCGAGGCCATCCCGCTCGTGCCCGACCCGTCTGTCGCGCGCCTTGACGAACGCCACCAGGCAGACTGCCGCGTGGACTGTGGCCAGCTCGTCGAGTGGCTGATTACTGTATTTCGGTTCGCTCTCCGGTTGGTAAATCGTCCCGATACGGTCATCGTCGTATCGAGTCGTTTTTGCGTCGTCTGCGACCGTCATACGACCGAGCCAAGCTGTTGTGCTGCCATTGGCTCAATCTGAGGTGACCGGATCTTCGTCGCGTCGTCGGGCAAGGATGACGCCGAGGGCCCCATCGCGGTCGGTCCGACTCCGACCATAGGCTAGGTACCAGCCGATCCCGCCGACGATGATGCCGGCTGCCCCGAGGATTGGGAGCGTCCCCATCTGGGTGAGCAGCGCAAAGCCGCCAACCACACCGACGACCTGAACGTACGGGTAGCCCGGCGCCCGGAACGACGGCTGATAGGATTCAACGCCACTCGTGCGGAACACGATCAGGGCGACGTTGGATATCGAGAACACGAGGATCTTGAAGGCGCTGGCCAGCTTCGCCAGCTCGACGACCGGGACAAACGCGATGAGCGCGAGTAGGAGCACGCCGGTCGCCAGGATAGCGTTCCGGGGCGTCTGGAACCGCTTGCTGACCCGGGCGAGTCCGCTTGGCGCCAGCGAGTCCCGGCTCATCGCCAGCGGGAACCGCGAGGACGCCAGCACGCCCGCGTTGGCCATACTGGTCAGCGCCAGAATCGCGACCACCGCGATGACGGCGACCCCGAGCCCACCGAGCAGCTGGCCGGCGCCGTCGGCCATAGGCGTTAACGACGGACCGCCGCTCGGCCCACTCGTTGATAGCACCGCCGGATCGTTCAGCCCAACGATCGCCGCGACCACTACAGTGTACAGGAGTATCATTACTCCCATCGAGATGAGAATGCCCAGCGGCAGGTTCCGGTTGGGGTTTTCGATCTCCTCGGCGACACTGGCGATCTTCGTCACGCCGGCGTAGGAGACAAACACGAACGCCGCCGCGGTGACGACGCCACTGGCACCTTTCTGAGTAAACCCGTCGAAACGCGCTGGATCGACTGCGAACCCGGCGTTGAGCACGTACGCCGCCAGCGCCATCACGACGGCGGTGACGATGATCGACTGGGCCTTCCCACTCTGCTCGGTGCCGACGACGTTGAGTACGACAATGAGTCCGGCTAGCCCGAGCGCGACGGCCTTCACCAGCCCTCCCGACAACGGGACGAGGAGGAGCAGGTACGCCCCCAGCCCGACCAGCGCGAACGAGCTTTTGAACACCAGCGAGAACCACGCGCCGATGCCGGCGATCGTTCCGAACAGCGGTCCCATGGCACGGTCGATGTAGAGGTACGTCCCACCAGACTCGGGCATTGCCGTCGCCATCTCCGCCTTCGACAGCGCTGCCGGCAGCACGACCAGCCCTGCCAGCAGGTACGCGAGGATCACCGCCGGACCGGCCTTTGTGAACCCCAGCGCCGGGAGTACGAAGATACCGCTGCCGATCATCGCGCCCATGCTGATCGTGATAGTCGCGTACAGCCCGAGGTCCCGCTCCAGGTCGTCACTCACTGGCGGAGCCCCCTGGGCGACGGCGCCGCAGCGTCGTCACCGACCGACCGCGAGATCTGGGCGACACAGCCGGCCCGGGCTCGCATCCTCAACTGGATGACTGGCTTGCTAGCTAGGCTCACTCTCCCGACTCTTCGACGTTCCGCACGACGAACGCCGGCGCCTCCGTGTTCGCTGTCACCTGTGCCGGGACAGTCCCAAGGATCCGGTCGCGCAGGGACGGCTCCGTCTCGCCCAGCACGAGAAGGTCGAACGCCGCCCCGAGGTCGGCGATACTGCGGCCAGCGTCCTCGTCCTTCAAGAGCCACCGACTGATACGGTTGCTGCCGACGCCGGCCCCGACGAGCCGGTCGGTCGCGGCCGCGAGTAGCTTCTCGCCCGGCCGGCGGTCGAACCCCTCGCCCGTGTGAAACAGCGTAACCGAGGCGTCGATCTCCGTCAGCAGTTCGGCGACGAACGACAGGATGCGGTCGAAGTTCTCCTCTCCGCGCAGCGGGACGAACATCCGCTCGACCGCCGCGGTCTGGCCCGGTGTGAGAATCACGTCGCACCCCTCCTCGATTGTGACCCGGTCGATCGTCTTGGCGCGGGCCTTGCCGAACACGAGCCGGGTCGTCACGGGGGCCCCCGCGCTCTCGAATGGTCCGGTGAGATCCTCCAGCTCGGCAGTCGCGTCCACCTCGAACTGGTCGCGTCCCGCCGACGGCGGGGTCTGCTCCGGCAGTCCGTAGTGTCCGAGAACGACTATATCCATCGCAGCGAGTGTCTCGACTAAGACCGGCGGTAGCGGGTCGGCGTCGGGCAGTTCGAATGGGACGAGAACTCGGTGTGTCACGCTCATGGCTGGTGTTGTGACAGCAACCCGGAAAAACGGACTGGCTCCACGTTCGAGGGCCGTCTGCGCTACAGGCTGTCGGGTGCAATGTGGTCTGGCTGCTGTTCCGCCTGCTGCTGGTCTCGAACGGGCGGCTCATTGGGCTCCCCTGAAGGAGCTGACGAACCGTGTCGGCCGTCGTCGGCTCAACCGTCAGGAGATACTGCCGGTCCAGCCGGAGTTCGGTGCTCGGCGTCGCAACCTCCATCGCCTCAATGTCGGCAAGGACGTGGCTCTCCGACGGGAACGCGACATCGCACAACTCTCGGTTTGCAGCCGGGCCCCGTGTGTCGACGATCGAGTTGACGAGGTCGAACCCCGATGTCGTAACGGAACACACCTGTTGATCGTATCCGACCATTGCACTCGCAATGGATTTCACCCCGGCAGCAGGGAGGTGAACCGTTTCCTCCGCAGCGTCGGTGATATCCGTCGCGTGGCCTGACGGGGGCTCCCTGAGGATAGTCCGGATCGCCACAGTCTGCCTCCTGACACGGCGACAGAGCGCACGGGTATTCTCGGAGTTCATAGTGAGTGCGGCGAAGATATCGACTGATTCTGGATCGGCTTGGCTGAGGATCTCCGGACGCGTCGCAACTCCGTTGATCATTATTGCTTTGTGAGTGTTCTAGAACTGCTCGCTTCGGTCGGCGTCCTGTTCGATCACGACGGGGTTGTAGCCGTAGTCATTTTGCCGCCTATGGGATGCCACCAGTGGCGGGATGTGAAGACATTGTGAATCATTAGCTCTGATTTTTAAAAGTTTGGCTTGTTTTCAATCTCCGGCCGTATCACGGGTGCCTGCCTCTCAAAATTGATCTTGACGCGGCCAAGGAAGCGGCTGCTCCGAGCGTGGCCAGAGTGTTTGAACGGGGCGGGAACCGGCTGTTCATCGGCGTGCCCGGTGTGTACTCGATCGGCCTTGCCGAATGGAAACTTGGCGCGGTGTGAGGCTGATTTCTCCCACGGCTAATCTCGTGCGCGTTCTGCTTGCCTCTGATAATGGACACTGACCCGTGCGCGAGGGGCGACGGCATCGGGTGACCTGCGCGGGGTGGGTCTGTCCCGTCCCGGAGGTGTTCACCGGCCACGTACGGGGCGCACTCTCCTCAGGGTTGCTCGAAGGCGTCGTCCAGCCGGTCTGCCCCGAGGGCGACTATCGTCCGCACGCGAGTCTTCTGGAGGTTGAGATCGGAGAAGTAAGTGTCGAGATCGCGGAGCGTTCTGTGGCTCCCCTCGAACCCATACGTCTCTCGCCCGAGTCGACCCTCGGGACACCGCGTCGTCGCGACGAGGGGGACGTCGGCCGCGCGGAGGTCGCGGAGCGCCGGGATGACAGACGGGGGGTGTCCGCCGGTGCCGAGCGTCGCCAGACACACGGCCGCGGTGTCGGTCGCCGCGCGTATCTGCCGTTCGGACATGTCGACAGTGACCCACAGGGCCGCCACGTCGCCCGTGAGGGCGTCGGGGTCGGGGTCGAACGTCGGGTCGGGGTTCACGGGCCGGCGCCGCCACGTAACGCGCCCCTCCTCCACGACAGCGAGGGGGCCGAACTCCGGCGCGCGGAACGTGTCGAGCGCCGTCGAGTGGGTCTTCGTCGCCTCGCGCGCGGCGTGGACCCGGTCAGCGAGGGTCACGAGAACACCCATCTCGCTGGCGCAGTCCTCAACCGCGACCTGGACGCTCGCGAGTACGTTGCCCGGGCCATCGGGGCTGGTCAGTGACGGGTTCCGCATCGCGCCGGTGAACACCACCGGCGTCGCGCCGTCGTAACAGAGGTCAACAAAGTACGCCGACTCCTCCAGCGTACTCGTCCCGTGGGTCACAACGACCCCGTCGACGTCGGGGTCAGCGTCGAGTTCCCGGACTCGTTCGGTCAGGCCCCACAGTTGCTTGACTGTCAGGTGTGGGCTCGGGACGTTCGCGAACTGCTCGGTCTCAACGTCGGCCACGGCCTTGAGGCCCGACACTGCGGCGACGAGGTCCTCACCAGAGAGGCTAGGTGTCGCGTCTCCGCCGGCGTCGTCTGTCGATGCGATCGTTCCGCCCGTGGACACGATACGGATTGGCATGAGCAGTTTTTCCGAGCCGATCGACTTGAGTACTCGCCGCAGGGGCCTACTGAGTCGCTTTGGCGGCGGCGAAGTTGACCCGGCGGAGTTAATGTCGCACGACTGAGTCTTCCGCGTCAGGGACGACGACCACGACTGGTGGCAGCGTGACGCGGGCACCTGCATTGTCGAGTACAACGAGTCACTCTCCGGCAGGGCGCCCCTCCAGCTACGGACGGAGGTACTCGCACGCAGCGCCACACACCCCACTCTTGACGTTAGGACTCTGCCACGGGTGCCGTAGACGGTTGGCGGCGCGGGGCTTCGGATTAAGTAGATCGCCCGAGTCTCGGCACCTCTGCCCGTGTAGCCCGGGTCGCTGGACGAGGACGTCGCCCTGCTCGTCTCGGGGGCGCGTTGAACAGACGACGGGCGACGAGTGCGGTTCCGGAACGGCCGGATTCATGTCAGTTCGGCTGTTTGGGGGGGACAAATGACAGGGACACTCGTCCAGGCACTGTCGTACACGATGCTGGCCGTCGTCGCCGCGATGGTCGGTGGCATTGTCGCGGTCTACCGCGCGCCGGGGCCGCAGATGGAGAGCAACGTCCAGCACTTCGCCGCTGGCGTTGTGATCGCCGCGGTCGCCGCCGAACTGCTACCGGACGTTCACGACCGGGCACCACTCGTCGTCGTCCTCGGGTTCGCAGTCGGCGTCGCGACGATGCTGGGCGTCCACCGGCTAAGCAAAGTGATAGAGCAGCGCGACGTCGGTGGGGAGTTCGCCGGTGCGGCCGGTCTGCTCATTACCGTTGGCATCGATATGATAATCGACGGCGTTCTCATTGGCGTCACGTTCCTCGCGGAGGCCGCGACGGGCGTTCTCATCGCCGTGGCGCTGGCGATCGAGGTGCTGTTCCTCGGTGTGGCTGGGGTCGTCGCCCTGCCGAATGGGGTCGGGACGCTCAAGAAACTCGCCGTGCCCGCGGCGTTCGGCCTTCTCCTGACAGTCGGTGTGACCGTCGGTGTCCTGTCGCTCGACGGGGTGACCGGCGCACCTATCGCGGTCATCCTCGCGTTCGGGTCGGCGGCACTGCTCTACCTCGTCACCGAGGAGTTGCTCGTGAAGGCTCAGACGGTCCCCGAAACACCGACTTCGACAACGCTCTTCTTCATTGGCTTTCTCGCCATCTTCCTGCTCGACATGCTCCACTAGCGGGGTCTGGCCAATGCCGCGACCGATACCCTCCGCCGTCGGTCGAGAGGCACCGTCGCCCGTCTCTCTGCGTCGCTTGGTCCTGTCGGTCGTTACCTTTCTGACTGTCGACCCCCGGAGTTGGGAGTCCGGTCACTGGCCCGCCGCCAGACTGATTCGCGCCCGACCCGGAGCCGACACATGTCACTAACGCCGACGCTCGTTGAGGCGCACGATGATGACGCGCTCCCGCTCGCGAAGACGGAGACAGCGACGTTCGGACTCGGCTGTTTCTGGGGCCCGGACGCGTGGTTTGGGGCGCAAGACGGAGTGGTCCGGACGCGGGTGGGCTACGCCGGCGGGACGATGCCCGACCCGACCTACCACGCGCTCGGCGACCACACCGAGGTCGTCCAGGTCGACTACGACCCCGACCGGCTCTCATACAAGGACCTCCTCGCGTGGGTGTTCGACCGCCACGACCCACATACACAGACGGCCACGACCCAGTACCAGAACGTCGTGCTCGCCGCCTCGGAGGCACAGCACGACGCGCTGGTCACGTACCTCGAATCAGCGGGGTTTGCCCCTCAGACGGTCGAGACGCGGCTCGAACGGCTCCCGGAGTTCTGCCCCGCGGAAGACTACCACCAGAAGTACACTCTACGCGGGACAGCAACGCTCTTCGAGCCGCTCAAGACGGCGGGCTACGACGACGTGGCAGTCCGCGAGTCGCCGGCCGCGGCAGCACTCAACGGCGTTGCCGCCGGTCACGACCTCGCGCCGGACCACCCGCTCCGCGTTGCACTCGACCGCGCGCCCGGTGAGGCCTGAATTCGAGCGGTGTGAGCCGTCGAACTGGTGCAGCCGCGTTGCCCCCGGAGACGACCTCACGAAGGAAGGACTCCGACACGTGTGGCTGGCTCGGGGTCAACTAGTTTTATTCAGCACGCAGAACTGAGTTATACAAGTTCCCGACGCACGTACCCTCGGTCGGCCCCGACCTGCCCTCGTAGCCGTCAACCGCCGGTTCTCACGCGACCGGTACACAGTTCGAACACGCGCCAGGCGACGATCCGAGCCGGGGTCGACACGACGAGCACTACGGCCACGAACCCGACCACCGAAACGGTCGCGGCCACGACTGCGACGACGAGTTCGGACACCTCACTGGCGCGCAGGCCGGCGATCGTGGCGGTCGTCAGTCCGTACGCGACGACCGCGCCGAGCGTGAGTCGTGCTGCCATCGGCAGGGCGACTGGCACCTGCCCCAGTACTCCGCGGGCGTAGTAACAGACGTAGGCGAACACGACGAGGTTCATCACTCCGTAGCCAACGGCGCCCGCGACCGCGCCGAACTCCGCGCCGAAGACGACCGGGATAGGCACACTGACCGCCAGTCCATAGAGCTTCGTGCGGACGCTCACGCTCGGCTTCCCGAGGCCCTCTATCGCGTGCGACGTGAGCGTCCAGAACCCCCGGAGAACGTTCACCACGCCGACAATCAAGACCGTCGTCGAGAACGCAGCCTGTGCGTCGGCGAACGCGACCCGGGCGACGGCATCGTGTGCGGCCAAGAGATAGCCACAGACCAGGAAGGTCACGCCCGTGCCGCCGGTGACCGCCCCGTCGAGATATGCGCCGTAGTCGTGTCCGGCAGCGACGTCACCGCTAACTTTCGTGAGCAGCGGCGAGGCAAGCCGCCACGAGATCGTGGCGCCGAAGTCTGCGAACCGATCGGCCGCCTCGTAGACCCCAACTGCGGCGGGCGTGGCGACGACACCCAGTACGAACACAGGCATGTTGTAGGAGAACCGGTCGAGAATCTGGTCTGGCACGCTCCACCTTGCGAACGCCCACGCCCGACCGATCGCGTGCCGGTCAGGACGATGCGGAACGACCCCGAGGTACAGGCCGACAGGGAGAAAGAGTGCGAGTCGGACTCCAACGCCGATGAGTAGCAACTCGGCGGCGGTGTCGACGGCTGTGGCGAACAGCACGACAATTGCCAGCCGTGCCGCGCTCTGGGTGCCACTGAGCCACGTCTGCACGCTTGGGTAGCCGATGGCCCCGACCAAGCTCGTGACCACCATCGATAGCGCCAGCGCGACAGCGTACAGACTGCTCGGCACGAGTAGTTCTGCGGTGAACACGGTCCGGCGAATGATCTGGTCCGCTCCGACAGCGACGACCGTCCCCCCAAAGAGCAGGTACCCCGCCGTGAACCCGAGAGCGACCCCGAGATACGTCCCGACGTCCTCTCCTCGCTCGCTGCCGATCTTCTGGAGCGTCTGGCTGATGCCCCGAACCGGGCGCAACACCAGTGCCGTTGCAATAGCGATAAAGAAGTACGTCCCCGTCGCCGCGGGCGAGGTTACGGCGACGTAGACCAGCCCGCTTAGAACGTACAGTAACGTCGAGACGACCGCCCCGCCGACCGTCCGGATCGACGAGTCGAGGAGTGCGATCTCGTCGCCGTCACGCCGCCGAACCATCATGAATAACTGGCCTGTCGCCGTCAAAACGCTACTGCCACGCCCCGGGCGGCGTCAGTCCGACTCCATTGCGACGCTCCCACCGGCCGACGTGACGCGTGACCGGACCGCCTCTGTCGCCGACGCCGGGACCGCGACCCGCACTGTGATCTGGTCATCGTAGTCGACTGCCGCGACTGTTCCGCGGTCGTGGAGCCAGGAGACGACCGTGTGCGCCTCGTCTCTGTACGGAAGCGTTGCGACGAGTCCTGTCTCCGCGAGGGCGTCGGCGACCGCACCGCGAAGTCGGTCCACCGGCGGCCGGTCACCGGTGTCGGCCAGCGTCGCGGTCACCCGTGTCGACGGAACCGCGGCGGCCGCGTCGGGCGTCACGGCAACGACCGGCGCGTTGACCCGGTCACACGCACTCTGGAGGGCGGCGCCGGCACGAGTTCCGTCGGCGACGGCGACGATGACGGCCGCGCGCTCGACCGTCGCCGTCCAGTTGGGGACGACCCCGTCGTACCACGCCGCGTCACCGCCGACCAGTCCCGGGCCATCGCTCACTGCGACCTTGGAGGCGCCAAGACGGGTCACGGCGGTCGTCGCGGTCGCCGGGGCAACCGGCCTGCTGTCGGCTCCCTCTCCATTTTCCTCCTCTACCGATCGGTCGCACAGCGCGGCCCAGACCGGTGTCGTCGACGCGTCAGTCGCGCCGACAACGACAACATGAGCGTCGACGTCCGTGTACGCCTCGCGCGCCGCCCGGCGGGCTGTCTTCCGGGCGTCGGCGAGGGCAGCCTCGTGCCGGTCACGGCGGCGGTCAAGGTCTGCGAGTCGGCCATCGTCGGTATCTGGTCCCTCAGCAGCCGCGGTGCGGCGAGCGGCCGCGACACGTCGCCGCTCAACCCGTCCCGTCCGGAGACTGCGTCGCGCCGCCGCTACGTCGTTACCCCCCGCGGCGAGGGCGGCCCAGACGACGTCGCGGCGGTCCCAGACGGTCTCGACTGGAAGTGCGTCTGCGAGGTCGACGACCTGTCCCTCGTGGAGGTGGCCGTCGACAACAACCGTGTCCGCGTCGTGGTCGCGACAGTGCGCACGAACCTGATCGACGAGGGCCGGTCCCACCGCGTAGTGGTTGTGTTCACGGCGCGACTGCGACGCCCTCGCAACGACCTCGCCCCCGAGTCGGCGCAGAAGCGCCGTGAGCGCCGGTGTCGGGGCCGTCGCGTCGGGCCCGTCGCGCCGGGCGAGAACCACACACTCTGGCATTACCGGCGTTACGCGAGCAGGACGAATAACGCCGGCGACAGGACGTCTCCGGAGCTTGCGAGACCAGAGCGTGGCTCCGGCGTCACACCGCGGTGGTGCCAGAGCGCTCGCACTGCTGTCGACTGTACGGTGTGCCCGTTCCGCCCGGTTCCGTTTGGTCTCCGGTCGCACGCGTCGTCGCTCAGCGCGTGCTCCGGTTCAACAGGGCGCAGCCGCGACCAGTTCGTGTTCGCGGTCAGTTTCGGCGACGACCTCTGGCACTTTGACGGGCCGCCCGTCGGCGTCGACGGCGACCAGCGTGAAACACGCAGAGGTGGTCGTCTCCGTCCCGTCGGTCCGAGGGTCGCTCCCCTCGACGTTGACGCGTACGTCGAGACTGGTGTCGCCGGTGTCGTAGACGTACGCAGAGAGTGTGGCGACGTGACCGACCGGGAGCGGCGCCTGAAAGTCCACGCTCCCGATATGTGCGGTCACACACGTCTCGCCAGCGATCCGCATCGCCGCAATGGCCGCGAGTTCGTCCATCAGTTTCACGATCTCGCCCCCGTGAGCGTTCTCGTAGTTGTTCGCTTGGTCTGGCTGGACGCGCTCGGTTGACTCGATGTACGAGTCCGTCACGGTGATGTTGTTTGCCACACAACTGAGACGTGTTCGGGACGGATAACCCCTCGGCGGTTGTGACCGGCACCGTGACCCGACGCACGACCGGGATCTTCGCGCCGGCGTAGCCGTTTACCCCGACCGGCGTCGAGACATATGGGTGACCGATGACTCTGTGCGTGGCGACCGCTCTCGGGCAGTGACAGTCGGGGCCGCAGGGCTGGCCGCCATGGTGCTGACCCATCTTGTCTGGGATCCGGCGCTCACGCTCCTCGGAGTACACGCGTTCGGGATCGGCGAGGAGGACTCGGCAGTGGTCCGGTCACTGCTCGAGACCCACCCCGCATTGTGGCTTGGAGCGAAGCTCCTGTTCGTCGGCGGCAGCGCTTTCATGATCTCTACCATTGGTGCCTATCGCGATCCGCTCATCGCGGCGCTCCTCTGGGTCGTTGCAGTCTACGGGTTTGTGGCGCCGCTGGGGTGGCTGGAACTGCTGGTCGGGACGATGTAACCTGTCATCTCGACGGATGCTGCTACGCGTCTGGCGCGGCGTCGCGCACGCCGAACACCGCCTGCTCCTTGCCGTCGGCCTCTACCATCACGTCTGAGCGCTCGCGGAGCCACCCTGGGACGTGCGCCGGGAACTCGGCGTGAGCTTGCGGGCGCGCGTCGGCGCCGTGAAGCCGCGCCGGCTCGGAGTAGTGTGTCGCCGGGCGGACGTCGCCCCACGTCTCGGCCGCGAGGTCGAACGCCTCGCGGTAGGTCAGCCCGCGGTCGGTGAACGCGTGGTGATGGTAGTCGAAGACGACGGGCACGTCGGTTCCGTCGAGGGCGTCGACGAGTTCGGGGACGCTCCAGAGGCTCTCTTTGTCGTCGTTCTCGACAGTCAGGCGCGCACGTGCGCCAGGCGAGAGGGCCGCGACGGCGTCCCGGAGTCGCTCGGCCGTGGCGGCCTTGTCACCGTAGGTCGCGCCGACGTGGACGACGGTCCCGTGGTACGGCGAGCGGTCGAGGCCCATCAGGTCGAGCCAGTCGGCGTGATACTCGACTGCCTTGACGGAGTTCGCACGAGTGTCGGCGCTGTCGCTCGCGAGCCGACACCAGTAGTCCGGGTGGAAGGTCAGGCGCATCTCCTCGCGCTCTATCTTGGCACCACACCGTTCGGCGACAGCGCGGATGGCTTCGTAGTCCGGGAGGGCAGCGAGGTCGAACTGCGAGTTCCACGGGACGAGCGTCGAGGTACAGCGGTAGAACTGAACGTCGTGGTCGGCGTTCCACTGCAGGATCGCGTGGAGATCTTCGAAGTTCTGGAGCGTCAGCTCCGAGGCGTACGACGGGCCGCGCTCTGCGAACGTCGCCTTGCGCATGTTGCGGTTACACCGCAGCGGCGGGTCGCGCTCTCGGAGGGTGTGGTTCGTACAGGCGTAGCCGAGCATCCGTGCGTTTCGTGTAATAAGGCCCAGACAGGCATATACTCGCGGATCGGGGTCAGGGTCCGAGTGCGGCGAGGTCTGCTCCCACCGTCGCGAGCGCGTCCGCCGGGTTGGGGTCCGCGCTCTCGAGGTGGCGATAGCGGTGGGTCGGGATCTCGGCCAGGAAGGCAGCGATCTGCCGGCGGTAGCGCTCAACGCCGCCGACCGAGGCTTCGCGGTGACCCCAGACATCGTCGATGACCGTCCGGGAGTCGATTCTGACTTCGACGACCGCAGGCGCTGGGTCGCCCCGGGCGAGGAGTTCGGCGAGGCCGAGACCGAGCGCCGCGTACTCGGCAGTGTTGTTGCCCGCGTGCGACCCGACGGGCCGTCCGAGTCGGACGAGCGGGTTGCCGTCGCCGTCGCAGACGACTGCGCCTGCGCCGGCCGGGCCGGGGTTGCCCTGCGAACTCCCGTCAGTGTAGAGAACCGCTCTGCCGTCGCCGAACACGAGCGCTGGCCGGGACGGTGGCGTGGGTGCCGCGAGACGGGCCTCGGCCGCCGCCGCAAGTTCGGTTGAGCTTGTCGACGGGTCGAAGAGTCCGCCGTCGCCGGAGACGGCGGCGTCTATCGCGTCTGCGGCCGCCGGGAGGTCGTAGCCGTGGCGGGCACACACGCGGTCGAGGCGGGCGGCGAGCGGCGAGAGCGACTCCCTGGGGAGCGTGTCTCGGGCGTCTGTCACAGGAGCCCTACGTGGCTCTGGGGCAAACGGATTATGGAGAATCGAAGGGAGAGCCTCGCGGTTTAGCGCGGGGAGGGTGTCAAGTCCCAGGACCCGTCGAGTCGCCCGTCGGTCGAAGGAGTCTCGTGGGCGGAGCCCCTACCGATCGCGTGCGACTCTTCTGGCACCAGCGTGACCTCCGGACCCGCGACGTCGTCGGCCTCAGTGTCGCGGCCCGAGACGATACGGTCCTCCCGGTGTACGTCTACGACGCTGACGCGTTCGGACCTGTCGGCCGACGCCACTACGGCTTCCAGATGCGTGGCGTGCGGGCACTGAAAGAGCGGTACCGCGAACTCGGAAGTGACCTGATTGTCAGGTCGGGCGACACCGCCACGGAACTTGCCTCGCTGGCCGACGCGGTCGACGCCGACGCGGTCTACTACGGCGAACACTACCGGCCGTCGCGGCGCGACCGACAGCAGGCGGTCGAGGAGCAGTTCGCCGGAACTGACGTCGATACCGAGCCCCGCACCGACCTCGTGCTGGTCGACCCCGGGCGACTCGACGCGTCGTACTCGACCCACTCGCAGTTCTACGGCGACTGGGAACGCTCCCCGAAGGCGACGCCGTACGCAGAACCCGACCCCGACGCGCTCGCTTCGGTCGACGATGGGACGACCGTCCCCGTGCCCAACGTGGACATCGACCTGCCCGACGCGGGCTCTGCGGCCGCGCGCGAACGGTTCGACGAGTTTCTCGACACTGGGATCTACAGCTATAATGACACCCGCGACGACCTCGCGCGGGCAGTCGAGACCCCGACACAGGCCGTCTCGCGGCTGTCGCCGTATCTTGCCGCGGGGATGATCGGGATCCGTGAGGTCTGGGCCGGAGCGAGCGACCGCTACGACGCCGTCTACGGGCGCGAACGGAAGAATATCAATAAATACCGCTACGAGCTCTCGTGGCGCGAGCACAACTACCACCTCCTTGCTCACAACCCCGGACTGGGCGAGCGCAACTACACGACCTTCCCGAACGAGATTGCGTGGCGCGACGACGAAGCGGGGTTCGAGGCGTGGACACGCGGCGAGACGGGCTACCCGCTCGTCGACGCTGGAATGCGCCAACTTGAGGCAGAGGGGTATATCCACAACCGGCCGCGGCAGGTCGTTGCGAGCTTCCTCACGAAACACCTGCTCGTCGATTGGCGGCGAGGCGCCCGGCAGTTCCTCGAGAAACTCGTCGACCACGACTACGCGTCGAACTACGGCAACTGGCAGTGGACCGCCTCGACCGGCACCGACTCCGTCGACGTGCGGATCTTCGATCCCGTGAGCCAGATGGCGAAGTACGACGCGGAGGCGACCTACGTAAAGTCGTACGTCCCCGAACTGCGCGACGTCACCGCGGACGCGATCGTCGACTGGCCGACACTCACGGACGCGAAGCGTGCCGACCTCGCACCCGACTACCCCGACCCGATCGTCGGCCGGAACCATGGCTACGAGCGCGCACAGCGAGTGTTCGAGGAGGCTCTAGGGAAGCGGTAGCCGACAAGGTCCCCGGCGCCATACTGCGCAGAGCGGCCGAGTTCTCGTCTCCCGGTTATATATGATATCCGCTACAGTCTGCCGCCGAACACCAGATGGGCCGAGAGGCGCCCCCCATGTGTTCCGACTACGACAGCGTCACAGTCTGGATGCACGATGTTTCACTGGGGGGGCGACAGGCCCGCCTCGCTTCTGACAGACAGCGGTCGCCGGTCGAACGGCTGCGAGAGAGGCCACTACCCCCGAGCCGGTCGATTCCGGAGCTGACAGAACGGATTTGAGTGTCGGGAGCCAACCGACAGGCGTGACTCTCACCGACTCTGATTCCGATCTGACCATCGGCGACCCGGCACCGGAGTTCTCGCTCCCCGGCACGGACGGGGCGACACACTCGCTCGCGGACTACGCCGACTACGCCGCACTGCTCGCCGTCTTCACCTGCAACCACTGCCCGTACGCGAAGGCGAAGTTCGAGGAGTTGAACCACCTTGCGGCGACGTACGACGACCTCGCGGTCGTCGGCATCAATTCGAACGACGACACGCGGAAGCCAGACGATTCGTTCGAACGGATGGTGGAGTACGTCGAGAGCGGAACAGTTGCCTACGACGCCTACCTCCGGGACGAGAGTCACGAGGTGGCGCGGGCCTACGGCGCGGTCTGTACGCCCGACCCATTCCTGTTCGCGCGCGAGGGTGCCGTGTTCAGCCTTGCATACCACGGTCGAATCGACAACGCGATGTCGCCTGACGATGATCCAGACCGGTTCCACATGCGCGAGGCCGTGGCTGCGGTTCTCTCTGGCGAGGACGTGCCTTTTGCCGATGAGGACCTCCCCTCGCGCGGCTGTGACATCAAGTGGCGGCGGTGACCCGATCCAGCGCCTCGCGGGCGTTCTCGACGGCTGCCTCGCGCTTCGCAGGGTAGGCCTCCACCTTTGCACGGAACGTTATCCCGTCGCCGAGACGCACCTCGCTGCCGAGAGCGGCCTGCTTGTCGAGACGGAGGAACAGCTCGCAATTCTCGGTCACCCGGTCGTCGAGTTCCGACTCTATACGGTCGAATTCCGTGGCATCGGCCAGTCGCGAGAGGACGTGGCGCACGTCGTCGGCGCGTTCGACACGTGCCGAGAGGACGAGTATGGGATCGCCGTGGTGGCCCGTCGTCTCCACACGCTCCACCTCAGTCCCCTCGGGTAGGACTGTTCGGAGTGCTCGCTTAACTTGGCGGTCGTCCTCCGTGGCGTAGCTGAACGCTCGCAGATCGACGTAGTGGAAGGGAATCGAGGCCACGACGCCTGAACTACTCCCCGTTGTCGTCTTCGTCCGTGGCCGCTTCGAGAGCGTCACCGGGCACGCCCGACTCTTGCCCGTCCTCGAAGCTCACGGTGTACGTGGAGTCACCGAACATCGTCTCCATCACCTGAGTAACCGTCCCTGTCTCGCCGTCGTACTCGGAGTGCTTGTCGCGTAGCACGACCTCGTCGCCGTCATCGTAGCTCATACCTACTGGTAGCCGGACATCGAACAAAAGTACGACGATGCGGCCGGCTACTCCGGGTCACAGTCGGCGCGCTGGCCCCAGAACCCCGGGTGTTTTCGCACGACCATGTCGCCCTCAACGTAGATCTGACAGGCGAGGCGGAGGCCGGCTTCCGGATCGTGGGGCGGGACAGAGAGCCGCAACTGCTCGCGGTTGGTCGGCTCGTTCTGGTTACCGTCCACGGCGACAGCGCAGGTCCCGCAGGTGCCGTGGCCACGACAGTTTAGCGTCGTCGACCCACCGTTGTGGACGTCCAGTCCGGCTTCACGGAGGACAGTCCGGAGGGTGGCGCCGCGCTCGCACTCGATCCGTTCGCCGCAGAACTCGACGATGGGCACACAACTTCGTAGCGCCGCGGGGGCAAAAACTCCGTCCGCGGAACATATACGTGCGCGCTCCACACCGACAGATATGGAACCGACGCGACGCGCCGTCCTTGCCGGTGTCGGCGCGGGGCTAACCGGCCTCGCCGGGTGTACCGGCAACGCCACGCCGGGCGACGGGAACGCAGTTGGGGACTGTACAATTGAGTCGGAGCCAACCGTCTCCGATCTCCCCACGCCAGTCGCGGGGAACCCGGACGCGGACGTGACGGTGATGATATTTGAGGACTACGCCTGCCCGCACTGCCGGACCTACCACCTCGAAGTATTTCCTACGATTGCCGAGGAGTACCTCGCGCCGGGATTGGTTCGCTACGAACACCATGATCTTCCTATCCCGGTCGACGAGCGCTGGTCTTGGTGGGTTGCGAGCGCAGCCCGGGGTGTCCAAGACACCCTCGGCGACCAGGTATTCTTCGAGTTCGCCGGGCTGGCGTTCGAGCGACAGCGCGATCTCTCGATGGAGACGGTGGCCGAGATGGCCGAGGCTGTCGGCGCCGACCCCTGTGCGATTCAGACCGATGCGGGGAACGAAAGCTACCGACCAGTGCTGGAGGCCGACCGCGAGCGAGGGCAGGAACTCGGGGTGTCGGGAACTCCCTCGGCATTCGTCAGCGGGGAGTCCGTCCCCGCGTCGCTCGACGGCCTGCGTTCGGCAATCGAGGCCGCACTGTAGATGACTCCCGACCTCGAGCGCAGACGGCTGCTCACCAGTCTCGCCGGGGCGGCGGTCCTCGGGGGCGGGGCTGTCGTCGTCGCGCGGTCCGGCGGCGACCCGAGTGCCCTTCCAATCCGCGTCGACACCCTCGACGCCCGGGGGTCGTCGACCGGCAAGGCGAATGTCCCGGCGCCGGATGGACCGCTCCTCTTGGACTTGTTTGCGACGTGGTGTCCACCCTGCGCCGAGTCGATGCCGGCGCTCGCGGCCGCTGCGGAGCGCCACGATGGACTCCAGTTCCTCTCAGTCACGAACGAGCGCTTCGGGGGCGGCCTTGACTCCGCGGCGCTCCGCGAGTGGTGGCGTGACCACGGCGGCGCGTGGACGCTCGGCCACGACCCCGAGAGCAGGTTGATGAGCATACTCGGCGCCGACGCGCTCCCACACCTCACGCTGTTCGACGCCGACGGGACGGTGATCTGGAACCATGGCGGACCTCTTAAGCCAGGAGCCCTCGACACCGCCATCGCGACCCGTCTCGATGGCTGACCTCGCAGTCGTCGTGTTCGCCGCGAGCGCCGGGGTTGCGACGTTCTTCGCACCGTGTGCCTACCCGCTGCTTCCGGGGTACGTTGGCTATTACGTCGGGCGCGAGGAGGCGAGCTTCGCCGGCGCGGCCAGTCGAGGACTGGCGGCGACGGCCGGTGCGCTTGTCGCCCTCGCTGCCATCCTCGGTGTCGTTCTGGTCGCGGGCAGCGCCGTCGTCGCGCGTGTTCCTGTCGCGGCGCTTGACCCGCTTGTCGGCGTCGCGCTCGTCGGGTTCGGACTCGTCGTCGCTGCCGGCTGGGCGCCAAAGCTCGCTGCTCCCCTCCCCGCGCGACGGCGATCAGTCCTCGGGTTCGTCGTCTTCGGCGCGGGCTACGGACTGGCGGCGGCGGCCTGTGTCGCGCCGCTCCTCCTCGGCGTCGTGACCCGGGCGCTTACGCTCTCGCCGGTGGGGGCGGCGCTCACCCTTGGAAGCTACACGTTCGCGGCGGCCCTGCCCCTGCTCTCTGTCACCCTGCTCGCCGCAGTGGGCAGCGACCTGCTCCACGCCGTAAGCGGACGGGTCGGGCCAGTTCACCGCGTCGCTGGCGTGGTTATGGCCCTCGCGGGAGTTGTGCAGGTCTGGCGCTCGCTCGTCTTCCTTGGTGTTGCTTGACGCCACTGTCTCGAAGGTACCGCGCGACTCTTTTGTCTCGGCCACCAACACTCGCTATGGACAGGCGCACGTACCTCGCGTCGCTCGCCGGCGGGTCGCTCGCTCTCATCGCTGGGTGCGCCGGTGCAGGCGGGTCGTTCGGGGACACGAACCCTAACGTCGTCCTCGGCCCGTCCGACCGAGACGCCGACCCCGAGGACCTCCCCTACCCTGGGTGGGGCCAGCCGGTCCCTTCGGTAACCCTTCCTGCCGTAGACCCCGCGACGGGCGCCGTTGACGGGACAGTCGATACCGCTGCTGTTGAGGGGCCGTACCTGTCTACGTTTTTCTTTTCGAACTGTACCACAGTCTGTCCGGTCCTCGTGAGCGCACTCCGTGAGGTCCAGATCCACGCAGTCGAGAACGGCTACGCCGACGCCGTCTCGTTTCTCCCAATCACCTTCGACCCCGAACGCGACTCCCCCGATGCCCTCAGCACGTACGCAGACCAAATGAATCTCGACACCGACGCGGGCAACTGGCAGTTCCTCCGACCGAGGTCTGTCGACCGCGCGAAGGCGACGGTGACCGACGAGTTCGGCGTCACGTTCCAGAAGACGATGACTGACGACGGTGAGTCAGGATGGATGTACAACCACACCGGAATCGTCCTGCTTGTCAACGGTGACGGGTTCGTTGAGCGGGCCTACAGGCCGGAGCGCGGGGCCGGTGGCTCGGTCGGGTTCGACGAGCGGACGGCTATCGACAACCTGCGACACGTACGAACCGCGTGACATTCTCCGACGGCTAAAGCCGTGGGCTTTCTTTTCTGACTGTATGTAAGCCGCCGGCCAGTTCAGACGTGGCCGGAGACCCGGACCGCCTCGTACGGCTCCTCTAGCCACTCGACGTCGGAGGCGCTCAGGTCAATCGTGAGCGCCTCCACCGCCTCCTCCAGATGTTCGACCGACGTCGTCCCGACGATGGGCGAGGTGACGAACTCCTTTGAGAGGACCCACGCCAACGCTATCTGGGCCATCTTTACGCCACGCTCCGTGGCCAACTGTTCAATCCGGTCGTTGACCGCCGGCCCCCCGCGCTCGCGGTAAGGATGTCCGTAGAGGCGTGTCTCTGTCTCCCCGCGCTCCGTCCGCCCGACCTCGTCGTCAGGCCGGGCGAGGTAGCCACGGGCCAACGGCGACCACGGCAGGACGGCGAGGTTCTCCCGCTCCGCGAGTGGGAACGTCTCGCGCTCGCCTTCGCGGTAGACGAGATTGTAGTGGTCTTGCATCGAGACGAACGGCTCAACTCCCGCCCGTTCGGCGGCTTCCTGTGTCCGCGCCAGGTCGCGAGCCCACATCGACGATGCCCCGAGGTGGTGGACCTGCCCGTTCCGCACCGCGTCATCAAGCGTCCGCATCAGATGTTCGGGCGCTACTGAGTCGTCCATCCGATGAATCTGGTAGAGGTCGATCGGCTCGCCGCCGAGTCGTTCGACGGAGGCCGCCAGTTCCTGTCGGAGCGCCTTCCGTGAGAGCCCACCCGAGTGTGGGTTGTCGTCGTTCATCTGGAAGTAGCCTTTCGTCGCGACGACCGTCTCGTCGCGTCGGCCCTCCAGTGCCTCGCCCAGTATCCGCTCGGACTCGCCCTTCGAGTACATGTTCGCGGTGTCGAAGAACGTCACCCCGAGTTCAAGGGCGCGCTCCAGGAGCTCGTGGCCCTCATCCGGGGGCAGGACCCACTCGCGCCAGTCAGGGTCGCCAAAGCTCATACAGCCCAGACAGATCCGTGACACCTCGATGCCAGTCGTCCCGAGGCTCGTATACTCCATATCGTCGGCAGAGACCATGCGCCGGTGTCGGCGGGGCAGAATATAAGCGACGGGGGCAGGCGAACGTTGACTTGTCTCCCGCCCTTATACCTCATGTGACCAGATGGCTCCTCGGCGACCAGCTCGCCCCCGAGGTACTCGTCGACGGCGACGAACGCGTGTTTATGATCGAGGCTCACGCGTTCGCCGAGCGGCGGCGCTACCACCCCCAGAAGCTCACCGTTGTCTTCGCGGCGATGCGCGGTGTCCGCGACCGGCTCCGTGATGCCGGCCACGAGGTTGTCTACGTCAAGGCCGACCGGTTCGGTGACGGCCTTGACCGCTACTTCGAGCAGTATCCGGACGACGACCTCTCTCTCGCCCGACCTGCGAGCCACGGCGCAGTGCCGCGTCTCCGCGAACTGGTCGACGAGCGGGGCGGGACCCTGCGGGTTGAACCGAACCCACTGTTCCTGACGACGCCGGCAGAGTTCGACGCGTGGGCCGGCGACACGAGCGTTGAGGATGGCTTCCGGCAGGAGCAGTGGTACCGCCACGTCCGCCGACAGACGGGCTACCTGATGAACGACGGTGCCCCGGCCGGCGGCGAGTGGAACTTCGACGATCAAAACCGCGACACCCCGCCGGACGACTGGTCGCCACCCCCGGCTCCATCGTTCGCGTACGACGACCGTACTCGAGAGACGCACGCGTGGGTCACGGACCGGTTCGACGACGCGTGGGGGAACGATGAGTTTGAGGCGTTCTGCTGGCCGGTGACGCGCGACCAGGCTCTCACAGCGCTCGATAACTTTCTCAACCACCGTCTGCCGGAGTTCGGGCCATATCAGGACGCAATGCTCGACGACGAGTGGGCGATGTCGCACTCGCTGCTCTCCTCTTCGCTCAACATCGGTCTCCTGCGCCCGGTGGAGGTGATCGAAGGTGCGGTCGACCGGTACGAGGCCGGCGAGGCACCGATCGAGAGCGTCGAGGGGTTCGTCCGACAGGTCGCGGGCTGGCGGGAGTTCATGCGCCACGTCTACCGCCGGGCGATGCCGGCGATGAACGAGACGAACCAGCTCGACCAGACCGAGGCCCTGCCGCCGCTTTACTATACGACCGAGACAGACATGCAGTGTATGAAGCGTGCGGTCGGCCGGGTCTGGGAGCGCGGCTACGCCCACCATATCGAGCGCCTGATGCTCCTCTCGAACTTTGCGTTGACCTACGGTGCCGACCCGCACGAGCTGAACGACTGGTTCCACCTCGGCTTCGTTGATGCATACCACTGGGCGACGACGCCGAACGTCGTCGGGATGGGCTCGTTCGCCACTGATGCGCTCTCATCGAAGCCATACGCCTCATCCGGGAACTACGTCAACCGGATGAGCGACCACTGTCAGAACTGCGAATACACCGTCTCGCGCACGACCGGCGAGGGCGCCTGCCCGTTTAACGCACTCTACTGGGACTTCCTGCGGGAGAACGAGGAGACACTGCGCGGGACCGGCCGGATGGGACTGATGTACAGCCATGTCGACGGCAAGGACGACGAGGAGTGGGCGGCGATAACGGAGCGGGCGGAGCGGGTGCGCGAATTAGCGCGGGCTGGCGACTTGTGAATCGCTCCGGCGCTTTTTGCCGTGTGTCTGAGGGCGACTACGCGTGTACAGGTGCGGGGTTCAACACGAGGACAACGGCAGGGAGAAGCGTTCTGTTGCCAGAAGTGCGGGTACGGAGTAGGTGCAGACTACAACGCAGCGAAGAACATCGGCGTGAGGTACGTTCGGAAGGAGACACACATACTCCGTTCCTGGCACAAGTTGGGGAGCGGAGACGCACCAGTAGACGTGCGTGTGAATGGTGGGATGGTGAACGGTGAGAGTCACCAGCCTCTTGCTGGCGACTGATCGCCGGGTGTCCATATCAAAGCCCTCTCCTCAAGGACCGAGGCGCGTATGCGCCGAGGGAGTAGGGTAGGGTAGTTTACGGCGTATCGCAAGCCAGAGAGCGTCCCGTCGGCGACGAGGGCGACAGTTGGCCGGCCGGCAATGAGTGGCACGAGACCGCCGGGTGCGGACGCAAGCAACAAGATACCGGAGTGCCCGCCGAACATATATTGAGGGCTGGGGCTGACAGCAAATGTTTTATTCGCTAGTTGATGAGACCGAGAACGCGTTCGTAGACCGCGCCGAACGTCTCGTCGGTCCGAGTCCGGGGACGTGGAAGGTCAACGTCGACGACAGTCCGGATCCGGCCGGGGTCGGCGGCCATCACAACCACCCGGTCGGCTAGCCTGACTGCCTCCGCGACATCGTGGGTGACGAGAAGGATCGTCTTGCCCGTCTCCTGCCAGATGTCGAGTAGTTCGTCCTGAAGCATCCGCTTCGTCTGGGCGTCGACCGCGCCGAACGGCTCGTCCATCAGGAGAAGCCCTGGGTCCATCGCCAGCGCGCGGGCGAGCGACACCCGCTGTTTCATCCCACCGGAGAGGTCGCGAGGGTAGCTGTCGGCCGATCCGCCGAGGCCAACGAGGTTCAAGAGCTCCTGGACCCGGGCGTCGCGTTCGTCTGCCGCGGTTTCGGCATGGTCGGGGCCGAATCCGACGTTCTCCGCAGCAGTGAGCCACGGGAACAGGTAGTACTCTTGGAAGACGAGGCCGAGGTCGCTTGTCGGTCCGTTTATCATCTTGCCATCAAGAAGGACCCGACCTTCAGTTGATTCCTCTAGCCCAGCGATGACACGGAAGAGCGTGGTCTTGCCACAGCCGGAGGGCCCGACGACGCAGACAAACTCACCGTTGGCGACCGAGAAATTAATATTCGAGAGCGCCCGAACTGGGCCCTGCGCGCCGTCGTAGCGCTTTGAGACGCCCTGAACGGCGACCCGGGCATCGTCCCCCGTGCTCGACCCCATCCGAGAGGTGGCGTCTTCGCCGCTCATCGCCACTTGAGCGCCCGTCGCTGTGTGGCCCGGAAGACGGCGTCGATGATGAGGTAGGCCAAGCTTAGGACGAGAATATAGCTTATCACTACGTCCACCCGGAGGTTGTTCGACGCGCGGAGTATCTCGCGCCCGATGCCGTTGACGCCGAATATCTCGGCGGCGACTACGAGCATCCAGCACCGCCCGATACCGGTGCGAACCCCGGTCGTTATCTCCGGAAGCGCAGCCGGAACCACAACCGAGCGGAGTAAGGCGAGGCTCCCGTGGACATCGAGGCTTCGTGCGACGTCTATCAGGTCTTCGGAGACGCTCTCGACCCCTCCGTATGCCGCGTAAAAATTGATCCAGAACGCGCCGACGGCAACGATAGCGGCCGCGCCAGCGTGGTTGATCCCCAGCCACGCAATCGCGAACCCGATGAGCGCCAAAGGGGGGACGGGCCGGAGTAGCCGGACGACCCCCGAGGCAGCGTCGTCAAGCGTTGACCACCACGCGAGCGCCACGCCGGCGGCCACACCGGCGGTCGTGCCGACGACCGTTCCCGGCAGCCAGTGAAGGACACTGTTCCCCAGCGCAATCCCCATCGTTCCAGAGGCCGCCTCGGCGGCGAACGTCTCGCCGACCGCGAGCGGCGACGGCAGGACGTATGCTGGCTGGACGAGCGAAGCCGCCCACCAGAGAGCGACGAACCCGGCCACCCCGGCCACGCCATAGAGCGCTCGGGTCCCGTCGACGCTCCCGACCGGGCTCGCGACGTCCTCACCACTGACGGGTCCGCGGGTGTCCGTTGCCATCCGTTTAGAGCTCCTTGTAGACGCTGTAGTCGAAGATCTGGTCGAGCGAGAGCTCCGAGTCGATCTGCCCATTCTGTGCCGCGAACCGTGAGAATATCTCGGCGCCAGATTCGATCGAGCGCGGGTCGGTGACGAAGTTCGACAGTGGTCCCTCAAGCGCCTGCCGCGCGAGGTCCGCGCTCATCCCGATCCCCTCCTCGACGATGGTCGCCGTTCGGTCCGGGTTTTTGCCGATGAACTCGGTCGCGCGGACGTGCTGTTCGAGGAACTGCGCCGCGACCGGCGACGACCGTACCTCATCACTCATCAGCGTGACCGCTGCCGGCTGACCCGGCATCACCTCGGCGGCGGTCCGGAACGTTCCGACCGACACGTCCGCGACGTCGGCCCGCGTCGGTACGGGTTCCATGATTGAGGAGCCGTCGACCTCTCCGTTCGCGATCGCCTGCCAGACAGCGTTCGCGCCCCCAATCTCGACAATCTCGACCGCCTCCGTCGAGACGCCTTCCTGCTCAAGCCAGTAGCGCAGGAGGACGTCCGGCACCGACCCCTGGGGAAATGTACCGAACCGGAACGGACGCCCCGTCTGCTCTTGCCAGGCCGAGAACGCGTCTGGGCCGTGGTCCGCCCACAGCGAACGGAGGTCCTCGTGTGCGAGGATCGCCATTGGCTCGACGATATTCGCGGCCGTTACCTTTGCTGGCAGGTCGCGGTCGATGACGATCATCGAGGGGACGATGCCGAACATTGCGATATCTATCTCACCGCCGCCGTATGCTTGGATGATCGCCGGGCCGTCGGTGAACTCGCGACCGTTAACCGTCGCGTCGACCGCATCGAGGTAGCCCTCTGACTCCATCACGAAGTATTGGAGATCGGGGAAGATCGGCATGTACGCGACAGTCAAGTCGTCAGTCTCGCCTCCGATACCCGCACATCCTGCTATTGAAGCCGCTGCCGCGACGCTCGCACCATGAAGATACGTCCGCCGTGAGAGCCGTCCGCCGTCAGGTTCCATCAATATCATTTGCAGCCGAGGAGTATTATACCGGCTTTTGGCGGCGAAGATGTGGGTGAGAGTCGGACGCTTGTCAATCGCCAGTTGTGGGTTATTCGTATGTTAGAGCCCCTGTCGATATCATCTATCGATCATCTCTTATCCGAGATACCAGCAATAGACGCCGCGACATGTGCGAGAAACTCTCAAACGTGTACGGGTAGTGATCGACTGTTAATAGGCGGACACGGGCGATAACTCACCGAGTTCTCGGATTGAACTCCGTAGGCGACGCAGCTGACCCCTACCTGTTCCCCGCACACACTGGACTGTGGGGGGTGGGGACGGGCGCGGCGGGATTCGAACCCGCGATCGAGAGGTTAGGAACCTCTCGCCCTGTCCACTAGGCCACGCGCCCTACCGGCGCTACCGGATGGGTGAAATAAAATACGGTGGGTCCGGCCCGGTCGCGCTCAGGCCGACTTTTCTTCGGCCGTCTCGGGTTCCGGCTCGTCGGTCGACGTCTCCTCGTCCGTCGGGATTGCGTCGCCCTGGATTTCGTCGAGTTCTTCTTCGACCTCCTCCCGACCTTTGCGGAACTCGCCCATCGCCTGCCCCGTTGACCGAGCGAGCTTCGGGATCTTATTTGCACCAAACAAGAGGACTAACACGAACAGCACGATGATCAACTCGGGCCCACCGGGGAGGCCGGGAACCAGGGGAATCATGCCCTGCATATTTGACGTTGTTTGAACGGACTCTGTGATAGGCCTTTTGCCTGCCGCGAGTGACTGTATTACTCTCGGTGGCGACCGAGAGCGGCCCCACGGGCGTCTGTGGCCGAAGGATTATCTGTACGTGCAAAGTACGGGCCTTGGTACCTCGCAGGACGCAGTCGTGGTTGCGTCGACTGTCGTGCCGCCCCCCACCGGGACGGCAAGCCGAGCGAGAAACCGGACGACGCCAAGTGCCAGCGGCGATCGCGAGTTGGGGGCGCATCTTTTTGCGCGCGGTCGCCAGACTCGACGTGTGAGCGACATTGACGAGGGCGGGAAGCGCAACGCTGACGGCCATGGTGGGAAGCGGTATGACCCGGGCGCAGACCACGCGTTTCCCGACGTTCGGTTGAACGACGTCCTGCCGCGACTCGTGACCGACCCCGAGGTACAGGCGTATCTCGAGGCTCAGAACGTCAACGCCGTCGTCAGGAAAGGGTACAACGACCACGGTCCGAAACACGTCTCCATCGTTCGCGACCGGGCGCTCCGGCTCTACGAACTGCTGAAGCGTGGCGACATTGAGTTCAACGGCGCGCGCCAGCAGGGGCTTGAGCAGGCAGACGAACCCGTCATCGTCGCCCTCGCGGCCACCCTCCACGATATTGGCCACGTCGTCCACCGGGACAACCACTCGTACTACTCCATTCCGCTCGCGGCCGACCTGCTTGACCGGTTCCTCCGTGAGAGCGACCACTACAATACCGCCGCGGCCGTCCGGGTCAAGGCCGAGGTCCTCCACGCAATCCTCTGTCACCACACTGAAGAACAGCCGCTGACGCTGGAGGCCGGCGTCGTTCGGGTTGCAGACGGCCTCGACATGGAGCGCGGGCGCTCTCGAATCCCGTACGAGAAGGGCGGACGTGGAATTAACACTCTGTCGAGTCAGGCCATCCGCGATGTGACATTGAAGCCCGGCAACGGGCGGGCCGTGTTAGTCGAGATAGAGATGGTTAACGCCGCTGGCGTCTACCAAGTTGATGAACTATTGAAAGAGAAACTGCGGGACTCAGGGCTTGACGACAACGTCCGGATTGTCGCAATAAACACGAAGACCGACGACCCCCTCGTCGAGCGGATCGAGCTCTAGTTCGCGGTTTCAGTCAGGCGGTCCAGTCCCTCGATCGAAAGTGACCCGCCGAGCGTCCGGTTCGGGTAGGGGAAATTCACCCCCTCTTGATCGAACCGGCGCTTGACCGACGTTACGTAGTCGGCGCGTGTCTTCACAAGGTCTGCGCGCGAGGGGTCGGCGATCCAGACCCGCGACTGGAGAACGACCGCCGAGTCGCCGAGTTCGGTCAGACGTACCGACGGCGCGGGGTTGTCGAGGATGTCTTCGGCCGCCTCGGCTTCCTTGACGATTATCTTGCTCGCTTGTTCGACGTCGTCGTCGTAGCTAATGCCGAACGGTATCTTCAGGCGGAGGGTATCTTTCGCGACCGGGTTCTTTACGACACCACTCGTCAGCGTGTTGTTCGGTACGGTCAGCAGTTCGTTGTCGAACGTCCGAACTCGAGTGACCCGGAAAGAGACATCCTCGACCACACCGGCGTGGCCGTCCCACTCTATCCAATCGCCGATGCGGAACGGTCTGTCGGTAAATATGAACACGCCCGCGACGAAGTTCGAGATAGTGTCTTGTGTCGCGAGGCCAACTGCGAGCGTCGCCGCTGCCGCGATAGTGGCGAGACTCTGGAGGAAGTTGCCATACTCCGCCAGCCCGAATGCGACCGCGATGGCGACGAACGCGACCACGACATTCGTAATCTTATTGAGCGGCTTTCGAGCGTGTGCGTCGAGCCCGCGGGCGTCCAACACTCGTTTTAGGACTGTTGTCGACACGCTCCGGCCGACAATGTATACGGCGACGAACGCAACGACAAAAACCAGTATCGGCGCTACGGCGCCCGCGATTGTCTCGCCTATTAACCTGGTGAGCAGGTTCCTGACGAAGGAGGTGGCCTGGAGCGGAAGCGGTGTCACCGGTGGAACACCGCCGTGTTGCCCCGTGTCTCGACGACGTCGGCGCTCACCTCCGGCGCCATCTCCGCTGCGAGCGTCTCGACGTCTGTCTTCGCCCGTGCCGCGCGAAGAAACCGCACCTTCACGAGGTTACGGTCGGCTAACTGGTCGTTTAACTCTTCGAGGACCATCTCCGGTCCCCGCTTCCCAACGCGGAGCGTCGCGTCCAGATTGTGCGCGCGCGCTCGCAGTTCCTGGTCTGTCATACACCTTGCGTGTCGCGCCGACCGTATGACTCTTTATTTGCAACTCAGGCGCTAATGCCCCGTCCTCTAGCAGCCGCCGACGGCGGCGAGTAGGCAGGGGTAGTTCACCGCCGTGTTCAGGGCGAACGCCGATGCGCTGGAGCGGCACCAACACCTGGGTCGTCTTGTCGGGTGTTTCGGCCGTTCGACGACATCGTCGATGTCAACCCGGGATGGTGTACGTCTCGCCTGTGGCCGTACCGCCATCGGCGCCGACGTCGGGCCCTTGA
Organism: uncultured archaeon; assembly: GCA_937138675.1. GTDB lineage: Archaea > Halobacteriota > Halobacteria > Halobacteriales > Haloferacaceae > A07HB70. The sequence goes on along the minus strand of CAKZPG010000046.1, from coordinate 26,991 downwards.
GGCGCTCTGTCTCTGTGGTCTGACAGGGTGCTGTGGGAGGGCGCAGGTCACCGAAGTGCCGATACAACTGGCTTCTCTGCCGTCGCCGCGAGTACTCACTCTTGTTCACTCGTGGGGTACCGGGCCGTCACGCCGCAGTCACAGCGCACGACGACGCGCGCAGGCCCGAGTCGAACCCGCGCGTTCGCCCCTGGGCGGAGGTAGGCGTCGCAGCGGTCACAGGTGAACCACTGGAAGCGCCGCGGGAGTGACAGGCGGTGGCGCTCGGCAATCCGGCGCGCGAGGCGGACATATTCGCGAGACAGGTCGCGCTCACCGGCGGCGGCGGCTTCGCTGGCGAGCGTGTGGAGCCGGTCGATCCGTTCCCCAGCGATGCCGGACACGGTCAGATTCGCCCGGGACGTGGGTTATGCGTTCCGGACGGGCATCTCGTTGGGCGACAGACGTGGATCACAACCGATTAGCGACCCCGCCGACGAACAGGGTGCGATGGGTCACCAGTCGGTCGTCGCCTTTACCGACACTTACCTGCCAACGGTCAACGGCGTCACCTACACGGTGAAGACGTGGCGCGACCGCTGGATCGACCGCGGCGGTCGGATGAACGTCGTCTACCCCGACGCCGGCGGTCACGACCCGACACTTGATGAACACCCGGTACGGTCGCTTCCTTTTCCGTACTACGACGGGTTTCGTCTCGGCCTCCCCAGCGTGCCAGGCGCCATCTGCGACACCGACGTCGACGTCGTCCACGCTCACACCCCCTTCGCACTCGGCGTCGCGGCGCTCAGACTCGGGCGGCGGGCTGACGTCCCGGTCGTCGCGAACTACCACACTCCGACGGGCGAGTACGCGGACTACCTCGCAGACCGCGAGTGGGTCGAAGACGCCCTCGCCGGCCTGTCGACGCGCTACGAGCGCTGGTTCTTTGGCCGAGCCGACGCCGTTGTCGCGCCAAGCGAGGCCACCCGCCACCACCTCGTCGAGACGGTGGGGACCGACACCCCCGTTGAGGTCGTGCCGAACGGTATCGACATCGAGCACTTCCGCCCGGTCGACTCCGGCGAGTTCCTGCGCCGGCACGGCCTGACCGGAACGGACGTCTTCGTGGGCTATACCGGTCGTCACGGCTACGAAAAGCGGCTTGGAGACCTCGTCGATGCTGCTGCGGATCTTGACGCGACGTTAGTGTTTGGAGGAGACGGGCCGGCCCGCGCAGATCTCGAGGCCCGCGCCCGAGAGCGTGGCGTAGACGCGCACTTCCTCGGCTTTCTCGACCGCGAGGAACTCCCCGAGTTCTACACCGCGCTCGATGTCTTCCAGTTCCCGAGCCCTGTCGAGACGCAGGGACTGGTTGCGCTGGAGGCAAACGCCTGCGGTACGCCCGTGGTCGCTGCGAACGACGGCGCGCTCGCGGATACCATACTAGACGGGGTGACCGGCTATCATTTCGAGACAGGCAACATCGCGGGCCTGCGCAGTGCGACCCGTCGAGCGCTCGATAACCGCGAGACGCTCGAAGAGGGCTGCTTCGACCGCCGCGGGGCGACGAGCGTCGACCACGCTGTCGACGCCCTCGCGGATCTCTACCGTTCGCTTTAATCGTTTTCGAGCGCCTGTGCGATCCGCTGGAGCTGTCGGGTCGCGTCGCGCATCTCGTCGCGGAGCTGTCGGACCTCGCGGACGAGTTCCTCGTTCCCGACCTGTTCCCCCTCGCCGCCCATGCCGCTGGGGCCGCCAGGACCGCCGCCCATGCCGGGTGGGCCGCCGGCCATACCGCCGGGACCGCCGCCACCACCGCCCATCATCCCACTCATCATCTGCGCGAACGGGTTGCCGCCGGAGCCGCCGCCCATCATCTCCTCGGGACTGGCGCCGGGACCGGGGCCTGGCTCGCCCTCGCCCTCGCCCTCCTCGTGCTCCTCACGCCGGCGCTCGCGGATCTCCTCAACGCGCTCGCGGAACGACTTTTCCTCGCTTTCGCTTTCGCTCTCGCTCTCATCTTCGCCCTCATGCTTATTTTCGTCCTTCGCGCTGCCCGTATCGGCACCGCTTTCAGTCTCTGGCTCTGGCTCTGTTTCGGCCTCTCGCTCCTCATCGTCTGCCATACTCATGTTTTCGAGAGGCCCCTGAATAAGCCTCGGGGATTAGAACGCGCCGAGGCTCGACTGGAGGCTTCGGTCGGGTGTACCCGCCGCTAACTCGTGGCCCACTAGGTCCCGGAGGTCCACGGCGTAGGTCGTCCCGTCGCGTTCGAGGATCAGGACCCTGCCTTTCGTCCCGCGGACCCGACCGCTCGCGAGTGTCTCGGCTACCGGCCGTTCGTCGAGGGTCACGCCGTGGTCCGGCGCCCACGTCCGGACAGGGTCGAAGTTGGAGAGAAGCGCCGTCCACGCCGCATCGTCCACGGTCTCGCCGAGCCCTGCTATCTTCGTCGCAACACGCACGCTGTCGCCTACTGACTCTGCGATCCCCGCCTCTATTTTCCGGGCAAGACGACCGTTCTCGACTGTCCGGATATGCGCAGCGCGATCCGCTCCCTGTTCGCGCAGGCGAGTCTCCAGTCGGCGCACCTTCGTCACGCCGACTTTGAACGCGACGGGTGCGAAGACGGCGAGATAAACCGCATGGTCGTCGTAACAGTCCATCTCGTCTTTCAGGCAGGTGCCGGTACATTTCGCACAGACCCACGTCGAACGATGGTGCGGGCAGTACGGTGCCTCTGGTGCGTTGCAGGGCTCGTGACTATCGGGGCCGAGAACGCCGGCACACCGTCGGTCGCCGAGGACGTACGTGAGGTCGGCGCCTGCGTCAAGCGAGACGGCCTCAACGCCGTTGCCATCGCTAATGAGAAGCGCGGGCGTCCCCGTATCGTAGCCGACGACTTGCACAGCCGATCGCGGCGCGTGAGGCGCTTACCGGTTGCGGTCACGGGGGATCGCCGGGATATCGTCACTCTCTGGTTATTGTTCTCTGGCGCAACCAATTTGACCGTTGCGCACTTGGGTATTTTGTGACTTCGATCGCTCCGCGCTCTGCTCACGGCTCCCGGTGGTCGGCGTGAATGACCGGGTTCCGGCCGGTGATGGCCGCGTTCGTTACCGTGGGGACCGCGTTGCCGTTGTCGAGCGTCCGATGGCCGGCGCAGAGGGCGTCGAGACGACCGAGAGCGCCCGCCTTTCGCCGGGTGTTCGTCTCGTCGTCGTGAACGACGACGAACTATTCCTCCTGCCCGACGGTCCGCAGAGCCCCGGCGACCCATCGTGGCGCCTACCCGGCGGCCCTGTCTTCGACTCACTGCCTGCGTACGAGGCGGTCCGTCACGGGGACTACGAGGTTCGCGACGTCGTCGACGAACGCGCCACGGAGGTCTTGCGTGAGAGGGTTGGTCTTGACCCCATCATGTCTGAGAACCTGTTCATCCTCCCGGCCGGCCCGGGTGTCGAGTCTGACCTCCACTACTACGCCGTTTCGCGGTATCGCCCTGCCAAGCGAGCGGGCGACCCCTCCGACGCGACGTGGCTGTCGCGCGACCAGGTCCGTCTGGCCTGCCTCGACGGCCGCGTGCGCGAGGGACGGTCGGCAGCGGCGCTCCTACGGTATCTGGACAGAGCCGACGAGGAAGACGCAGACGACGAACCTTAGATCTCCTCGGCCAGCGCCTCGGCCGCGCGCCGGACCGCTGCGTCGCTTGATCCTGGTGGCTCGAAGCCCATCCCCGAAAGCTTCTCGACTGAGAGGCGCATCCGCGGCACGTCGCCGGTCCAGCCGCGGTCGCCTCCTGTGAACTCGTACACCGGGTCGACGCAGAGCACGTCGCTCACGATCTCTGCGACCCGGCGGACGCTCGTCGTTGTTCGCGACCCAAGGTTGACAGTGACGAGCGGTCCCGCCGCCTCACGGACGACGTGGCGCATCGCGGCGACGCAGTCCTCGACGTGGAGGTAGGACTTCTCCTGTCGCCCGTTACCAAGAATTTCGAGCGTCGCCGGGTCCTTTCGAAGTTTCTCGACGAAGTCCGCGATTACGTTCCCGCGCTGCCCCGGGCCGACGACGTTCGCGAAGCGAAAGGTGCGCGCCGTGATGCCGTACGAGTGGGCATAAGTAGAGATCAGCGCCTCATCAGCGAGTTTTGCGGCGCCGTACTCGCTGATCGGTTCGAGCGGTGCGTAGTCCTCAGGCGTCGGGAGGGGTGCCTCGCCGTAGACGGTTGATGAGGAGGTGAAGACGAGCGAGTCGACCCCGACTGCAGCCATCCGTTCAAGTAGGTCGTAGGTCATCTGAGTGTTGGCTTTGACCTGTGCTCGCCGGTCGTCGGCGTTCACCGCAGGTTCAGCCGCGAGGTGGTAGACCCGATCGAGGCCGTCGGTGACGGCTCGGGCCACGCCGTCGGCGCTGGTCAGGTCCGTCTCGACGAGTGTCGCGCCGTCTGGAACTCGGTCGCGGTGGCCCCCTGAGAGGTCGTCGGCAACCACCACGTCAGCACCGTCTGCGACGAGCGAACGCGCGAGATACGAGCCGATCAGCCCTGCGCCTCCGGTGACGAGAACGCGTTCTCCGGTCATGCCAGCAGGTGACGATGCCGACTAATGGCCGTTCCGGTGAAGCGTCTCCTTGCTCCACTCCCAGAGCTGTTCCGCAGCGCGATCGTCCCGCGCAGCGGCGGCTGGCTGACGGTCGCGGCAGTCGTCGAAGTACGCACCTGTCGTCGTTTCGTCCGGGGCAGCGGCGAGGTAGACGCTCGTCTCGGCGGCCTCTGCCGGCGACTCTACACCCACGAACGGCACCGCCGCAAGCCCCCCTGCGAGCCCTGCGAGCGTTCGAAGCGGCGCGGGCAGGTGACGAACGAACCCGCTCCCGGGCACTACGCCCGGGTGAAGCGCGTTCGCCGCTGGGCCGCCTTCGGGAGTTCGACTCGCCAGTTCGCGCGCGTGGAGGACGTTCGCAAGCTTCGAGCGCGAGTACGCACCCCACGAGGAGTAGCGGTCGATCGAGCGTAGGGAGTCGACGTCGAGTGACCCGCCACGGTGGGCCTCCGAGGAGACGATCACGATCCGGCCGTTGTCGGGCAGGTCCGAACGGAGCCGCTCGGTCAGGAGAAATCCCGCAAGATGGTTGACGGTGAACGTGTACTCTACGCCCGCATCTGCGAGCCGTCCCTCGCGGAAGTAGCCGCCGGCGTTGTTGACGAGAACGTCGGGGTCGTACCCACGCGCCCACTCCGCGAGCCCCTCTACGGCGTCGAGATCGGCGAAGTCGGCGGCGTGGAAGGCACCGGTCCCGGCTGTCGCGTCCAGTTTGCTTGCTACCTCCGCGCCGGCCTCACGACTTCGCCCGTGGACAAGCACCTCGGCGCCGAGGCGGCCGAGTGCAAGCGCTGTCTCTCGGCCGATGCCGCTCGTCGACCCTGTCACCAAGACGGTCCGGTTCGACAGATCGACATCCGCGACGCCCGCGCCGTCTTCGGGTTGCATACTCATTCACATGCCGCGCGGGGCTTGAACCCTCGTCCGCCGCCGACCGAAAGCCCGAGGTCCCTTGGTCGCAGACCGCCGAACATGGACGACGCCCCCGAGGTCGCGGTACTCCGTCTCGGCCACCGCCCGGGCCGGGACGACCGGATGACGACCCACGTCGCGCTGACAGCGCGCGCGCTCGGCGCGACCCGAGTTATCCTCCCGGACGACGCGAGTGACGCCGTCGACACCGCACGGTCCGTGACCGAGCGGTTCGGCGGCCCCTTCGCCGTTGAGCAGGACGACTCGTGGCGCGCTCGCCTGCGCGAGTGGGACGGAATCGTCGTTCACCTGACGATGTACGGCGAACCGGTCCAGACGGTGGGGACGGAGGTTCGCGAGGCCGGCCGGACCGCCCCTGTTCTCGTCGTCATCGGTGCCGAGAAGGTGCCATTCGACGTCTACGAGGCTGCCGACTGGAACGTCGCGGTGACGAACCAGCCTCACTCTGAGGTCGCCAGTCTCGCCGTCTTCCTCGACCGACTGTACCAGGGGCAGGAACTGGACTGCGAGTGGGCTGACGCAGAGCGGCGAGTCGTGCCGCGGGCGACGGGTAAGCGGGTCGTGGAAGCGGGTGAGAACGAGCGTCACGCGGATGGCGACGGCTAACGGGCCACCGCCGGGGGTCGGTGACTTTAACCGACTCGGCGGCGAAATTTCTATGATGGCTTTCGACGAGCTCCTGAATGATCCGGTGATACAAAAGTACCTCCACGAACTCGTCGGGCCCAAGGGGATGCCGGTCGCCGCGGCGCCGGCCGAGGGCGAGGTGACCGACGAAGAACTCGCGGAGGAGCTCGGGCTCGAACTCAATGATGTGCGCCGGGCGCTATTTATCCTCTACGAGAATGACCTGGCAACGTACCGCCGGGTGCGCGACGAGGATTCCGGCTGGCTCACCTACCTCTGGACGTTCGAATACGACAACATCCCGCAGAACCTCGCGGAGGAGATGGAACGCCTGATGCAGGCGCTCGACCGCCGCGAGGAGTACGAGCGTGAGAACGAGTTCTACCTATGTGAGGTCTGCTCACTGCGCTTCGAGTTCGGTGAGGCAATGGACTTTGGATTTGAGTGTCCCGAGTGTGGCTCGCCGCTGGAGGCGATGGAGAACGACCGCCTATTGGACGCGATGCAGGACCGGCTGGACGAACTCGAAGACGAATTGAACGCCGACTTGGGGACAATCTCCGCTTAGATGGTCGTTCTCGCAACGAAGTGTTACGTGGCCGGCGACGCCCGTGACCGGGCGCTTGACTCGCTCGACGCCCTCTTGCGTGACGCTCTCGGTGACCTCACTGTTGAGTGGACAGCAGGTGTCCGTGACGACGACTGGGTCTCCGTCGCCCTCTCCGGCGAGGACGAAGTGGTCGCACGGAATCTCTTGCGGGAGCAGTGGGACGAGGTGCCGAGTCACCTCTCACCGAACGAGACGTATGTCGGGACACTGGAGTCGTGGGGCGACGAAGCGCTTTCTGTTGACGTCGGTCCCCGGACGCTCGAAGTGGCGGCCGAGGACCTCGGCCTCGGACCGGGTACCGCGACGCAAGTGCGCGACCGGTTCGGCCTTGTCCAGCACCAGCGTCTGCGCGTCGTCAACGCAGACCCGCCCTGTCTTGCCGACGAGGAGATCGACCAGCTCTACGACTGGAGTCGCGGCACAGGCCGGCTGAACGTCAACAGCGCGACCCGCGGCGAAGTCCGGGCGACGGTCAACCGGGCGGGCCACGCTCGGGACGTCGTGACCATTGAGCGGCTGGGGCTCCTCGAACAGAGCGTCGTCTGTACCGAGTCGACCGACCCACCGGGCCTGCTCGCTGCCGTCGGCGCGCACCTGCCCGCGGAACTGCGCTGTGTCGTACCCTGACGAATGGCACGCTCTCGCTCACTCCTCCCCGTCGCCGCGCTCGTCGGTCTGGTCCTCCTGTCGGGCTGTGCCGGTCTGTTCGGCGATGGCTCGGTTCCGGACGAACAGCTCGCCGAGGATCCTGCCGGTGCGAGCGAGTACGACTGGACGGCCGAGCCCGATGTCCACATGGTCGTTACAGAGAACGCGCGGTTTCGGGCGGTCTACCGCATCAACCGGAGCGCACAGAACTCAGTCCAGCTCTTTCGACGGGGCCCATTTGGGGGTCGGTCACCTATCCCCGTCTCCGCGCTCCGCTACCGCTACCCTAACGGGACAGTGCTGGACGGCACGGAGTTTGAGTCCCGCGGCGGTGGCGTCGAACGCACCCGTGACGAAGTGAACATCTCGTTGCCGGCACAGGGCGACACCGAGGCCGGACAGCTCGCGTTCTCGTCGTCATCGACGCCGAAGCAGTTCACTCTCCCTGTCTTTACTGAAGGGTCGTATGAGGTGGTTCTGCCTGAGAATCGCCGGGTTGGAGTGCCGCCCTTTGGCTCTGTCTCTCCCGGCGGATCCGAGACGATACGAACCGCCAAGGACCTGACTGTCGTCCAGTGGGACGAGGTGACGAGCGACTCGATCGCCGTCCGGTTCTATCTCGAACGGGACCTCTACGCATTCGGCGGTCTCGCGGTCATCGGACTGATCGCCGGCGGCGGCGGACTGCTCTACTACCGCCGGCAGATCACCCGCTTACGCGAACAGCGCGAGGAGATGGGCCTAAATGTTGATGTGGATGACGATGACTCCCGGCGACCACCGCCGGGGATGGGATAATGACTTAATGCCAGGTCCCCTCCCTTCCTCAATGCGCGTCGCGGTCGTCACAGTCGGCGACGAGATACTCGCCGGTGAAATAACGGACACGAACTCCCGGTGGCTCTGCCAGCGCCTCGCCGAACGTGGCGTTGACGTCGAACGGGCAACGACCGTTCCTGACCGCGTCGCCGATATCGCACGGGTCGTCAACGAGTATCGCGCGGAGTACGATGCTGTCGTCGTTACCGGCGGCCTCGGCCCTACGCACGACGACCTGACGATGAAGGGGGTCGCCGCCGCAGTCGGGCGACAGGTCGTTGAACACCAGGGGGCGCTCACGTGGCTCACCCAAGCCGGCAGCTACAGTGCCGACGACCTCGCAAAAGGGACGGCGGACCTGCCTGAGGGCGCCCGGTTCCTGAAGAACGACGCGGGCGTCGCTCCCGGCGCAGTTGTCGAATCCGTCTACGTCCTGCCGGGCGTCCCCGATGAGATGAAGGCGATGTTCGAGCGCGTGTCGCCGGAGTTCTCTGGTGAACGCGTCCACGTCGAGACGGTGGTCGCGGACGAACCGGAGAGCGCGCTCGTAGACCGGCTGGCAGATCTACAGGAGCGATTTAACACGAGCGTCGGGAGCTATCCAGGCGAGACAGTGCGCCTGCGCGTCCGGTCGCGCGACTCCGAGGAGGCCGAGCGTGCGGCGGCGTGGCTGCGCGAACGGGTTACCCTCCACCCTGACGACGCGGCTCAGCGGTAGAGGTAGACCAACCACCCGACCGTGAGCAGGAGGCTGACGACGAGGACGACGATACCGACGAGGTTGATTGGGAGGAGCATCTCTACCTCCCCGGACTGGGCGACGAGCGGATTCACGACCGCCACTTTGCCTGCCGTGACTTGAACCCGACGGCTCCGGACGACCTTTAGGCGCGGCCGCCTATCTGCGGTCGTGCGTATCGGTCTCGTGGTAAACCCGGTCGCTGGCATGGGTGGGCGCGTCGGCCTGAAGGGCACTGACGGGAAGGTGGCCGAGGCGCGGGCGCAGGGCGCGGAGCCGCGCGCTCCAGACCGCGCCAGACGGACGCTCTCGGCGCTTGCCGGCCACCTGCCTGAGGCGACGGTACTCGTGTGGGACGACCCGATGGGAGCATCGCTCGCCCGTGACACCGGGTTTGAAACGGAGGTGCTCGGCGCGCCCGCAGGCGAAGAAGAGACCGAGTGTGACAGTCCAACGAGCGCTGCAGATACACGCATGGCGGTTCGGACGTTCTGCGACGTCGACGCCGACCTCGTGCTGTTCGTCGGCGGCGACGGCACCGCGGCAGACGTAGCCGACGCAGTTGACGACGAGACGCCGACGCTCGGTGTTCCCGCGGGCGTGAAAGTCTACTCGTCGGTCTTTGCGGTAACCCCCGAAGCTGCCGCCGAGGTCGTTGGCTCGTTCTCCCGCGTCGAGGACCGCGAGGTACTCGATATCGACGAGGATGCCTACCGCGATGGAGAAGTTCACCCCGAACTGCGGGCAGTGGTGCCGGTCCCTGTCGCCGAGTCGCTCCAGTCCTCAAAGCAGACCGGCGGAGGGACAGTAGAGGGACTCGCACAGGGGTTCGCCGGGGCTATCGAGCCGGGGGTCACGTACGTCCTCGGACCGGGAAGTACGCTCGCGACAGTCAAGCGGGCGCTCGGAGTCGAGGGGTCGCCACTCGGTGTCGACGTCTGGCGGGACGGCGAGGTGTTAGCGCGGGACGCGAGCGAGTCCGAGATCCTCGACAGCCTCGGTGACCAGAATGTCGCCGTGGTCTCGCCCATCGGCGGGCAGGGGTTCGTCCTCGGGCGAGGCAACCCGCAGATATCGCCGTCGGTCGTCCGGCGCTGTGACCTCACCGTCGTCGCCTCCCGCTCGAAGCTCGACGACCTCGGGGTCCTCCGGGTCGACACCGACGACCCTGAGACCGACGAGTCGCTACGTGGGTGGACGAGAGTCCGCGTGGGTCGGGTGGAGACCCGTATGATGCAGATCGCCTGAGGAATATAATGTGTATAAACAAAGGACAGGTTGTTTCATTATACTCCAGGTAAATATGATTCTATGGAGACGCGTAAGGTCCAGCGGCTGGGGCCGTCAACACTCGCCATGACACTTCCGGCGGAGTGGACGAAAGAACACAACGTCGAGAAAGGTGACGAGGTGACCATCCGCACCGGAGAGAAGGGGACTCTGACAGTACTCTCGGAATCCGCGTCAACCGAAGACACCTCGGCACATATTCACGCCGACGCTCTTGAGGCGTCGGGGCTCGAACGAGCTATTGTCGCGGAGTACGTCCTTGGTCGGCGGGTGATCCGCGTCGGCAAAAATGAAGGGGGACTCGACAGCGAGCAGATAAATGCGGTCTACCGCGCCGAGACGCAGCTGATGGGATTAGGCGTTATCGAGGAGACGCCGGACGCGATTGCGATCCGGTGTTCCGTCGACCCCGAGGATTTTACTCTTGACAATCTGCTCGAACGTCTGGAGAACACCGGGTCAACGATGCGGACAGAGGCGATGAAGGCACTCGCTCACGGAAACGCTGACTTCGCGGAACGCGCGCTCAACCGCGAACGTCAGGCAAACAAGATTTTTGTCCTCCTCCTGCGGCTCATCTTCACTGCCTACCAGAACCCGAACCTCGCGCGGGCGATCGGACTCAAATCCGGGTTTCCACTCATCGGCTACCGCTCGGTCGCTAAAAATCTCGAACTCACCGCCGACCACGCCCAGGAGATCGCCGAGATCTGCCTCAACGCTGAGGACCACACCCTGGATGTAGACTCGTCGACGATGCGTCAGATCCGTGATTTCACCGAGACGGTCGACCAGATAACCGCGCTCGCGGTTAGTTCGGTCGTCGAACGCGACTACGACAAGACGATCGAGGTCCGGCGACTGTTTACTGAGATCCGCGATACAGAATATGAACTACTGGAGGACCTGCCCGAGATGCCGAACGCTAGCCTGCTTGAGGTCCGTGAGGTGCTAGTGGGTCTCCGTCAAACCGCCGAGTATTCGGTTCGAAATGCCGAGATAGCGGCGAATCTCGCGCTCACCGAAGACTCTGAACACGTCACCATAGACTGAAAGCGCAGATCACTGCCGGTGGGACCGAGTTGTGCCTCGGCGTCTGGATGTCTATAATATCTTGACGACGCCGATCGTCAGCGCACCGGGTAAGCGGTCAACCCTGCCGCCGGTAAATCCGATGTGGTGTAACTTCGGGAACGCCACACACGCTGCGGGCGACCCCCGCCCATACTGTCGTGTCGCCGCGACCCGAACAAACTAAACATGATGCTCCTGAGGCGTGGGCATGGCAACGCAGCGTAGCGAGTCCGATATGGGGATCGGACTCACCGTCCTGTTTGGACTGCTCGCCCTTGGTGGCGCGGCCGCGATGGCCATGGCGCCGACACAGATAGGGAAGGCGTGGGGGTTCGGCGTAGCGATGCTGGCCGCGGCTCTGGCGGTCGTTGTCGCACAGGTCTACGCCTGACAGGCGGCAAAATCCGTTCGCAGAAAACCGTTAAGAGTCACGCGCACAAACAATAACGTATGGGTGAGTATACCGAGGACGAACAACGGATCGTCGCGTACCTCCACGATAGCGTGGCCCGTGGCGACCGCTACTTCCGGGCGAAGAATATCGCCGACGCACTCGGGATGTCGGCAAAACAGGTGGGCTCCCGGCTGTCGGCACTGGCAGACAAGTCCGACGACGTCGAGATCGAGAAGTGGGGCCGCGCCCGATCGACGACGTGGCGTGTGACGCCTGCCTGACCTGACCCGTCGCACTTTTGTCTTCGTCGCGCCGACCTGCTATCGATGACTGTCCGGGTGTCTCGTACATTTGAGTTTGCGGCTCCGGTTGAGGACGTCTGGGGGTTCATCGCAGACCCTGGGAAGCGTGCGGGCGCGATAAGCGTCGTCGCCTCGTTTGAGGTCGACGCCCCGGATGCGACGTGGCAGGTGGCTCTTCCCATCCCAATCGTCCGTTCGACCGTCACCGTCGAGACAGAGGAGACCGCACGCAACCCGCCCCACTACGTCCAGTTCGTCGGCACCTCACGGGTGTTCCGGGTCCGCGGGGAACACACCATCAAGGAGACCGAAGGGGGTTGTCGGCTCGTCAACGAGTTCGTCGTCGACGGTCGGCTCCCGGGTGTCGAGCGCTTCTTTGAGAAGAACTTCGACGACGAACTGTCGAACCTGGAATCCGCGCTCCGGCGCGACCTCGGTTTGACTGCCTGACTCACTAGTAGAAGTTCCCAGAGCCGGAGTGTTTAAACCACTCCAGCTGTTTATAACAAATGCCGACGCACCGACGCTTTTCTCGTCGCGAGTCGGCAAATCAAAACGCCCGGCGCCTCCCGGCCCGCCTCCCCACACCACCCCTCGTCTCGTCTCGTCTTGTCTTCCACGTCTGAGAGCGGTACGCGGGTTCAAGCCGCCGCCCTGCCTGCTATATGAACGTGTATCAGACAGATCCGCCTGGCCTCCAGCGTGCACGGTGGCTCGCGAACGTGCTTGACGATGCCGTCCGCCTTCCCGGCGGGATCCGCGTCGGCCTCGACCCAGTGTTCTCGGCGCTTCCGGCAGCCGGCGGCCTCGTTGGCGCGGTTCTGTCGGCCTACATCGTCTTCGAAGCGTGGCGGGCAGGCGTCCCCCGGCCGCGGCTGGCCAGAATGTCGATCTACGTAATCGTTGAGGCAGTGCTTGGGTCCATCCCAATCGTAGGACTGCTTGTCGACGCGGTGGTGCGAGTGAACCGGCGAAACGTCGCGCTGTTCGAGGAGGCCGTCAACTCGCCCGCTTCTCGATCTCGGCCTTGACGACCGCAGCTTCGAAGTCGTGGTCTGGCCGGATGTTCACAAAATCGAGAAACTCCCGCGCAGCCAGCACTACAGAGAGCGGGTAGACCTCGACAGCGGCATCGACGGCCGGTCGGGCCCCGACAACCGGCGTCAACGCCGCGAGGCCACAGGCGACGTCGTAGGCGCAAGCGTCCTCCCGACCGTCCTCCCGGACGCTGGTCGCGTCGATGATATACACCTCCTCGTCGAGAACGAGAACGTTTTCAGCCCGCAGATCCCCGTGGGCCAACCCCGCCGCATGCATCCGAGAAAGCGACTCGAACACCGACGGCGCGCGCGCCTCCGCCTCCGCGAGAGACAGGTCGTCGAGCGCCTCAAACTCCGGGAGATACTCGAGGACGAGGATGCCCAGTCCCTCCAGTTCGAAAGCTTCGACCGGTTCCGGCGCGTTGACCCCGAGGTCGCGCATCCTGCGGGTCGCCTTCAGCTCGTGTTCTACCATCTGGACCGGGGTGTCAAAATGCTCGAAAAAGCCCTCGACCCCAGAGGAGAACGCGCCGAGGTTCCGGCCCGTCGTGAATACCGCGTGGACAACCGAGTTCTGTGGAGTGATCAGCTTCACGAACAGCTCCTCATCGACAACCATCGGCGTCGAGAGCCAATTGCCGGCGTCGAGAAATCGCACGTGGACGAACTCACGGTCGTACCGCTCGGCGAGTTCGCGAGCCACTTCCTCGAGCCGGGGCCACTCGATACGGCCCCGTACCAGTCGACGAACTCCCATCCGATCAAAAGTAGACCGTGCGCCGTGATAACTCTCTGGTTGGAATTGGGTGGGCTACGCCCGCCAGATAACCATCGGTACGCGGTCGTCTGCAGTGGTCTCCGACAACGGTCGCTGTGTGGACTGCACGGAGCGCCGCATTCGCCGTCCCGCCCGTTCCGAGGGCCCTCGTATACTCGGTCCAAACGTGGGGCTTGACCGCGAGGTGGAACGCCGTCCGGTTGCGGGCCACCACTGGGTCGCGGCCGAACGCTCGACGCCACTCGTAGAGCAGTCCCGCGACGCCACCGGTACCGGGCGTTTCGCGCACGAGCCGCTTGCGGGCCCCTAGCAGATCATACAGTTTCCCGGGCGAGACGTCGTTGGTCACTGCGGCTCGGTTGACGTCAGCCCGGTCGAACCCCGTCGTCGCGTCACCGATTATGTCTCGGGTCCGGCGCCGACAGTGATAAACAGTAAACCACAGCGGGCGGCTTATAGCCGCATGGTGCCACACCGATGACCGACCGGGCGCTGGTAGTAGGCGAGACGCTGGTCGACATGCTCCCGGCCGGGCCCGCTCCACTTTCCCAAGTGGACCGATTCGACCGACGGTTCGGTGGCGGCCCGGCAAACGTCGCGGTCGGACTGTCGAGACTCGGTGACTCGCCGTTGTTTTGGACCCGTGTCGGCGCGGACCCGTTCGGCGACTTTCTAGTTGGGCGACTTGCGGACGAGGGTGTGCTGACCGACTTGGTGGAGCGCGACGATGAGGCACGGACAGGACTGGCGTTCGTCTCGCTCGACGAGTCCGGCGAGCGCGCGTTCAGCTTCTACCGGGACGGAAGCGCGGACACCCGGCTGAGTCCGGACCGGGCCGGCGACATCCCGCTCTCTGGCGTCGACTGGGTCCACGTCGGGGGGCTCCTCCTGGCCGCAGACCCTTCGCGGTCGGCGACGCTCAGACTGGCGCGGCGCGCCTCGCGCGCCGGTATCACGGTGTCGTTTGACCCCAACGCCCGGCCAGAACTATGGACCGAATTTGACTACGGACGGTCGGTACGAACGATGCTAGGGCTCGCAGACGTGGTAAAGGCGTCACCTGCCGACCTCGCCGAGGCTGGCTTCGCCGTCAACGGCGACCCGACCGACGTCGCGGCTGCGGTCGCCGACGTCGGCCCACACACTATACTCTTGACGCTGGGCGCGGACGGCGCCTATGCAACCTCAGCGGGCGCGTGGCCCGGGACGACCGAGGTAGCACAGCCGGGCTACGACGTTGAGACAGTTGACACGACCGGCGCGGGCGATGCCTTCCTCGCGGGTGCGATCGCCGCGCTTCGGGCCGGTGAGTCGCTGGACAACGCGGTGGCGTTCGCGAACGCCGTGGCCGCGTTGACGACGACAGAGCGCGGGGCGGTTGAGGCGGTGCCGACACGGTCGGTGGTTCGTGCGTTCCGGAGCTAGCGACGCCGCCAACCTTCCCCCGACACCTCGTTGCCTTCGTCCGTCTCGATGAGGCCCGCCCGCCCAAGAAGGACGAGGAAAGTGTAGCCCACCAGCCCCGCAACGAACAGTGCGACGGGAATGAGGAAGGGACCGAACGTCCGGAGCAACCCTCCCAGCGCGTCGTTCACGTATACTTCTGACCCGGCTGGTTCTAATCGCTGTCGACACCGTTCGTTCCCGTTGGCTATTAGACTAATTTCAAAAAGGGCTTGTCACTATCCGATGATCAGACCATCTGCACGAATCTCTCACTCCAAGACGAGCAGTTGGTCACGACTCTTCAGGCGCCCGGGTGCCGGCTGCCATCATGGACTATCCGGCCTGCCCGAGGTCGGCGGCAGCCTGCGTCCCACCAACCGTCGTTGACCCGAAAGTGACGACCACGACCGTCCCTGTGAATGTGTACAGTCGACAAGAACGACCGCCAACGTGTTCGAATTGTCCGACCGGTCGGCGACGAACGGTAGAGCGGTGGCGGTCCTCTCGACATATTGAGTTAATATTTCTCGTATCTGACAAAAGTATCTCGCACCACCACGAATAATATATGCCTCCCGGTGGTACAAGCGGCGATGGTAGAGGCCGAGAGCGACGACCCGTTGCGCCCCGGACGACTGCTCCTGCTCGGGGGACTGCTCGCGATTGTCTTCCTCCTCCTCTTCGTGATGATCGCCGTTCAGCTGTTCGGCTTAACTCCCTGACGCCGAGAGCTTGATTAGCTCCCGGGCACTACTTCCTATGAGGTGACCGACAGCCATCAGCACGTCCCACGATACTGAGGACGCCACGCCCGCCGTCGTCGCCAAGCGCGTCGACGAGGGCGATGCCGACCTCACCGAGATTCGCGACCTCGCCCGGGCGGCGGGCTACGAGGTCGTCGGCGAACTGACCCAGACCCGAACCGAGGACGCTGCCTACATGTTTGGTGAGGGTAAAGTCGACGAACTGACACAGGTGGTTGCGCGCACGGGCGCCGAAGTCGCCGTCGTCGACAACCGGGTCGGGCCCTACCAGACGTATAACATCGGTGGAAAGCTCTCGACTGGCGCCGAGGTGGTCGACCGCTTCACGCTTATTCTCGAGATATTCGGCCAGCGCGCCAACACCCGGACCGCCCAGCTACAGGTCGAACTCGCAGAACTCCGCTACGAACTCCCGCGCGCCGAGGCAAAGGCCTCACTCGCAAAGCGGGACGAGCGCCCCGGATTCATGGGCCTGGGCGAGTACGACGAAAGCCGCGAACAGGATATTAAGTCACAGATCGCGGTCATTAGAGACGAACTCGACCAAATCGCGGAAACTGAGGAGAGCCGTCGCGAAAAGCGCCGCGCCTCGGGGTTCGATCTCGTCGCGCTGGCGGGCTACACGAATGCCGGGAAGTCGACGCTCCTGCGCCGCCTCGCGGCAGACCACGACGTCGACGAGAACGAGGAACTCCACCCCGATCTCGACCGCACCGCCGAGTCCGAGGACCGCCTGTTCACCACGCTCGGTACCACCACCCGCCGAGCCGAAGTCGGGCCCCGAGAGATACTGCTAACCGACACCGTCGGGTTCGTCTCGGACCTGCCTCACTGGCTCGTTGACTCGTTCCGCTCGACACTCGGCTCTGTCTACCACGCCGACCTCGTTCTCCTCATTGTCGACGCGAGCGAGTCCGTTGCCGAGATGCGCGAGAAACTCGTCACCTGTCACGATACGCTCGCGCGGCGCAACGAGGCACCCATCGTCACTGTGCTGAACAAGGTCGACCAAGTGGACGACAAGGAACTGGAGCAGAAACGCGCCGCACTGGAGGCGCTCGCACCCGATCCCGTCGCCGTCTCTGGACTCACCGGTGAACGGGTCGACGGCCTTCGCGAACGGGTCGACCGCGAGCTCCCCGACTGGCAGGAAGAGCGGCTTTACATTCCGATGACCGACGACACGATGAGTCTTGTCTCGTGGGTCCACGACCACGGCGACGTCGAGACTGAGTCCTACAAAGACGACCACGTCCTCCTCGAGTTCCGCGCTCGGCCCTCTGTCGTCGAACGGGCACGTTCTCGGGCCGGCAGTCTGCCCGCGTAGGTCAGTCACCGTTCGCTTGTTTCGTACCCGGTATTCCGTCTTCGACGGTCACCGACCGACCTCTCTGTCGAACAAGCTGTGTGCCGTCTGGAGTAGACCGACACCGTGAAAAAAGGGAACAGCACGCACAGGCCGGTCACGAGGCTCTTCCCGGGAACCCATACCGCGAATCTCGGACGCCTGCCGACTGAACCTGCCGGCCGCTACTCGGCCACACGCGTCGTCTTCTCGGCCACCCGTACGTCGTCGATCCGGGTCTCAGGGTACTGCCCTGTGTCGTCTTTCTCTGCGGCCTTCACCATATCCAGGACGACATTCAGCCCCGTCGTCACGCCCTGCAGGGCCTCCATCTCACATCCAGTCTTGCCCGTTGTCTCGACGGCTACGGTGAGCGTTATGGACTCCGTGGACACGTCGAACGTCGTCTCGACGTTCGTGACAGGGATCTGGTGACAGAATGGAATCGTCTCCCACGTGTGCTTGACCGCGTCTATCGCGCCGACCCGGGCCGTCGCCAACACGTCGCCTTTCGCCACCTCGTTCGCGCGCACTGCTTCGACGGTTGACTCGTGGAGATGGATCGTCCCCTGTGCGACCGCGCGGCGCCGGGTGTCGGGCTTCGTGCCCACGTCGACCATCTCGGCTTGCCCGGACTCGCCGACGTGGGTCAGGTCGACGTCGCTCGCTTCCTTGACTGCGTCCTCAGAGTCGGTCACTGCCTTCACCCCCGAGCGCCGCCGGCAGTTCCGCGAGTAAGTCTGTGGCGACGAGACCCCGGTCACGGCCTGCCGCGGCGCGTTCGCCCGCGACACCGTTCGCGTAGACGGCGGCGCAAGCGGCCGGAAACGGTTCCTCGACTGCGAGCAGGGCGCCGGTCACGCCCGCCAACACGTCGCCCGTCCCGCCGACGGTCATCGCCGCCGTGCCCGTGCGCGAGATGCGGGTCGACGGACCCTCGCCTTCGGCGGTGCTGTCTGTCGTGACCACGTCGTGGCGGCCCTTCAGAATGACCGTCGCACCGTAGCGTTCGGCGAGGGCTGCGGTCTCACGTTCCCGGGTCTCGCGGTCGGCGTCGCTTAGAATCGACGCACCCATTGCCCGCGCTTCGCCAGCGTGGGGTGTACAGACGAGCGTCGCGTCCGCGTCCTCGGGCACCACGCGGAGGGCGTCGGCGTCCACGACCGTTCTGCCGTCGTAGGCGCCGAGGAACTCCCGCACGGCCTCGTCAGTCGCCTCAGCGGCGCCGAGACCTGGCCCCACCACTGCAACATCGTGGGCGGCCGCTCGATCGAGGAGTCCAGGGATTTGCGCCGTCGTAAGATGGTCGGCGTCGAACGGTTCGACGATGAGGCCAGCCTCGAACGACTGGACTTCGCGAGCTACGCTGCGGGGACAGGCTACCCGTACGAGGTCTGCACCGGCACGCATCGCCGCCTGCGCAGCGAGCGCGGGCGCGCCAGTGTACGGGCCGCCGCCGACGACCAACACCTCGCCCGCATCGCCCTTGTGGGCAGTCGGCGATCGGGTCGCGGGCAGGTCGCCTGGGCCGACGAATCGCTCCGCGGCCGCGGGAATCCCGATGTCGGCGACGGTGACGTCGTAAGCGTCAAGACCGGGTTTGTTGTCGTGGAACGTCACCACTCGGTCGGGATCGACGGCGTCGCCCGCCGCGCGGCCCGTATCGGCGTCGACACCGCTCGGCACGTCGACGGAGACAATCGTCGCGTCGCTCGCGTTGATTGTCCGGATTACTGTCGCCGACGGCTCGCGCGGTGCGCCGCGGGCGCCGGTGCCGAGCATCGCGTCGATTACCACGTCCGGGTCGCCGAGGTCGATGGCCCGCGAGTCTGTCACCACGCGGGTCACAGCCTCGGCGCGCTCTAGCGCTTGCCAGTTCGCGCGCGCTGTCTCCGTCGAGATCGTCTCGGACCGCCCGAGGAGATGGGCGGTCACGTCGAACTCCCCGAGGTGACGGACAGCGACGGCGCCGTCGCCACCGTTGTCGCCCCGGCCGCAGACGACGGCCACTGCGTCGCCGGAGTCTGCGACTGCCCGGACGACGTCGGCAACGGCGCGCCCGCTTGACTCCATCAGGACGCGCCGCGGGACGCCGAGCGCGGCGGCGTTATGATCGACTACCGCCATGCGTGCTGTCGTGATCACGGTCGACCCACCGGCCCGGCGCTAATGAGCGTTTGGCGACGGTCAAAGCGAAACGTTTGGGTCCGGCAGGATGGGAATATCTTCGTGACACGGCCACGAGCGCTGTTCGGTACACTCTGCCTGCTATTCGCGCTCACGAATCTTGGCCGGACGGCGTTTGCGCCGCTGGTCGAGACACTCCGGGCCAATTTTGACGCGAGCCCCGTCGCCATCGGTGTTGTCGTGTCGCTTGCGTGGCTTGGGAGCGCCGCCGGTCGGCCCGCGTCCGCATATCTGATGACACGAATCCGGCGCGAGCGAGTCGTCGCCCTCGGTGGCCTCGTCCTTGCGGCGGGGTCGACCGTCGTGGTCACCGCGGAGTCGCTCGCGGCGCTCCGGGTCGGTGCGTTCGTGGCCGGGCTCTCCTCAGGCGTCTATATCGGCGCCGCTATCCCGCTAGTTGGCGACCTATTCTCAGAGCGCGTCGGCCGGGCGCTTGGGATTCACGGCGCCACGGCACAGGTGGCCGCGGTGGCCGCGCCGGGTATCGTCGTCGCCGCCGTTGCCCTCGCTGACTGGCGCGTTACATTTGTCGCTCTCGGTGCGTTCGCGGTCATCTCCGGGGTCGGTGTCCTCCTTGTCGCCGCCCACACACCGCTCCCGGCCGCAACGGCGCCCGACCGGAACCTGCGGGCTGCGCTCACACACTGGCGAGTAATCGCCGCTGGTGTCACCGTCGTCGCGACGGTAGGGTTCGTGTGGCAGGGGCTGTTCAATTTTTATGTTACCTATCTGGTGACCGAGCGCGGGGTTGCACCAGGGCTTGCCAACGGCGCGCTCTCAGTTTTGTTCGCCGCCGGCATCCCTGGGATGGCAGTCGGCGGACGACTGGCCGACCGCCTCCCGACAGTGCCGTACTTGTTTGGCCTTGTCCTCACCTTCGCGCTCTCCGTCGCGGCCCTGACGGCTGTGCAGGGACTGGTCGGCGTGTTAGCCGTCAGCCTAGTCGTCGGCCTCTCCATTCACGCCGTCTTCCCGACGCTCGACACATACGTACTCGGGGCGCTTCCGGACGACAACCGGGCGAGCGCCTACGCCCTGTTCAGCGGTCTCGCGCTGGCACTCGAGGCCTCCGGCTCCACAGCCGTAGGGATTGCCTCGACCCGTATGTCGCTCGGAACGACGTTTCTCGTCTTTTCGCTGGCGCTCGTCCCCGTGGTGGCACTTCTTTCCGCCGCATACACGCTCGGTCGATTCCCAGTCTCGCGCGCCGATGCCGTGGATTAGCTGCAATTGAGGGCGCTTAACCCCTTCCTCAGCGAGCGTCGAAGACGCGAGCAGGGAGGGGATACAGCGCCCGCACGAGTCACACAGAGTTTCGAGGCGAGAGCCCACGAGTTTACTCGTGGAATGAAGCCGACAGCCGGCGAAAGCCTGATCTGGCCGGTGTTCGTCGGTTGTGATGCAAGTCCGAGGTAAGGATACGCACCCCTCGCGGGGGTCGATGAAGCCCGCTATCTCGGTCGAGGGCCGTACTGGCACGGCCCCAATCATCGCGTACGAGTGGGAACCTCCCGCCGTGGACTGCCCGGCCTGTGGTCGGGACCCCCACGGCGTCAGCCGGGGGAGGATGCCAGGACATGCGGTCGAACAAGGTAATACGATCCTTACTCCGACCAATCGGCGACACAGGCGTCGCTACAGAAATGCCGGTGTTCTACGCTACCGTCCTCCACCCAAGTGAGTACTCGGTGCGAGGGTGAGTTGACGATTCGGTCCTCACAGACGATACACTCCGGAGCATCCTCCGGGTCTACCTCACCCACGTCTGACGTCGGGTCTTCCATACGAGTTGGTCCGACCGGCAAAGCTTAACATCGGCGAACCCGCCACGACGTCGTCCCGAACGACCACGGTCCTCATCCGGGAACCGGATTTGTCGACAAATAAACGACGGGGCGTCCCACAAGCCGGAGCCCGCTGGGTTGTGAACGTACGCTTACACACCGACGTGGTGCTGGCGGGGCCACGCCGCCGGTACTCCTATCCGGTAGTGGGATCGTGGTTCTGCCCTACTGACTCGGAGCTATTTTTTTCTCTGTCGGTTAGCACACACTACGGCCACCGAACAGGTAACTCTACAGGCGGAGCAGGCCGAGTGCCTCGGGGCTTGACCCCGAGGGTGAAGGCCGTACACTTATTACGCACGTCATCGTCCTGACAAGTCCAGGTGCGACGTGGATTAAAGATCGTAATCCGAAGCAACTGCCGGCAGCTGCGAGGAAATGCGACACCTCTCAACACCCTGCTACGGCAGGTGAGACGGGTGCTGTCGGGCGGGATGGAGCCGCCGACCCTCACGGACGCACCGAGCGTTCGGGTGTGAATTCCAGCCGACCCGGGTCGGGAAGGTCGAGGGGAATTAAATTCGCCTGCGTCCATCCGTCCGGTTCTGGACGGCACGGACAAAACGGCGAAGCCCCGGGGCTTGTCCCCGAGGTACTTCAGTGTGCGGCGATTCACGCCCGCCCTAAAGAGCGGGATTCTAGCCTTGAAAAAAGATAGGCTGCTACGCTCGGTCGCTCAGTTCGTCGGGTCCGGGGCTCTCGCGGATGACCGCGAGCCGTTCGCGGAGCGCCACCCGGTCCACCGTCCCCGAGTCCGTCCGGGGGAGGTCGTCCGCGATGCCGATTACCCGGGGGAGCTTGTACCCCGCCAGCCGCTCGCGGAGGTGGTTATCGAGCTTCGCCGCGTCAACGTCGCCGACGACGAGCGCAGCGACCCGCTCGCCCCACTCTTCGTCATCAAGTCCGGCAACGGCGGCGTCGACGACGTCCGGATGGCTCCGGACCGCGTCGACGACCTCGCCTGGATCGACAAGTTCGCCGCCGGTCAGCACGCGGTCGTCGAGACGATTGTAAACGTAGAGCCGACCGTCCTCGGCGCGGTAGCCCACGTCGCTGGTGTGGAGGCCGTGGGGACCGCGGGCCGCAGCCGTCGCTCTGATGTCGCCGTAGTAGCGCGGCGAGACGGTTGGGCCATTGACCACTATCTCGCCAACCTCGCCCGGAGGGAGCGGGGTTCCGTCCTCGTCGACGACCGTCACATCGCTAAACAGGATGGGGCGACCCACGGTCTCTGGGTCGGTGTACGCCTCACCGGTCGTCGCCGTTGCAACCTGTGAGGCTGTCTCGGTGAGGCCGTACGTCGGCGCGACAGGCACCGAATAGTTCCGACAGCGTCGGACCAGCGAGACCGGCGCGGGCGCTCCGCCGAGGAGGACGGTCCGGAGTGACCCGGGCAGGGTCCCGCGCCGATCGAGCATCTGTCGGAGCATCGTCGGGACGAGCGAGACACGGGTAACCCCGAACTCGTTGACGTCGTCGACACAGGGACCAGGGTCGAACCCACGCCGGAGGACGACCGTCGAGCCGTACAGCGGCATTCTGAGAACAGGCGAGACCCCCCCAACGTGGTGGAGCGGCAGAGTGACGAGCCAGCGGTCATCGGGTGCGATACCGAGCCGTGCCGCGGAGGCGATAGCGCTCGTGAGCAGGTTCGTCGCCGTCAGCACCACAGCTTTTGCGTCGCCCGTCGTCCCCGAGGTGTGGGCCAGCAGAGCGGTATCGCTCCCGGCCCAGTCGTGTCGCGGCGGGTCGACGGCCTCGACGGTCTGCAATGCCTGCACACGGTCCTGTGTCGGGTCGTCGACGGACGCGATCGGTAGCTTCGTTCCTGTCGCCACGGCTGTCTCCGTGCGTTCGTCACAGAGGACAATACTGACGTCAGTGCCATCGAGTCGCGGCTGAAGTTCTGGCGGGGTGAGGTCGTGCGAAAGCGGGACCAGAACTGCACCGAGTCGGAGCGCGGCGTGGATGATTCGCATCGACGCCGGTCGAGGAGACATGACCAGCGCGAGATGGTCACCGGCCTCCACGCTGAGGGCAGCGAGCCGGCCGGCCGTCCGCTCGACAGCTGCGTCCAGTTCGCTGACTGTCCACGTCTCGCCCGTCGAGGCATCGACGAGCGCCGTCTCATCGGGCGTTGCGAGCGCCCGGATGGCAAGCGGGTCGTTCATTCGCCCTCCTCAACGAGTTCGACCAGTACCCCACCGGTGGAGTCGGGGTGGAGAAATGCCACCTCGTGGCCCCACGCGCCCGGTCGTGGCTCCTCGTCGATCGCCCTTGCACCCGCCGTCCGGGCTGCAGAGAGCGCGCCTACGATATCGTTCACTCGAAGAGCGAGGTGATGGATACCCTGCCCGCGCCGGTCGAGAAAGCGGGCGACTGGTCCGGTCTCTCCGATAGGCTCGAGAACTTCCACGTAGCCGGCCCCCAGGTCGAGGAATGCGATCCGGAGTCCATCGAATCGTTCCTCATGAACGATCTGTAGGCCAAGTCGGTCCTTGAGAACCGTCACAAACTCCTCCGCGTCGGATGTCGCCACACCGACGTGGTGGAACTCCATACTGTTCTTTCGTTGGCCCCGGGTGAAAAACGCACCCGACTGGCATGAGTATGACTCTCAAAATACACAAACTCTGTCAGCACGGACGCTCCCCTCTGCGGTGAGTCGACTGAGGACACAGACAGTCTCCGGATCTACAGATAAGCAAGGCGAGTGCCTCGGGGATTGACTCCGAGGCGGTTCACCTGATGTATCACCACCGCAAGAGCGAGCTGACCGACGGGACGATTGAACTCCTCGTCGATGACCTGGCGGCGGCTTAGGTGCCTGGCCGGTGTTCCCCGAACTCGTCACGGAGCGCGTCGCATATCTCGCCGACGGTCGCACGCGCTTTCGCTGCCCGAACGAGCCGCGGCATCAGGTTCTCGTCCCCTGATGCGGCTGTCTGGATCGCCGCGAGCGCTGTCTCGACCTCGGTGTCGTCACGGCCTGCGCGCACGGCCTCCACGCGCTCAACCTGTGCCTGCTCCTCGTCCTGTGAGACCTCCTCCAAGTCGACCTCACGGTCGTCGTCCTCAACTTGAAACTCGTTGACGCCGACGGTGATTCGGTCGCCGTCCTCTATCTCTTCCTGCCGGTCGAAGGCGACGTCCTGGATCTGACGCTGGACCCACTGCTCTTCAATAGCGCGGCGCATTCCGCCACGATCGTCGACCTCGCGGATTATTTCGAACGCCTCCTCCTCCACCTCGTCAGTCAACGACTCGACGTAGTAGCTCCCGGCGAGAGGGTCGATGGTGTCCGCGGCGCCCGACTCGTGGGCGAGTATCTGTTGGGTGCGCAGGGCCGTCCGCACCGACTCTTCAGTTGGAAGACTGAGCGCCTCGTCTTTTCCGTTCGTGTGGAGCGACTGTGTCCCGCCGAATACCGCCGCGAGCGCCTGGTAAGCGACCCGGACGACGTTGTTCTCCACCTGTTGGGCCGTGAGAGTGGACCCCGCAGTCTGGGTGTGAAAGCGGAGCTGTTTGGATTTTGTTCTCTTCGCGCCAAAGCGCTCTTGCATTATTTTCGTCCACATCCTGCGAGCGGCGCGGAACTTCGCGGCTTCCTCCAAGATGTTGTTGTAAGAGGCGAAAAAGAAGGAGAGCCGCGGCGCGAACTCGTCGACGTCTAAGCCGGCTTCGACAGCGGTCTCGACGTACTCAATGCCGTTCGCAAGGGTGAAGGCCACCTCCTGGGCCGCTGTCGAGCCGGCCTCGCGGATATGGTAGCCTGAGATTGAGATAGTGTTGAAATTCGGCGTCTCCTTGGCGCAGTATTCGAAGACGTCCGTGATGATTCGCATCGACGCCGCCGGAGGGTAGATGTAGGTGTTCCGGGCGACGTACTCCTTCAGCACGTCGTTCTGGATAGTTCCGCGCAGTTCCTCGCGCGGGACACCCTGTTCGTCGCCAACGGCGACGTACATCGCGAGGAGGACGGCCGCGGGCGCATTGATCGTCATCGACGTCGACACCTCGTCGAGAGGGATGTCGTCGAACACCGTCCGCATGTCCTCGACGGTGTCGATTGCGACACCCGACTTCCCCACCTCGCCGGCGGCCATCGCGGCGTCAGAGTCGTAGCCCATCTGTGTCGGGAGGTCAAACGCCATTGAGAGCCCGGTCTGGCCTTCATCTAAGAGATAGTGGAATCGCTCGTTTGTCTGCTCAGCGGTGCCCATTCCCGCGTACTGGCGCATCGTCCAGAGCCGTCCGCGGTACATCGTCGAGTAGATCCCACGCGTGTACGGCTCCTCGCCCGGGAACCCCACGTCGGTGTCGTAGCCGAGGTCCGCGATATCCTCCGGCGTGTAGAGCGGCTTGACCTCCTGGCCGCCTGTGTCGGTGGTGAACTCCTCCTTTCGCTCACCGAACCGCTCTATGGTCGGCTCGTAAGTCTCCGCGCGCCACTCCTCGCGGGCGTCGCGAATTTTTTCGAGGTCGTCGGGGTCAAACATGGCTCGGCGATGGCGCCCGAGCGGCTAAAGCGTTGGGCGACCTGCCCGGTGGCCGACGCTACCGTCGGCTGCCCGGCTGTGGGTCGACGTGTGGCTTCGCCATCAGATCATCGCGTGGCTGGTCATCCAGCCATTCGATGAGCGAGACAAGCTGCGTACGCGCGGCGTCGAACAGCTCCGCGCCGGCCTCGACTGAGGCATCTGTCTGGTCGCCGAGAACGCCGTTCGCCGTATTATCGATGGCATCGTAAAATGTCCGCGAGCCGTGCGTGCGGTAGTCGTGGCTCTCGACGTCCGGGAGGCCGCCGTCGCGGGCGTCCTCAATCCGGTCTTCGGCGACGTTCTCTCGGTTGAGGTGAAGGAGCATCGACGTCTCCTTGGGGCCGCCATGAGGGCCTGGACGCTCAAAGAACTCATCGATCAGGCCCGGGATGGACTCGTCCCACATCCACTCGACGGCGTAGAGTGTGCCGTCGTCACGGAGGCGCCGCCCGACCTCGCGGAGGTGTTCGACATTTCCGCCGTGAGCGTTGACGAACACAACACGGTCGATTCCGTGGTACGCGAGGTTGCGGGTCATTGACTCAACGTAGTCCCGGAAGACGGGCGCGTCAACCCACATCGTTCCATGGAACTGGCGGTGGTGCGGAGAGACGCCCACGTTCACCGTCGGGGTACAGAGGTGCCCCGTCTCCGTGGTGGCGGCGCGAGCCAGCGACTCGGCGATGACGTGGTCGGTTGAAAGCGGGAGGTGTGGGCCGTGCTGTTCGGTGGATCCGAGAGGGATAACCGCCAGTGACTCTTCAGCAACGTAGTCGGCTATGTCCGGCCAGCGTCGGTCGGCGACGTACACGGTGGTCCCTGAAGCGGAAGGAAAATCAAACCCTCGTGTCGGGTTTTCCGACCGGCCTACGCGCGACCCGATATAGCACTCGCCGACAAGATAGACTACCCCTCCCGCGGCGACAACGCCAAAAGACGATACTCATCTTTCTACAAGCGGGAACCCCCGCCGTTCACGGCGGGGAGGAACGCGACACGGTGAGAACCAACCGCCGTTCGGTGG
>CAKZPG010000045.1 GCA_937138675.1 uncultured archaeon | reverse complement strand
TTACGCGATTCACGCCCGCCGTGAACGGCGGGATTCTCTCGCTGAATCAAGATAGGCGCACTCGATACGGTGACAAACGTCGCGTTCAACCCCTGACGACGGGTTTAGGAGTACCCGACCCAATGTCGGTGGCATGCCGACCGCACGAGCGTTCGTTCCCGGTCACCTCACCGGCTTCTTCGGTGTATACCCCGATCCGGACCCGCGGGTCGCGGGATCGCGCGGCGCGGGACTGACGCTCGCGCGCGGCGTCGAGACGGCGGCCTCAACCGACGGCGAGCCCGGGGTCTGGCTCAACGGTGAGCCAGCGGCAGTCGCGCCCGTCGCCCGGGTGCTTTCGTCCCTCAACGCGCCCCCAATCCAGGTGGAGCTGACGAGCGAGTTGCCGGTTGGAACTGGCTTTGGCGTCTCCGGAGCGGCGGCGCTCGGCACGGCACTGGCGACGAACGCGCTTCTCCCAACCGCACGAACCGTCGACGACTTAGTGAGCGTCGCCCACGCCGCGGAGGTGACTGCGGGCACCGGCTTGGGAGATGTGGTGGCGCAGGCTCGCGGTGGCGCGCCGGTCCGTCTCGACCCAGGGGATCCGGACCATGGCCGGATAGACGCACTCACGATCCCGCGGGAGACTCGTGTCGAGTGGGTGGTCTTCGGTGATCTGTCGACCGAGTCGGTACTCGGCGGCGACACCGACCGGCTGACCGCGGCAGGCGAGCGTGCGCTCACGGAACTGCGTGCCGAGCCGGCCCTGTCGGCGTTCGTCCGTGAGTCGTGGCGGTTCGCGTGCGCGGCGGGGCTAGCGACCGACCGGGTCCGGAAGGCCGTCGCGCGGGTGGCCGACGCCGGCGGGCACGCGACGATGGCGATGCTCGGCCACACCGTCTTTGGTGTTGGGCGGGCGCTCTCCAACGCGGGCTTAGACCCCGAGTCGGCACGGGTCGCGGGCGGGGCGCATCTCAAGACTGTCGACGGGACGGACGACTTTTGAGGGCTGGCGACCCAGCGCCAGCGATGAGCGAGGACGTGCCGGAGAGCCACCCCCGCCACACGTCGCTGGTGACACGCGAGCGTATCGTCGAGGGGGTCAAGCGAGGGCTCACGAGTCACGCGGGGCTAGTCGCACAGGGGCGAGGTGAGACGTTCGACTACCTTCTGGGCGAACGAACGATCGAGTCCGCGGCGCGGGCCGAACGCGCCGCTGCGGCGCTCATGCTCGGCGCCGACCACCCGGTGATATCAGTCAACGGGAACGTCGCCGCCCTCGTCCCCAGGGCGGTCGGTGACCTCGCACGGGCGACCGATGCCGACGTCGAGGTGAACCTCTTTCACCGCACCGAGAAGCGGATAGAGCGCATCGCCGCACACCTGCGTGATAACGGCGTCGACAAGGTGAAAGGCCTCGCCGGTGACGCCACCGTCCCGGGGCTCGACCACGACCGCGCGCGGGTGGACGCCGACGGCATCGCCGCCGCCGACGTCGTCCTCGTCCCGCTCGAGGACGGCGACCGTGCCGCAGCGCTCGCAAAGACGGGGAAATCGGAGATAGTGGTCGACCTCAACCCGCTCTCGCGGTCGGCCGAGGCCGCGACCGTGCCGGTGATAGACAACGTCGTGCGGGCGATACCGGCGATGACGGCCCACGCGCGGTCGCTCGCTGGGCGGAGCGACGTGGAGTTGCAGGGCATCGCCGAACGGGTCGACGCCGACGCCGCCCGGGAATACGCCGAGCGGGCAATCCGGAGCGGCGACCTGCGGTGAGCGTCACAGGCCGCTCACGAGCGTTGCGAGGTACTGAGTCGCGTCCCGTCGTCGCCTGACTTCAACCCGTTCGACCCACTTCACCCACTGAAATCCTCGGCGGTCGGGCGCGACGAGGCGGAGCGGCGCGCCGTGACCATGGCTTAGCGGCTCGCCGCCGACGGCCGTCGCGAGGAGCATCTCTCGGGCCTCCACGAGCGGGAACGACCATCGGTAGCCGGTGACTGACCATACCGTCACCCACCGGCCCTCGTCGCGCACGCCCGCCTCGGAGAGCAGGTTGCCGAGGCGCACCCCCTGCCACTCCTGTTCCGTGTACCACCCGCTCGTACAGTCAAGGAGCGCGCGGTCGGTGACGTTGGGCGAGAGGTCAGCGTGCGCGAGAGCGAGTGGCTCCTCGACAAGACCGTCGACCCGGAGATGCCACATCTCGTGGTCGACCGGGGCCGGGTCGTCCGCGACCCACGAGGTGACGGGGAACGAGTCGTTGCCCTCACCGTCGGTAGGCCGCGACCCGGTGAACCGCGCCCGCGCTGCCGGCGTGTCGAGCGCCCGCGCAACCAGCGATTCGCCCCGGACGGCGACAGCGCCGGCGAGGAGCAGTCCCGCGTACCGGAGCGCGTCGCGCCGGCCGTCGACGTCCCGGCGCCGGAGTGGGCGGTACCGCGCACGGAGGTGGATGAGAACGAGCGGCACAGCCAGCAGCCCGAGGCCGATATGAAGGTTGAGAAGTGTCCAGCCCCACAGCGGCAGTTCGGCCCCGAACGCCCACGCCGTGCCCGTCCCAAGTGCACTAAGAACGACGACGGCGGTCAGGATGGAGAAGGGCGTCGCGGGGTCCCAGAGCCGTCGGTCAGTGACGCGGTGCCGGACGCGCCGGAGTTTCACGGCAAGGACGGCTGCGAGGGCGACGCCGAGGGCGCCGTGGCCGATGAAGAGGAGAGCGCCCGACGGGTGACCGGTCCCGAGGCTCACGATGCCGGTGGTGAGCGCCCCGGTCGTCAGCGCAAGGAGCGACCAGTCGACGACCCGCGGCGAGGGCGTGAGGACACCACGGAGACGGTCAAGGGGCGACACGGATAGGTTACGATCGGGTGAGACAAATGGGCATCGCCGGCGTATCGCGCGTCGCTTGTCGACGCGGGTGGGGCCTCGTCAGTCGTCAGCGGGCGCCGCCCCGTCGACAAGGTCGGCGGGCGGGCCACCCGCCAGCCGGTCGCGGTCGTGTGGCGCACTGAAGTCAATCTCCGGGCCGGTCGGGACGAGGCGCTTTGGATTCACGCTACCGTGACTCCTGTAGTAGTGCCGGGTGACGTGGTTGGTGTTCACCGTCTCCGCGACCCCTGGAAGCTGGAAGAGCTCCTTCGTGTAGTTCCAGAGGTTTGGGTACTCGTGGATTGCCCGCCGGTTACATTTGAAATGGACGTGGTATACGTGGTCGAAACGAACAAGTGTCGGAAACAGTGCGAGGTCGGCCTCCGTCAGCGTCTCGCCAGCCAGATAGCGCCGCTCACCGAGAAGCTCCTCGAAGCGGTCGAGTGTCGCGAACAGGTCGTCGACAGCCTCGTCGTAGGCCGCCTGCGAGTCGGCGAATCCGGCGCGATAAACGCCGTTGTTCACCGGTTCGTACATCTCGTCGATGAGATCGTCAACCTCCTTGCGCACGCCCTCGGGGTAGAGGTCGACACCGTTCCCGAGGCTGTGAAAACCCACGTCGAGCATCCGCATGATCTCCGCGCTCTCGTTGTTGACGACCGTCTCCGTCGCGCGATCGTAGAGGACTGGGACGGTGACGCGCCCGGTGTAGTCCGGGTCAGCGTGAGCGTACGTCTCGTAGAGGCTGTCGAAGCTGTTGATTGGGTCGGGATATTCGTCGGAGAACTGCCAGCCTTCGTCGTACCGCTCGGGCTCAACGACAGACAGAGAGATAATGTCGTCAAGCCCCGCCAGCCGACGGACGAGCGCCGTGCGGTGAGCCCACGGGCATGCCCGCGAGATGTAGAGATGATACCGATCAGATTCGACTGGAAAAGACGCCGGGGCGTCGGGGTCGCCCCAGCCGCGGACTTCGGGCGGGACACCCTCGACGTAGGACCGAAAGGAGGTCTCGGAGCGTTCGAACTCGCCGTCTTCGTTCGTACTCTCGTAGGCGTCTCGGGTCCACTGGCCGTCGACGAGCATATTCATATGTACGGACTGTCGGGACGCGTGACACAAAAAGGGGGCGTCAGTCGAACGACCTCACGACGGCCGCCTCAAGATCGGCGCCGTCCTCGTCCGGGAGTCGCGGTGTAGTGACGAGACGGCGCTCCTGAACGAGGGTGTTTGCCACTATCGCGCCGGCGTCGCCGCGGTCCAGACCGAGCGCTCCAATCGAGTCCGGGAGACCGAGCGCGTCGCGAACCCGCATCACCTCGCCGACCAGCTCCTCGGCCGTCGAGCCGACACCGAGGTCGGCGGCGATCCCCGCGTAGGCGTCGCGCCGGACGGGCAGGTTGTACCGCAGGCCCGTGGCGACGCAGGCCGCGAGGCAGTCGCCGTGTGCCGCGTCGGTCATCCCGCCGACAGCGGAGGCGAGAGCGTGGACGGCCCCGAGGCCGGCGTTCGAGAACGCGACCCCGGCAAGGTGCGAGCCAAGCGAGAGTGCCCGCCGCGCCGCGCGGTCGTCTCCGTCCATCGTCGCGCGCTCCAGCGAGCCGTGGACGAGCGAGAGCGCCTGTTGCGAGAGCGGCCGAGTGACTGGGTTGGCGCCCTGATATGTGATGTCCCGCTCGGGGATCCAGCGGTGGTCTCGCGCGGTCAGCGATTCGAGCGCGTGGACGAACGCGTCGAAGCCCGATCGCGCGGTCACCTCGCGTGGCAGGCCGAACGTGAGCGACGGGTCGATGACGGCCCGGTCAGGTCGGAGATGCTCGTCGCTCACCCCGCGCTTGACACCCTCGTAGTGGACGACGGCGGTCTGTGTCGACTGCGACCCTGTGCCGCTGGTGGTCGGGACGGCAACCGTGGGCGCGACGGGACCGGGGACTCTCCCGGCGCCAAGGTAGTCGGCGGGCGACCCGCCGTGGGCAAGGAGAAGCGCAGCGAGTTTTGCGGTGTCGAGGACGCTCCCCCCACCGACCGCGAGGACACCGTCGACGTTGTCTGGCAGAGCTTCGGGGGTGAGGTCGTCCGTCGAGGGCTCCGTCGGGGCGTCGAGCCGTTCGGACGGTCCGTCATAGGCCGCAAGGGCCGCGGCTAAAACGCCCGCTGCGTCGACGCCGGGGTCTGTGACGACCAGCGGACGCTTGACCCCGACCTCGTCGAGGACGGTTGGCAGGTGCGTTACGGCGCCGTCGCCGAACCGGACCTCGGGGACGCGCAGGTGGAGGCCGGACCCCGCCACTGCGCCCGTATCTTCGGACATGACGCGCTTCTCTACGCCGGGAATCAAATAGCTACTGCCAGGAAGCGACAGCGGGTCGCGAGCGGTCAGACCTCGCCGGCGACCAGCTGTGCGAACCCGGCGGCGTAGCGCTCCTTGACCCGGGTGTCGTCCGGTTGAGTACCGTGCGCTGGGCCGCGGCGACTCGTTGGTCGAGCGCGCGAGTCGGATCGCCCGTCCGCGCCCGGGTCCCGGGCGGCGAGGAGAGCGCGACAAGCGTCCAAGCCGAGATTCAGCGGTCGGGTTGCCGGCCGGGTCCTGCGAGCGACGTCAAGGGGGGCGAGGCGGCCACCCGGTGAGATGAGAGTAACCCACGTCTCGATCGCCGCCGCGGGGTCGCCGAGCATCTCGACAACGAACGTTGCCAAAGCGCGGTCGGCGCGCCTGACTGAGGGGTGGCAGGCGTTGGCACGGACGACAGCGACGTTATCCCACCGCGCCGTCCGGTCACGCGCGACCGCCAGCGCCCCGGGCGCGAAATTGAGGCCGACAACCCGGCCCGCCGGCCCGACTCGCTCGCGGAACCCCGGGAGGTTTGCCCCCATCCCACAACCCATCTCGACGACTGTCTCACCGGGTGGGGCTGAGAGCGTCAATGGCGCGGTCATGCAAGCGTAGGACGCCGGGGGTGTATCGCGCCACAGCGTCGTAAAGCCGGGCGTAGCGTGAGTAGAACGACTGTGCGGTACGCGCGCTGTTGGGCACGGTCAGAGGAGGGCGTCGCGCACCGTCCGGACGACGGTCGGGGCATCCGACCCGAGAACGTAGATGATGGGTTCGACGCCGACCGCGCCGGTCTGGAAGAGCGCGAACTGATCGCCAGTCGACTGGTCCGCCAGCGCCACCCGGACGGCACTATCAGGACCCTCGCGGTCGGCCTCGGGGTCGAACTCGAACATCTGAAGCCCCGTTTCCCGGAGCGTCTCGACGTACGTCGGGTCGTACCGTATATTCACGGCGGCGCGGGCGGACGACTCGCCGGCGCGGGCCGCGAGTAACACCTGTGCGACGTGGGCGCTCACGCCAAACTCGGGATCGGCCGGGACTTTCGGTCGCCCCTTCACGTCGACGATGCGCCCGGGGACGCCCGCCACGTCCTCGATACCGCGCGCGTCGGGCAGGCACTCGACGACGTTCGAGCCCACGTCGGGGACAAGCAACGCGAACCCGCTTGCGGCCGTGAGTGCCCGGAGCGCCCGCCCGACTGACGAACGGACACGCTCCGTCGTGAGGACGACCCCCTCTGGGTCCTGGAGGTCGAGCCCCCCGGCCTCTGCGAGGTCGGGCATCGCCTCCTCGTGGAGGCGTGCGAGGACGTCCCCGTCGGCGAGGCGACGGATCACCACCTCGGTCTCCGCGAGCGCTTGAACGCGGCTTATCTCGCCGCTCGCCAAGCCATCGGCGACACGGTCGACCAGTTCGCGCACGCGATCGTCCTCCTTGACTGCCGAGGTCCGCGCCACCCCACCCTGCGCGTATTTCGACACCGCGGACTGGCTAAGGCCAAGCGCCGCCGCCACCTCCTGCTGTGTCAGGCCGCGCTCTCTGAGCGCCGCCGCGAGCATCGAGCGGTAGGTCGGGAGGAACTCCTCTACCACCACCTCCTCGACGAACTTCATCTCACTCCTCCCGGCGCTCCGCGAACTCTGGGTCCGACCCGATGCGCGAGGCTTGCGGTCCGGTCTGGCCCTGATACTTCGATCCGCGTTCCGTACCATACGGCCGCTTGGCGGGCGAGGAAAGCCGAGTGAACGTAACCTGGCTAATGCGCATCCCGGGCGTGAGAGCGACGGGTGCGGTGCCGAGGTTGGAGAGTTCGAGTGTGATCTGTCCCTGATACCCGGGGTCGCACAGACCGGCGGTGTTCGAGAGGAAGACGCCGCCACGTCCACCGATGAAGTTCTCGACGGCTCGACCGTTGGGCTGGACCTCGAGGTCGTACGTCGGCTCTACACGGTCGGTCGTCTCGACCGATTCGACCCGCTCGAACCGTACGTCGCTGTCGAGTATCTGATCGAGTCTCGTCGTGTCGACGTCGTAGTCGAGGTAGAGATCACGGAATCGACGGAGCGTCTCGCGGTTGGTCGACCGCCACTCTTCGTTCTCGACGTTCGCGACGCTGCTCGGCGACGAGTACCCCATCTCCGCAGCCGCGTCGGCCATGGTGAGCGCCGCACGGTCGCGGTACCGCCTGAGAAGTGCGCTCGGTGTCGGGACGTACTGCCCGCGCTTGTGGCCGCTCTCGCTGAAATCTACCGCCCACTCCGCGCCCTCGTTGCTCACGTCGCTCATCTCGATGTACTGTTCGCGCTCGCGGTGGTAGACCGAGTTCAACAGACCGAGTCGAGCGCCGAGAAACATCGCGCGGCTCACGAGGTCGCCGTTAGCCGTGTACAGCGTGTCCCGCCCCTCGCGGCGGTGTCCGTCGCCGTCGATCAGGCCCTCGTACAGCGCCGTCAACACCTCGTTCGACCAGTCCCAGGCCTGTGCTGGCACGGTCTTCTCCGATCCCTCGCCGGCGAGTTCACCGAACACCTTCGACCAGAGCGCCGAGCAGACCGTGAGGGTCGTAACACCGTTGTCACGCTCGTACCACGAACACCCGGCTCCACTCGGCTCGAAGACCGACGCGAACCGTTCGAGATACTCCCGGTCCGTGTTACTCACCACGATCTGCTTTCGCCGCCGGTACCCCTCGGCGACGTAGAACCCGAGCGCCCACGCGAGGTCCGTCGTGACCGGGAGGGTTCGGGGGAGGCGAACATCGCTCTCCTTGAACGCCATCTCCGCCGCCGACGGGAGCGAAGATGGGCGCGTCGCGCTCATCGGCGCGCTCGATTGCCCTTCGTAGTGTCGGCGCACCCCGTTCGAAACGTCTGACCAGTCGACCTCGCCGAGTCCGTCGGCAGCGAAGACCGTGATGTCGTCGTCGTCCGGGCCGAACAGTTCGACCAGGTCGATCTCTGTCTGTGGTGCGCTCGGCTCCGGAAGCCTGTCGGGAACCATCACGAGCGTTCCTTCGGCGTCTTCGCTCGCGATTCGGGTGACGCCTCCGTACTCGTCCAGCGTGAACAGGTTGTGGTCTCTCGTGACAGACACCTCTCGGCCGGATTCGAGGGTCACTCGGTAGATCCGTTTTGTTGGGTTCCGGATGTGGTCCGACACCCGGTGCGTCCGGACGCGCAGCGTCTGCGGGTCGAACGACACCGCACGCGCCGAGCGCTCGTTCTCGACGATGTCACCGATCTCGTAGAACCCGAATCCTTCGTCGGGCGTCCACAGAAACACCTCCTCGTCGGTGGGGAGCGACGCGTGGATGACGACCGCGAGACGCCCGAGCGACGACCGACCCTCAACGTGGGCGACGAGGTCGTCTGGCACCGCGACACGCTCTTTCGTCGAGCCAAGGACGAAGTCGCCGGGGTGGAGAACGAACTCATCGCCTTCGGAGACGTGGGTCGACTCGACGTACTCATCGACCTCGTCGGCACGGTTTGGGTGGATACAGGAGATATTCGCACGCTGGAACTCTAAGAACTCGGTGCCGAGGCGCAGGTCGACACTCGCCGGCTGCACCTGTAGCTCCAGGTCGGAGAGTGGGTCGATCCGGAGGTCGCCCGTCTCCAGTCGGGCGAGGATATCAGCGTCCGAGAGGATCATGCCGGAATGGGGGAGAGGGAGGCTCAAGTAGCTCCCGGTGTGTATTGGGGGGATGCGCAAGGGGCTGCGAGACGACCGGACGAGACCCAGAAGACAGAGCGCGACGCCTAGTCGAACGGAGCGAGGCGTTCAACGGCCAAACACGCACCTCTCGGATATGTCCCTACCGTAGGCGCCAGAGGAGCGACCGAAGCCGGTAGCTCAGCGAGTTGTTCCGGTAGCCCCGCCACCCGCTCATGCCACCGAGCAGTGTCGACGCGTCGTACCCCTCGTCCTCAAGAACGCGCGTCGCTCGCCTCGCGACGACCCCCATCTTACACACGACGATGACCGTCCGGTCAGGCGGAACGTGGGTCAGTCTGTTGCGCAGCGTCGACTCGTCGCCACGGCGCAGGTCGCCGTAGACAGGGACGTTATGACTCCGGTCGATCGACCCCGAGTCGAACGCTGGAGCTGGGCGGATGTCGAGGACGAAGGGCTCGTCACCCGACTCCGACCCGAGGCTAGCGTCGAGCTCCTCCGGACGGATGCTACTCACTTGTATAAAAGCGCAGTTAGGGAACAAAACCGTGGCGTTCGGACGGACCAGCTCACATCCCGACCGAGGAGCTATTACCGCCTCCGCTCGCAGTCCGACCGTGAAACAGGCGATCGTCGCGCGCGCCGACCTTGGGATGGGCCCCGGCAAGCTCGCCGCGCAGGCCGCCCACGCCTCGCTCTCAGTGTATGAAGACACTGACGACCGGACACGCCGCGAGTGGAAGGGATCGGGCCAGACGAAGGTGGTGCTGAAGACGTCTGGCGAGGACGCCGTCTTCCGTCTCGCAGACGAGGCAGAGCGCCGGGGGTTGCCCTACGCGGTCGTCCGCGACGCCGGGCGCACACAGGTCGACCCGGGCACCGTCACGGCGCTGGCGGTCGGGCCCGGCCCCGAGGCTGAGGTTGACGCCGTGACTGGCGACCTCTCGCTCTACTGACCCGTGCGCGAAGCCCACCCCACTGAGCGCGCTGTCGGGATGGCGTGGTACGCGAGCGACGCCGACGGCACCGACGGGCGGCTGCGCGACCGGCCGGAAGATTTCCGCGTGGAGGAGATCGAGCTACTTGATCCCGAACCGCTCGGCGCCGACCCCGGCTCGTACCCGTGCCTACTGGTCCGTGCGACGCTCCGCGAGTGGGAGACGACCCACTTCGCGCGACGGCTCGCGGACTCACTCGGCGCCAGCCGTGAGCGGGTGTCGTGGGCTGGAACCAAAGACCGAAACGCGGTGACGACACAACTATTCACCATCAGGAACGCCCGCCCCGCAGACCTTCCGGACCTCAGTGATGCCGAAATCGACCCCGTCGGGCGACTGGGCCGAGACCTCACCTTCGGGGACCTGGCTGGCAACCGGTTCGCGATCCGGGTGCGCGACCCCACCCACCCGGAGAACACGGAGGCGGTGACCGCGGCCCTACGGGTAGACAGTGAGGGACCGCGCGCGAGAAAGGACGGCCCCCCGACCGTCGGTGTCCCGAACTACTTCGGCCACCAACGGTTCGGGAGCAGTCGGCAGGTGACCCACGAGGTGGGCCTTCACCTGCTCCGGGACGACCCGCGTGGTGCCGTACTGGCGTACTGCGGGGCGCCTGCCGACGCCGAACCCAAAGACACACGCGGGGCGCGGGCGTTCGTCAACGACCAGGCCGGCTCCGCCGACCCGCGGTGGGGTGAGGCTGCAGAGCGGATGCCCGCACCGATGGGCCACGAGCGTGCGATGCTCTCGCGGCTGGCCGAACGAAGTGTGACCACCGCGTCGCCGGACGAGGACTGGCTCTGGGCACTTTCGGCGGTCCCGTCCGCGCTTCAGCGGCTGTTCGTCAACGCTGCGCAGTCGCTTGTGTTCAATCGGATCGTCTCCGCGCGAATTGAGCGAGGCCTCCCGCTCGCGGACCCCGTCGCTGGCGACGTGGTGGCGTTCGCAGACCGCTCGGGGCCGCCAGACGCACCGGCCCAGCCCGACCCCGACCGGACCAAACGGGTTGACGAGGGTCGCGTCGACGTAGTGGCACGTCACTGCCGACGCGGGCGCGCATTTGTCACCGCACCGCTGGTCGGGACAGAGACGGTGTTCGGCGACGGAGAGCCGGGCGAGGTCGAACGCGCGGTCTGTGCCGACCTCGGGATTGAGCCGTCGGACTTCGCCCTGCCGGAGGGGTTCGACTCAACTGGCACGCGCCGGGCAGTGCTACTGCGGACGACGGCCAGTGTTGAGGAAGCGGACGGGGATGGCGACTACACAATTGAATTTTCCCTTCCGTCAGGGTCGTACGCAACGGTTCTCCTGCGTGAGTATCTGAAAGTCGACCCAGCGGAGCTTTGAACAACACGGCTGATTCTGTCTGGGGACGGAGATACCGGGTGAGGGCAAGTGAAACCACGTTCGCCGGGCTGTGAAACTGCTGGCTGAGTCATGTCGAGCCGAGCAACTCCCCTACGAGCCGGCTCGTTGGCGAAAACACCCGCTATCCGATCGCTGCGTAGGGCAACCCCTCCATGCCAGAGCCAGAGCGGACAACTCTTGTGCGCGCCGGTCCTTTCAACGCCGTGTACTGTAGGGAGTGCGGGTCGCCGATCGACCGGCCGGGGGACTACTGCCTGGTCTGTCGCTCCCCAAACGCAGACGCCGTTGTGGTCGACTGCGGCCCTGACCGGACGACGGTGACGATACTCGACGACGACGAGGTGGTGGGCGAGACGACGGTGACGACAACGCCGGAGCAGGACCCGGAGACCGAGCGCCGGCAGGTCCGGAACTACGCAGGCCGGATCGCGGACGAGGTGCGGCGCAAGCGCCCCGAGGCGGTGTACGTCGCGGGTGACCGCGCCGTCGTCGACACGCTCCGTGCCGACATTCATCACGAACTCAAGCGGGTCCGCGACGACGAGCCCGTTGCCGCTGCGATAGAGGGGCGGGGAGAGCGCGCGCTGGCCGTCGTTGATGTCGCGCCGGTCAAGAAGCTCGGCGGGTCACACTCGACGCTCATCGGCAAACGGGACGGCTGGACGGCGATCCAGACGGTCGCTGACCACCCACACGTCAAGAAGGTGATCCCGGGGCCGATCGAGGCCGGCGGGTCCTCGACTCGGGGCGGGGTGCGGGCAAAGGTGACCCGCGCGGGCGGAAACGGCAACGTCCGGATGATCCTACGAGACGGCTCCAGCGTCCAAGAGAACCGGGTGGTCACGACCGCGATGGACCGTGAG
Organism: uncultured archaeon; assembly: GCA_937138675.1. Taxonomy (GTDB): domain Archaea; phylum Halobacteriota; class Halobacteria; order Halobacteriales; family Haloferacaceae; genus A07HB70. The sequence goes on along the minus strand of CAKZPG010000045.1, from coordinate 44,907 downwards.
ACGGGCGAACGTGTGCGCGCGGACCTCTCAGAAGCGCTGTCAGAGACAGATCTTCAGGCGTGAGCTCAGGCGGTCCGGAACACCGGCTTTCGAGACCAGAGACAGAGACTACACGACGTTGTTCGGGGCGCTGAGGCGCGTCGGCGACTCGTAGGGTTTAACCCGCTGTCGGGGGTATCTCGCGCAACTATGGCCGAGAACAACTCACGTAAGGTCGGGAGCGCGGGTCGGTTTGGCGCGCGGTACGGTCGCGTCGCGCGCCGTCGTGTCAGAGAGATCGAGGCCGATACGAACTCTGCGACGGTCGACGGCGACGACGTCACCCGCGTCGGCACCGGAGTCTGGAAGAATGAGAAGACCGGCGAGACGTTCACCGGCGGCGCGTATCGTCCAGAGACGCCCGGCGGCAAACAGGTCCGACGATCGATCCGCGCGGCGCTGGCCGAGGCGGACGAGGAATAATCCGGCGATGAGCTACAAGTGTTCTCGGTGCAAGCGCGATGTCGAACTTGACGAGTACGGCGGCGTGCGCTGCCCGTACTGTGGTCACCGGGTGCTGCTCAAGGAACGCAGCCCCGACGTGAAAGAAGTCAATGTCAAGTGACATAAGACGAGACGAACTGAACCAATGGTCGACCGCCCGCACGACACTGTCCTGCGCTTTCCCTACTCCGACAAGCGGCGTGCTAGCCTCGTCGCCGATGCGGTACGCGTTGAGGCGGCGAGCGTGGCTGCAGTAGACGATCGTTCTCGCACTGGGGTGGAGCAAGACGACGAGACGGTCGTAGTGCGTATCGTCGCCGCTGACCTCGTCGCTCTCCGCGCGGCGTGTGCGACGTGGACGCGACTGGTGGGCGTCGCGGAGCGGTTCGCCGACTCGATGTAGTGGCTTTTTCACGCTGTGGACCTCCGTTTTTAGTATGCAGGGCAACCTCCCGCCGGAGGCACAGGAGAAAGTTGAGGAACTGCAAGACCTGCAGGAGACCGCCCAGCAGGTCGCTATGCAGAAACAGCAGGCCGAGCAGTCGCTCAACGAGTCGCAGGCCGCGCTAGACGCCTTGGAGGACGTTGACGAGGGCGCGACAATCTACCGCGAGGCCGGCGAACTACTCGTCGAGGCCGACTATGACGGGGCAAAAGAGCAGCTGGCCGAGAAGATTAGCTCGCTCGAAGTGCGTGTCGAGTCTCTCGAAAAGCAGGAGAACCGTGTCCGTGAGCAGTTCGAGGACCTCCAGCAGGAACTTCAGCGGCTACTCGGCGGCGGACCGGCCGGCCCCGGCGGCCCGGGTGCCGGCGCGTAACCGAGGCACAGACCAGTGCCAGACGAGGAGCCGACCGACGCTGATGTCGTCGAGACTGCCGCAGCAGCGGCCGAAGGCGCCGTCTTCGACCACTATAGAAAAGCCGAGGTCAAAGACCTCGACGTGACCGTCTCGTTCGAGGATGACCAGCTCTCGGTCGATATCTACCTCAATCCTGCCAACGAGACCGATCCCGACCCGGACGAGGTGGTTGAGATGGCCGTCGGCGCTGCGGAGGCAGCTGTCGACGGACTGTTCGCGGCCGGGGCGTGACGGACTCACATCCGTGCGATACCAGAGGCGACCGACTAATGCCTCCCGTGCGTGGGAAACCTCGCTGTTCACCGCCAGAGAGGTCACGTGAGGAAGAAAATAAGAACGCTCACCGCAAGTGCTGCGACTATCACCGCGCCAGCGAGTGCACCGCCGATCGAGACGACGGCGTTTGCATGTGAAGCGAGTGTCTCCGTGCGGTCGTTGCCAAAGACGGTGACGGTCGCGCGCTCGGTCGCCATCCCACACTGAACGGGTTCACGATCGTTGAGCGCCGTTGCAGTCAGGTCATCCACCAGTTCGACGAGGTCGGCAGCGGCTATCTTTTCGCCCACCTGATTGTTCGCCTCGACAGTCGTCACGATGTGGGTGTCGGTCGTCATCACCTCGGCTGCGTCAACCCGCTCGTCCAGGCAGTCGAGGATTTGGCGGCGGAGGCCAGGGACCATATTGTTGCCGTCGATAAGGACGTAGGCGGTAGTCTGGCCCCCGACATCGACGACGGCGACTCGAACGCCAAGCGGTCCGATCCCCTCGCGCGGGGTCCAGTCGGTTGCGTCCCACGCGACCCCGAGTGAGAGCGAGCTGGGCTCGCCGGCGACCAGCCTGTTACCCGCGGTCTCGGCAGCGTCAAGCAGGTCGAATGCCCGTTCTGAGCCCGGGGCGACGTGGGGAATCTCCTCAACGTCAAGGCCGACGTTACAGTTGTGGGCATCGACGAGGAGAACATCTTCGAGCCCAGTCGCGCGCGCTGCCAGACGGGCGGGCATCCCGGCGCCGAACTGGATATCGTCGGCGGTGCCGGGTGCGAACGTGGAGACAAAAAGGGCGCTCCCGCCGAAGCGCTGGCCGAGCAGCGAGGCCTCGCCGCGCTCGGCTCGGACGCTCCGGGTCGCGGTCTCGTCGAACCGAAGGCCGGACTCCGCGCGTCGTACCGCGTCGAGTACCGAGTCGACCTCGCGTTCGGTGACGAGGTTGAAGTCGTGGCCTGCAGTCGCGTGGGGCGCGAAGGCCAGCCCCTCGGCGGATGTAGCGACTCGTTCGGGGAGGTTCCCACCGCCGATCTCGCCCATCGGCCCAGGATGGACCATCGGAAGGACGAACCGCGCCTTCTCGGCCCCGCCGGGACGACGAAAGACAAGGAGGGTGACGGGGACAACGGCGTCCTCACCAAGCTGCTCGAAGAACTCCTCCAGTTCGTGTGAGTCCTCGGCAACGTAGCCGACGAACCCGCGGAGAAAGTCGAGCATCGACACGCCGAGGCTCCGGCGCCACGGCCGGTCGACGACGTGAAGAAAGCCAAACACCGCGGCGGCGTAGATCCCACAGGTCACCACGAGGAGCATGAAGTGGTTGGGGCCGATGGCCGTGACTGCGGGCGGCGCCTGCTCTGCCCGGGAGAGGGAGGTATCGAGAATGGGGCCGCCAAACTCCAGAAAGCGGAGCGTTCCCGAGTAGATGAACAGGAGGCTACCGGCTGCGACGGTCTGGATGCTGGCGGGGACGGCCGCGACGAGAATAGAGGAGCGCGAGACGGCCATCACGACGAGCAGGCGGAAGGCAAACACAGACGCAAGGGCAACAACGAGGGCGTCGTAGACGAACGACTGATCCAGCGCGGTCAGGGTAGCTACCGCGCCCACACCAATGACGATGACGACGAGGACGAGTTCGCTCGCGAGGGCGAGCAGTGACGAACGGCTGTACGTCAGGCGGCCACCGAGAAACCGGTCGACACCGGTCGTTGCGAAGGCGGCGACGACAGTGGGGACCCCAATGAAGAAGACACCCTGCCACGCGTCCTGTCCGAGGAGGAGCAGGCGCGACCACCCGGACACACCGGCGCGGGTGTCGAAGGCAGCGACGCCCGCGACCGCGGCAAGCGCCAGCGCGAACGCAAGGCTGGCGTACCACCGCGGGGCGCGAAAGATGAACCGTGACAGCCCAGCAAGGTCGCTCTGGGTCGTGGTCATGCCGAGTACTCAGCTGAGAGTCCGCCGCCCCGTATCCTAAATCCCCCCGGTATCGGCGCTGGCCGCTGTCTCAGTCTCTGCACGTACGCGGCAGATCTCGACGAACGCCTCGAACACCGCCTCACCTTCCGCGGTGTGGGCTACCTCGGGATGCCACTGGACGCCGAACAGACCGCGATCACGGTCGCTCATCGCCTCTACGTTGCAGACGTCGCTCTCGGCAGTGCGTACGAACCCTGTTGGCACAGAGACCACCTCGTCGGCGTGGCTCGCCCATGTCCGCGTCGCGGGGGCCAGCGGCCCGACCAATGGGTCGTCCTCATCAACGATCCGAACTGTGACATCGGCGTAGCCGCCGTAGTCGCCTGAGTCGACTTCGCCGCCGAGTTCCGCGGCTATGATCTGGTGCCCGAGACAGATGCCGAGGACTGGCCGGCCGTCAGTGAGATACTCCGCACATCGCCCAATCCGGTCCATGTCCGGCCCGCCAGAGAGTACAAATCCGTCGGCACGCACCTCGCCCGGGGGCGTGTCGTTGTCGACGATCTCCGCCTCGACTCCGAGGTCGCGCAGCGCTCGTCCCTCAAGATGAGTGAACTGCCCGTGATTGTCGACTACTGCGATACGAGTCATATCTACCGTGAACGGGCGGCGGTCAAAAGCCTACGGCTCCTCTCGTTCGTCGTCACGGCGCTCGCTCGCTGGCTCGAACCCCTCGGTTAGGACGCGCGACCGGCGCTCCTCGCGCGTGGCGACAGCCTCTGGGTCGGGACTCACGTCGTCGTCTACCCGCGCCCACGAGCCGTGGACCTTCGCGTGACACCACCGACAGAGCCCGACGGTTATCTCGTGACCCGTCTCTCCGTCCGGGTACGAGAGGTGGTGTTCCTCCACAAGCGGTCGCCGGTTCGTCGCGCGGTCGGCGAGCGGGAGGGCCGTCAGACCGCAGCGCGCGCACTCGCGCCCGTCGGTCGTTACACGGTAGTGCGTACAGTCCCGGAACTCGGCGTCGGCGGCGACGCAGGCAAACTCCTCGCGCCGGCGGGCGTCGACGAACGCCCGTGGTGCGGCCCGGCGCCCCTGTGCCGCGTCAAGGGCGAGACGGCATCGCCCGTCGTCGGTCAGGTGGTCACAGCGCCCCACATGGTCGTACGGGTCGTCGACGCCGACGGACGTCCCCCCAGGCGCCTCCTTCATGCCAGTAAAAAGAGCCGGAGAGACAAAGTGATTCGCCCGCCGGCCTCTCGATATACGTATCGCCCACGAGGGGTGAGAAACACGCACACCCTCGCAAGCGAGGTTGAGACTACGCACTCCGTCGTCGCCCGCGGGGTCGGGTTGATGTACCGGTGTTCGGTGCTGGCGGACTACGCCCTCGTCTTCCTCTTCGGTCGCACCCCGACCCGTCGGCTCCACACGGCGGTGGCGCGACTGTCAGCGTTGACCTGACACGGCAGCGCACGCGCCGACGTGGTGTACGAGTTACCAGCCGGCTCGGCCGAGAGTGTGGCCGCCAGCGGCCGGGTCCGACGAGCCGGAGAGAGCGGGAAACCGAAGTAGGAGGGGGCAGTAGAGACGCTCGTGACGGGGTACGTCGTCGACGTGAAGTCTTCCGCCCGCCGGACAAACGGCGCGGTCGGGTCGGTCGTGAATCGCCGAGGGGCCCGTCGGCGGTTCGAGGCCCGCGAGGACGCCGAAGCGTGGGCAAAGGGCCTCGCCGTCGCCGGCGGGCGCACAGTCTGGGTCCGAGCTGCGAACCCCAACGACCGCACGGGCGCGGATGCTTATCTCGTCGGTCGGTACCGCGAACCGCAGAACGACCCCGTGGCGCTTCCGGGCGAGCAGACGGCGCTGCCGACTAGTTGACGACCGTCATGGGCACCGCGGAGTGCCCGACGAGCGCCTTTCGACACTTCCAACTATGCGTTCCTGCCGCGCCGAGAGCCAGCGGTTCTAGATGACGAGACCGTCGTACTCCTTGCTGGCGGCGAGTTCGGGGAGTGAGGGGCAGAGCGGGTGCTCGCCAGGAGAACGAAGCGCCGAGGGAGAGATTTGAACTCCCGTGTCCTGAACGGACAGCAGATCTCGAATCTGCCGCCTTGGCCGGGCTAGGCTACCTCGGCTTGGCCGTACGTACCGCAGTCCCGAGGTTAAACGGTTCGGATCAGGTTAGCGCCGGGCGACAACCCGTCCTGCAGCCCACCCTGCGATGACGACCATCCCGGCGATAGAAGTGACGATAGCGGCGCTCACGTGGGTGCCTTGCGTCACAAGGAGGCCGGCAAAGCCAACGAACACAACGGCGATGAGGAGGTGGAAGCCGAACACCGCTCGCGGAGCCGTGACCAGCCGCGATGGCCGCTCAGCGGCGACTGACTCGGGGTCGAGCGTCGCGAGGAAACCATCTACCATGGTAGATGCTAGATCGCAGTCGTAAAACGACTGTCGCTCCGCACCGACTACTCGGTGACGAGGTAGGTCCGCCCGCCGCGGCGCTCGAAGTGCAGTGGCGTGCCGGGCTGGTGGCGAGCGTAGTCGGCGACGCTCGCCGCCCGCAGGTCCGTGACTTCCAGCCGGTTCAACATTGATGCGGTGTGGACCGCTGCACTAGCGTCACGTGCTGCCATAGCCTATCTAAGGTACCAACCGGTATGTACGCCAGCCTAGCGTGGTGAAAGTGAAAGTGCAGGACGGGACAGGCGTCCAAGCGCCGAACTGCCTATTCCGACCGACTGATTCGACTGCCTACCGAGAGTACCGGCTGGTGAGCGGGGAACTCAACAAGCGGGGTCAGCCGCCATCGTAGCGAGAGTCGGTGGCCCGTCTCCTGCCTTGACGGATCGTCTCATAAAGACGCCAAGAGGATGAAGATTGTCGACTGGCGATTCAGCGCGACGCCCCCCTTACGCGACGGATGGGCTCGGACCGTCGCGGTCGAGTATACGGTCGACGATCTCGTTGATATTCGGGGCGCGGCGCGGTCGGTCGTCGTCTGACGGGACGTGTGGGGTCGCCGGCACAACGAACACCTAATCCTATTGTTAGTGTTCCTCCGGAATAAGAGTCCGGGAGTTGGGGGCGGATCGCCAAGAGCTATGGCCACGAGGTGTGACACCGTGCCATGGCACGCGTTCCTTACCGCGGTCCGGACGAGGTCGACGAACAGCACCGCGACTACGTAGTGTCGTCGCTCCAGCCGGGCAAGCCGATCAACGTCTACGCCGCTGTGGCAAACAACGAGGAGGTTCTTGCAGGCCTGCGCGCGTTTCTCTCCTCCTTGTGGGACAGTTCGGGGCTGACCGACCGGGAGCGAGAGATCGTGATCCTCACCGCTGCGGCCGAGGCGGGCAACACATACGAGTGGCACCAGCATGTCAATATCGCCGGTAGCGAGGCGTTGAGCCTCGCCGAACTGGCCGCTATTGCCGACGACGACACAGATCCATTCGACGACGCGGAGGTCGCCCTCCAAGAGTACGCCCGCGCCGTCGTGACCGGCGGGGTGACTGACGAGATTCACGACGCCCTCATCGCGACGTTCGACAACCGACAGATCGCAGGCGCGGCGGCGACCGCGGCGGGCTACCTCGCGCTCGGCCGGATGATCGAGGCGTTCGGCGTCGAGATCGAGCCGGATGATGAGTTCGTCGGCTGGGATCCACAGTAGGTCAGCGCCGGCATTTACTCATAAGATGGCCGAACCGACGGCGAGTGAATCTGTGAACGGCCGCGGTCACGACGGAACGACTCCGCAAACCTGTCGACGACTACGGTAGCGAGACGACGCGCGACCAGATGTTCGACGAGTTCGTCGCCAGGGAGTGCGGCGCAGGTATGAGAGGGACGACCAGGGCAACCGTTCGGGGGATTCGAACAGTTCGTCCGAACCCTCAGACGCAGCATCGATATCGTGGCGTGGGCGACAGCGGAGTCCTGTTCGCTAGCACACAGGGGACGTCAGATGTCGACCCGCGGATCAGTCGACCGTCCGCGAGCGGGCGGCGCCGCAGGCCGCGCTAACCTCGCGTAAGGCGTCGTTGACGCCGAACGACCCGCCCTCAACGACACGGGCACGGATGCCGCCACGGTGGACCATCGCCTCGCGCACTCCTTCACGCTCCAGCGTCCGTTCAAGATACGAACACGGCTCACAGAGTTCGACACCCTCGAAGATGGCGTCGCCAGCGGCGAACCGCCGGCCGACCAGTCGGTTGAGACCGACCCCACGGGTGGTGACGTTCCGGCGGTGGTCGCCGGGCGCCACTACGAGGCCGTAGTCACGTTCGACGGCGTCGAGTGTCTCTGCCTCAACGAAGGTCACGTCCCGTGCCACGTCGCGCGACGAGTCGGAGAACGTGCCCGTCTCGGCGAAGTAGCGGTCGCCGCGGATACCGCGGTCAGCGACGGCCTCAACAGTTTCTGCGGCCTCCATCGGCGCGCCCGACTCGGGCGCCGTGTGGACCGCAACGACGCGCGGCCTGTCGGACGGCTGGTCTGACATATGAGGACTGAGACTCGGTAGGATCATGTAGCTTCGGTTATGTCGGAAGATTATTCCCAATTGCCTCGTTAGTCCGGGTGAGAGGGAGTACCACACGGCGGTGAAGATCACAGCATGGGTGAGTCCGGCGACACCGGCGAGACAGACGGGATAGACGGGGTACGACAGGCGGACTCCACGCCCGCGACCGCCGTGGTCTACCGGGCGGGCGATGCCGTGGCGAGCGTCGTGAGAATCGGGGAGGCGACGGTCGTCTTGGGGTATGCCCCGGCCGTCGCGGACGAACTCGTGAGCAGCGAGGTCGCTCCGACACACTATATCGACATCGCGCCCTCGGTGCCGGAGTCGTACGTCGCGGCACTCCACGCCTCAGGGGCGCGCATCCACGACGCTGTCGACCTCCGGGAGCGGACCGACGGACTATACGCCGACGGCTTCTCGGTCGCCCCTGACGTCGGTGTCGTTCCTTGTAACCCCTCGCAGACAGCCGCAGTGCGCCTCCGTGACCGCGGCGCGCCTGTCGACCTGCTGTTCTCGAACGCCCCCGAGGGCGAACAGACCGTGGGGGGGTCACTCTCTGGGGCACTCCCAATGTACGGAACGCTCGACACCGCCTCTGGCGAGTCACGCAGGTGGACAGGCAGACTCAACGACGACGAGGTCACCGGGCGTGACCCAGTGGGTGGGGTGACGGTCGTCGCGGTGGGCGACCGTGCCGTGGCGCTTCTCGCCGCAATTGAAGACGTCGACGCCGACCACATGGTGAGGGCAGAGGAAGGGACGAGTGTCGTCGTTGACCCTGACGGGACCGTCACCAAGCCAGGGTAAGCGGGCGAACCGACTTGTGCCCCGCGGGCGAGAGCGGGCCATGGAGACATTCGCCGAGGGCGACGACGTTGCCGTGCGGTGTGACCCGGGTGACGACCTGCTCGGGTCGATAGAGCATGCGATCGAGCGCCACGACTTGCAGGACGCGACGGTCGTCGGAGGTGTGGGGACGCTCTCGCGACTCCGGGTCTACTATCTTGACGCGTCGAAGCTCTCACGCCCCCGCGAGGAGCGAGATGTGGTGAGAGCAGAGCCTGGCAACTGGGAGATCACGTCGCTCTCGGGCGTAGTTGCAGACAGCGAGCCACACATCCACGTCGGGGTCCACGAGGGTAGCCGGACGCTCGGCGGTCATCTTCTCTCCGGGTCGCCCGTGAGCGCCCTCGCAGAGGTGTCCTTGCGCCGGACAGGCCTGTCGCTTCGCCGCAAGGCCGATAACGACGACGTGCAGCGACTGAAACACCGCTGATGCTGTCATTATTATCCGTGTCTAATGGGACCCAGCTCAGCATTTTCGAGGTGGAGCCCCCGACCTCACTGGACCTGTTCGGTCGATAGTTGCGTCGGCTGCCACCTGTCGCCCACCGTGTGCGACCCTTGCCGAGAGTCGGGCCTCCGGACAGACCGGTCGCTGCGTCTCCCCGCCCGGATAAGCGGTATCGCCGGCGTCCGTCCCTACCCCAGATTGAGACACAGTGGGTCGACCGGTGGCTTGACATTCATCCACACAGACACAAGGGCATGGAGGAGCGGATAGAACGAATCGGGGACGAGCGGGTGACAGAGATCTATCGGAAAGGGATGTTAGAGGGCGAGACGCCTGATCTTCCGGTCTCCTACGAGGACTTGCGCGAGACCGCCCACGAGGCGATGCGCCCCGAGGGACGGGCGTACGTCCACGGCGGTGCCGGGGGCGACAAGACCTTCGAGCGCGGGATGGACTTCTCGGCGTGGCGGATCGTTCCTCGAATGCTTCGCGGCGTTGAGTCTCGAGACCTCTCCGTAGACCTCCTCGGCCGGGAGTTCGCCTACCCCCTCGGCTTGACACCCCTTGGCGTCCAATCGCTGCTCCACGAGGAGGCAGAGGAGGGCACCGCACGGGGGGCGGCCGAATTAGACGTCCCGCTTGTACTCTCCTCACTCTCCTCAACAGACATGGAGACAGTCGCAGAGCTGATGGGTGACATCCCGAAGTGGTTCCAGTTCTACTGGTCCTCGGACGAGGCGATCGCCAAGAGCTTCCTCTCGCGAGCCGAGGACGCTGGCTACGACGCAATTGTCGTCACGGTGGACGCGCCGATTCTTGGCTGGCGCGAGAGACTTATTCAACGTGGCTACTACCCCTTCCTAGAGGGTGAGGGCGTCGCCAACTACTTCTCGGACCCGGCATTCCGTGCGCGTCTCGACGACCCGCCAGAAGACGACCCGGAAGCCGCCGTTGAGGAGTTTCTCGACATCTTTGGCGACGCATCACTTACGTGGACAGACCTCAAGTTCGTTCACGACAACACGAACCTCCCGGTCGTGATCAAAGGAATCCTCAATCCGCGTGACGCCGAACGCGCCGTCGACCACGGCGCCGACGCCGTTGGCGTCTCGACTCACGGCGGTCGGCAGGTCGACGGCTCGATTACCGCGATCGAAGCACTCCCAGAGGTCGCGGACGCAGTGGGCGACGAAGTGTCGATCACCTTCGACAGTGGCGTCCGCCGCGCCCAGCACGCGTACAAGGCGCTGGCACTCGGCGCCGATGCTGTCTTCCTCGGGCGGCCGTACGCCTACGGGCTGGCGGCGGGCGGCGCTGAGGGCGTGAAGTTCGTCCTCAGAAACCTACTTGCGGAACTCGACCTAACAATGGGGCTGTCGGGTCGGCGGACAGTGGCGGAGATAGACCGCGACAGCCTGCGGCGGGCAGGCGAGCTGTAGGTACTCTTGTTCTCGGCGGTGTAGGCTGTCTTTGGCCGGCGTTGGCTACTCCTCTTCGGGAGACCTGCCGGCTGCCTCCGACCGCGCCGCGCCGACCGCCCGGGCGATCAGACCGGCCTGTGTCCCGGCGACGTAGCCGGCGTCAACGTTGACGACCGAGAGGACCGAACACGACTGGAGCAACCCCAGGAGCGCCGCCTCCCCGTCGCCGCCGTTGCCATAGCCCGTCGAGACAGGGACGCCAACGACTGGCGGATCCACAAGGCCGGCGACGACCGTCGGGAGCGCCCCCTCCCGGCCCGCGGCGACGACGACGGCATCAGCGCCCCGGATGGCGCCGAGCGAGTCGAGCATCCGGTGGAGGTTCGCTACCCCCACGTCGTCGACGCGGTCAACCCGTGCGCCGGCAGCACGAGCGGCAGCGGCCGCTTCGCCAGCAACGGGGGCATCAGCAGTGCCTGCGGCAACAACGCTCACTGTCGCGTCGACGCGCGGCGGGTCGAAGTCGGCAGCGTGGACGACGAGCGTCCGGCTCCGCCGGTCGTACTGGGCCGTCGCGTCACCAGGGACTGACTCGCGGACCGCCTCTGCGTCGGCTTCGTCGGCCCGGGTGACGAGCGCGCGGCCTGTCGTCTCGACGGCCGTCGCGGCAAGCCGCGCAGTCTCCGTCGGCGTCTTGCCCTCCGCGAGGACCGCCTCGGGAACACCTCGGCGCGACTCGCGCGCGGCGTCGAACCGACCGGCGTCGCTTATTGCGTAGCCCGCGATCCGTGCCTGGGCCACGGCGGGCGATGTCTCGCCTGCCGCGACCCGGTCGAGAAGATTTCGGAGGTCCGTGGCATCGTCGGACACACAAGTTTGTCTGTGTCCGCGAGTCTTGAACGGCGCGATCCGACGGGCGGCGCGACCGTCACCCAGGATGAGCCGCCCCCTCACTACTTGCCCCTGGGAAACGACCGCGAGGGTATGCCAGCTATTGACCCGCTCGCTGACGGTACCCCGCCGGACTACGTCGAACCGATCCGACGCGAGGCCCGCGCGTTCGTCAACGACCACGTCGAACCCGTTGTGGAGGAGTACTACGCGGCCGGGGAGTACCCGTGGGAGGTATTGGAAGCAGGCCAAGACGCCGGCCTCGTCGCCGCAGACGTGGCCGAGGAGTACGGCGGACGAGGGCTCGACCTCTCGGAGCGGCTGGCGCTCATCGAGGAACTGTTCCGCGGCGACGCGGGTATTGGCCTGACGATGCAACTCGCCTCCTTCGCTGCCGAGGCCGTGGAGGCGTTCGGCACCGAAGAGCAGAAAGAACGGCTCCTCCGACCCGTTGCAGAAGGCGACCAGCTCTCTGGCCTCGGCGCCTCCGAGCCCCAGACCGGGAGCGACCTCGCGGGGATGCAGGCGCGGGCGGAGCGAGACGGCGACGGCTACGTGCTGAACGGTGAGAAGTACTGGGTGTCGAACGGCGTCGAGGCCGACTGGGTCCTGCTCTACTGCCGCACCGACGACGGGCCGGACCGTCATGGGAACCACGCGCTCTTTGCCGTCCCGACGGGCGCGCCGGGCTACGAGGCCGAACATATCCCCGAGAAGATGGGTCTGCGCGCCTCGAAACAGGGCCACGTCGTCCTGGACGACTGCCGCGTGCCGGAGGAGAATCTTGTCGGCGAGGAGGGACAGGGGTTCGAGATACTCGCGCGGTTTTTCAACCCAAACCGCGTCGTCGTCGCGGGCCACGCTCTCGGCCCTGCCGCCGCAGCTATCGAGTCAGCGTGGGAGTTCGTCCACGACCGCGAGGCGTTCAGTCAGTCGGTGGCGGAGTTCCAGTCGGTCAAACACGACCTCGCGGATATGCTCGCAGAGTTCACCGCCGCTCGGACGCTCGCCTACGAGGCGGCAGAACGGGTCGAGGCCGACCCGTACGACGGTAAGTGGGCGTCGATGGCGAAGTTGCGCGCGAGCGAGACTGCCGTCGACGTCGCCGAACGGGCGATGCAACTCCACGGGGGGCGCTCCGTCTTTACCGACAGTCGGGTGTCGCGGGTGTGGCGCGATGTACACGTCACGCGGGTGTACGAGGGTGTGAACGAAGTTCAGCGGACGCTCATCTACAAGCGAGCGGCGACGGAGTCGGACCAAGACGAGACGTAGCCTTAGCGTGAGCGTGGGGGCCGTCTCCAAGGCGTGGAACACACCGACTGTCGGACAGTAGCCTTCGTCGCCTGCGCCTCGCTCACGTCCGCGAAGCCGTCAAATCCGTCGTCGAACACTGTCTCCTGTTCAGACACACCACCTCATAATATGCACTGGTGGTATGGAGATCTGGGGGAACCGGATTAGGTCAGGAAGGCCCGCAGGCGGTCGGTCGTCTCCGTCGGTGCCTCCTCCATCACGAAGTGCCCGCAGTCAGCCGGGCCGCCTTGGACGTCTGTCGCCCACCGCTTCCAAACGTCGAGTGGGTCGGCGTTCGCCGTCCGGCCGGCAGCGCCCCAGACCGCGAGGAGCGGGCAGTCGACCCGGTCGCCAGCGGCGCGCGAGGCGCGGTCGTGGTCGAGGTCGACGGAGAGGCCGGCGCGGTAGTCCTCGCAGGTGGCTCTGATCACCCGTTCTCGCCGGAAGGCGTCGCGGTAGGCGGTCACGGCCTCGGAGGCGAGCGCCGACCGGTCGCCCGCCCACGAGTTGAGCAGGAACTCAAGAAAGAGGTCGGGGTCGGCCCGGATCAGTGTCTCCGGGAGCGGCCGTTGCTGGGCGAGAAAGAGCCAGTGGAACGAGGATTCCGCAGCCTGCCAGTCCATCGCCTCGGCCTTCGCCAGTGTCGGTGTGATGTCGAACACCGCGAGCCGCCTAATTCGGCAAGGGTGGTCGAGGGCGAGGCGGTAGCCCACCCGCGCGCCCCTGTCGTGGCCCGCGACGACGAACGTCTCGTGACCCAGTTCAGACATCAGATCGGCGGCGTCGCGCGCGAGCGCCCGCTTCGCGTAGTCTGCGGCGGTCGGGTTCGGGGGCCCCTCGCTCGCACCGTAGCCCCGCAAGTCGGGGACGACGACGCGGTACTCGTCGGCGAGAGCCGGCGCGACGGCGTGCCACGCTGCGCCGGTCTGCGGGTAGCCGTGGAGACAGAGAAGCGGTGGTCCCTCGCCCGCCGTCCGGACGTGGAGGACGGAGTCGTTGAGGGCGACTTGTCGCCGGTCGAAGCCGTCGAACATTGACTACCGTACGCGGCGTACAGGAAAAATTCACGGGGCCGAAACGGCTACCACACACACCCCCGAACAGACGTTCGTGTACGACGCGGTGGTTCTCGACAGCGACGGTGTGCTGGTGGGGTTGAGCGGTCGAGAGATGCTCGCGGCGGCGATAGACCGGACCTACCGTTCGTTCGGTATCCGGCCGGACGAGAACGACCGTGCGGCGCTCTGGGTTGGCACCGATCCCGAAAGCGTGTACGCAGCCGCGGACAGACGCGGCCTTGACCCCGAGACGGTCTGGACGAGGCGCGATCAGACGGTGTCACGGATAGAGCAGGCAGCGATCCGTGCCGGCGAGAAACCCCTCCACTCCGACGTCGCCGCCCTCAACCGGGTGGACGCTCCGCTCGCGGTAGCGAGCAACAACCTCCAGACAACGGTGGAGGTGGTCCTCGAGGGCCACGGCCTGCGCGACCGAGTGACGAGCGTCCGGGCGCGCAAGCCACGACTCGCGAGCCTCGCGGACCGCAAGCCTGCGCCGACCCTGCTCACCGACGCCCTCAGCGACCTTGGGGTCCCGCCCGACCGAGCGTTGTTCGTCGGCGACGGCGCGACGGACGTAGAGGCAGCAGCTCGTGCCGGCGTCGACGCGGCTCTCCTCGCGCGGCCGGATCACGACCCAGTCGAGGGGGTTGAACCGAGACACACGATCGGTAGCCTCGCCGACCTGCCCGACGTCGTACAGGGGTGAGCAGACCGGTCACGACCCCAACCGCTCGTCCGCTGTCTCGCGCGACTACCGGTGGGCGGGGCACAGTACACGGTCTGTCGCGGCGCAGCCGTCGGCTCTCTCGACGAGCAGACAGAGCGGGTCGCGCTCCAGCGGGTCGTCCGTTGTCGCATGCGCCTGGGACTGCAAGCCGCCACACTACCAGCGGAATGGAGACCGCCCGCAGGGGCCGGAGAACCAGTCGGCGTCTCGCAGCGCCTGCATGAGGTCGGCCTTGCGATAGACCCCCAGGAGCGGCCGCTCGCGCACGTCGCCGGCGGACGCCGGCAGGATGCCGGAAGAGTACACATCGCCGGCGTGGCTCACGAGGACGGAGCCTTGCCCTACCCTTCCCTGCCCTGCTCTGCTCTGTCCGCGTCGAGCCCACGCGACGAACGGGAGCGAGAGCGACAAAAGCAGACAGCCGCGTGGCTGAGACGGCCGGAGCCGCTGGTCGCCTCTCCGGCAGTGGTTTTTTCGGGCGTCCCAAAGGGACCGTGCCCGACCAGCTCGTCGCCGTGGCCGAAAGCGCTCTCTTTGCCCTCGTCACCGGCGTCGCCTTTTGTACCCCAGCGCGGTCTACTGTGAGGCGCTCGCGGCCGTCGCCGGCGACGGTCCGACTTTCGCCGTCGTCGCCGCCCTCGGTGTCGCGTTCGGTGCCGCGTTTGGTCGTGCGACGGGCGCCTCCGTCGTCAACCTCGTGAGCGACGCCTCCTTGCGTACGTCGTCGAGATAGCCGAGATTGAGGGAACGATTCGACCGGACAGCAAGGTCCAGCTTGTCGGCTACGGGGCGCTTGCGGCCTGTCTCGTCACTGGTGGTGCGCTCGCGGCGCGGGCCAGCGCGTCGTGCTCGTCGGTCGCCGCGATACCGGGCGTGTACTCGCCGCACGACTCCACGAGTACACTGGCGACCGTGCGCTCCTTGTGACGGGGGGCCGGAGTGCAGGCTGCACAGACGGGGCACAGCGGGGCGCGCTCGTCTCCGGCGCGTTCGTCGACGACCCGCGCTCGTGATTGGGGTTACCGCCACAGCGACCCTGGGCCGACCTGGCGGCTACTCGTCATCAAGCTCAGTGGGTGGGCGTACTGCCGTGCCTGCCGACGCCTGGCCGCCGCGACGACTATCTCGCCCCGACCGAAAGCGAATTGGGTACAAAGCGAGAGAGCGTGCCATGGGTGAGAACGTACTTGCGGACCTCCCGAGGCGGCCGGGGCTTGCGATACTCGCGGCAGACCTCCAGAATGGCGACCTGAGCCCGAAGAGGCTCGTGAGCGACTGTTACGACCGACTAGACGAGACCGAAGCCCACATCGAAGCGTGGGTCGACGGCGCGAAATCCCAGGAGTGGGTGGAGGCCGAGGCCGCGGCGCTGGCCGACCGACACCCCGACCCCGGCGACCGCCCGCCACTGTTCGGCGTCCCCATCGGAGTGAAGGATATCTTTCACGTCGACGGCCTGCCGACGAAGGCCGGCTCCGACCTCCCGCCGGGCGGACTCGCGGGTGAACAGGCGACCGTAGTGGACGACCTGCGGGCTGCGGGCGCGCTGGTGATGGGCAAGACAGTGACGACGGCGTTCGCCCACGCCGCGCCGGGGCCGACGCGTAACCCCCACGACACTGACCACACGCCCGGCGGGTCGTCCAGTGGGTCGGCCGCAGCCGTCGCCGCTGGGGTCTGTCCGCTGGCGCTCGGCACCCAGACGATCGGTTCGGTGATCCGGCCAGCAGCGTTCTGCGGTGTCGTCGGCTATAAGCCGAGCTACGGCCGGATTCCGACTGCGGGTGTCCTGCCGTACTCCGACGCTGTCGACCACGTGGGCCTATTCACGCGAGACGTGCCCGGCGTCGCCCTCGGCGCGTCAATTGTCTGTGACGGCTGGCGCTCGGTCGACGCGGGACAGATGGCGGTTCCCGCAGTCGGTGTCCCCGACGACGCTTACCTCGCACAGGCGTCAAAGAGCGGGCTAACGCGGTTCGAGCGGGTCGTCGACGCGCTAACCACGGCGGGCTACGAGGTGGAGCGAGTTACCGCGATGGACGATATTGCTGAGATCAACGAGCGCCACGAGACGCTCATCTCGGGTGAAGCGGCCGACGTCCACCACGACCGCTACGAGGCCCACAGCGACCTGTTCCGCGAGGAAACGGCCGCTCTGGTGGAGCGCGGCCGGGACGTTACTGCCGAGGAACTGGCCGTCGGGCGCCGAAGCCGGGGGGCACTCCGTGACCGACTCCACGACCGGATGGCCGCGGCCGGCGTCGACGTCTGGGTTGCCCCTGGCGCCTGCGACACTGCCCCCGAGGGTATCGACAGCACCGGCGACCCGGTGATGAACCTGCCGTGGACCCACGCTGGCTTGCCGACGGTCGCGCTCCCGGCCGGCCGCGCCGACGGTCTCCCGTACGGTGTCCAGTTCGCCTCGGCGTTCGGGACCGACGAGCGGCTGCTAGCGTGGGGCGAGCGGCTGGCCGACACCGTCGCGGACGCCGTTTAGCTGAACAAACCTCTCGTCCACAGCGAGCGCCGACCGAGCGGTAGGTGCGAGCAAGGGAGGGATACAGCGCCGCATAGTTCTGATATATCAGTTGGTAAGACGACCACAGGCACATGCGGTCGCAATATTTTCGACTTCTTTCTCGTGGCCTCGAAGACATAGGAGTGGGATACGCCAAAGCAACGCCTGTGGAGACTGCGCTCGCTGTGGATACGCCTGTATCTGCAAAGCGCGTCGTGGAAGCAGGAAGCCCTCCCCTCAAGGAGCGAACGGCGTCAGCTCTGAGCGAGCATGGTATAGTTCACGCCGGTTCTGCGAGGTCAAGCGCCGCGTTCGCGAGGACGTTCGCGGCGCTGTAACAGTCGTCCCAGCTCGTGTGTTCGTCTTCCGTGTGGCTCCGGCCGTCGTCACTCACGGCGAAGATCATCCCGGCGTCGCAGACACCTGCGACGTGGCTCGCGTCGTGGGCCGCGCCGCTGAAGAGGTCGAGTGCCTCGTAGCCAAGACGGTCGGCGGCTGTCGCAACCGTCGAGACGGTCCGGTCCGGGAACGCCACCGACGACGCAGTGAGAAACTGCTCAACCTCGTGGGCAACTCCCTCGCGGGTGGCCGCCGCCGTGACCTCGCGTTCGATCCGGTCGGTCGCCTCACGCACTGTGGCGTCCGCGGGCGCGCGTACGTCCCAGGTGAACTGAACCTCCTCCGGAACGATGTTGACGGAGTTCGGCGAGACGTCAAGCGAGCCGACCGTCGCCACCGTGCGCTCGCCGAAAGCTCCCGGCAGGCGGCGGATCGCCGTCGTGACGTCCGCGGCAGCCACCAGCGCGTCAGCGCGGAGGTGCATCGGCGTCGTGCCAGTGTGGTCGGAGCGCCCAGACAGTGTCACCTCACCCCACGAGAGCCCAACGATGCCTGTGACGACGCCGACGTCCGCACCCGCTGTCTCAAGCGCCGGCCCCTGCTCGATGTGGAGTTCGAGGTACGAGTCGTACGGCTCGCGCGGTTCGGCAGGGTGGTCGCCACGGTAGCCGATCCGGTCGAGTTCGTCGACGACCCGCACCCCGTCGTCGTCGGTGCGCTCGTACTGGGCGTCCCGGTCGAACTCACCGGCCCAGACGCCACTGCCCTGCATCGTCGGCTGGAACCGTGAGCCCTCCTCGTTCGTCCAGTTCACCACCTCGATGGGCCGGCGGGTCCGGACGCCATCGTCGTTGAGCGTCAGGCAGACTTCCAGGGCCGCGACGACACCGAGGGCGCCGTCGTAGATCCCACCGTAGGGCTGAGAGTCAAGATGTGATCCGAGGAGTACCGGCGCGGCGTCCGGGTCGGCCCCTTCGCGCCGGCCGAACACGTTGCCGAACGCGTCCACCCGGACGGAGAGGTCCGCTGCCTCAAGCCGCGCGACGAGCCAGTCTCGCGCGTCTGCGTCGGCGTCGGAGAGCGCGAGACGGTGAAGTCCACCATCGTCAGTGGCGCCGAACGACGCCTGTGTCCGCACCAACTCGACCAGTCGGTCCCGGTCGATGTCAAGTCTCATATATCTAATTCCGCCCGGCTACACTTGAATCCGCACGGCGGAAGAAGTATTCAGGACGGCGCGCTACGGCCGGCGTGGCGAGCAAGATGACCCGCCGACGACTACTCGTGCGGACGGGCGCCTGCGTTGGGGTCACCGGAGTCGCTGGCTGTCTGGGCGGCGACGAGCGACGTCAAGAGGACCCGGACGAGACGGTTCGGCTGACACCGGACCTCCGGTTCGACCCCAAGACACTCCAGATCGCGACGGGCGTGACCGTGCGCTGGGAGAACAGGGGCCAGCATCCGGGGACGGTGACCGCCGACGAGGACACCCTCCCGCCGGGCGGGGCATACTTCGCGAGCGGCGGGATCAAGCGTGAAGTGACCGCGCGGATGCTCTATCCGCTGGTGGGGGCGCTCGCGCGTGGTGACAGCTACCACCACATGTTCGAAACACCGGGCGAGTACCACTACTTCTCGATCCCAACAGTGTCGGAGGGGACGACAGGGACAGTTGTCGTGACAGACAGTTAAGACGGGAGCGTCCGCTCGCGCAAGGTCTCAACCTCGCTCTCGACTGCCTCGCGGGCCGGCAGACCGACGAGCCGCGAGTCGACGGCGCCGTCGAGGGTGAAAAGCGTTGTCGGGGCGCCGACAACGTCGAACTCCTCGGAGAGGAGCCGGGGGCAGTTGGGGCCGTAGACGGCGAGACACATCACATCATCTGGCGGACCGTCGGCGAACATCGCGTCGAAATGCTCGCGGGTTCGTTCGCACGGCGAGCAGTTCTCGCGCCACGCGTAGACGACACAGCGGCGGTAGAGCGAGACTAGGTCAAGGAGATCGTCCCCGTCGACGGGCAGGAACGCATCGGGCGCGCCGCCATGGCGCGGCTCGCCATTTTCGACGTGGCCGGTCACGACCGCCAGCGCAAGGGCGCGTTCGGGCGCGAGGTCGTCGACTCGGTCGCGCAGGGCGACATACCGAGCGAGCAGTCCGTCGTCGGCGTCGACGTCTGCCCGGACCGCGGTCCGGGTCTCCTTGTCATCGGTCAGGGTCGCGACGGCCGCGCGGGCCCGAGCGGGCCCCTCGTCGGTGAGTGTCTTGCGACTCGCAGCGACCGCCTCGCGGAAGTCGTCCGCCAGAGCGAGGTCGCCGTCGCTCGGGACGAACACATCACTCTCGATGAGGCGCTCAACTGGGCTGTCGTGGGTCGAAGAGTCCGAGGTATGCATGGTGGAAGTGATGTCGCGACGGGACGGAAAGTAGGTATCGTCGGCCGCTCAGCCGAGGTCTTCCATGCAGGGGAAGTCATCGGCGCTCGGGGCCTCACCCTGGGGCCAGAGAGGTTCGAGGTCCGCGTCCGGCGGGTAGTGGAGGTTGCCGTCGCCGTCGAAGCCCCAGCCAGCATCCTCAAGCAGGGAAACCCCTTTGTCGGGGCTCCCGGTCGGGTCGTCGGCCTGCTTGTACAGCATATCCTCGGGTGGGTAAAGCGGGTGATTGTGCGAGATGTACGTCGGGTACATATCGGGTTCGACCTGCCCGTTCATCGCCACGTCGATGAGCTTCTGGCGGTTCACGACCGCCGCAACAGCCTTGCGGAACTCTGGGAACTTGCACGGGGCCGTGTGACAGACATACTGGAGGTTGTACGAGGTGTGGGTCCCCGCAAACTCCGCCTTCGCGTTGTCTACCTCCTCATTGACGCGTTTTGCGTTCGGCGGCGAGATCTCGGGCGCGATGTCAACCTCGCCGGCCTCCAGCGCCGTGATGATAGTCTCCTCGTTACGGAATGCCTCAAAGATTATCGGCTGGCTCGCCGAGTATGTGGGGTGGGTGTCGACCGGCTCCGTCACGACTCGCTGGCCGCGGTCAAGCGACGTTACCTGGAGCGGGCCAGAGGTGACGATCGGCGTCTCGAACTGTGCGCCGCCGGGGTCCTGAACGGCCCCCGCTTCCTCAAAGGACTGCTTGTGGACGACCCCCCACCGCATCAGCGTCGTGTTGACGAACGGGATGTACGGCTCCGTGAAGGTGAACCGGCAGGTCTTCCCGTCTGCCTCGATCGAGTCGTATGGCACTGGCGCCGCGCCGGGATACGCGCCTGCCTCCCCGCCGCGTTTGATCTGCTCGAAGGTGAACTTCACGTCCTCGCCGGTGACTGGGTCGCCGTTGGTGAACTGGGCGTCGTCGAACAGTTCGACGACGACCTCCTGGGCGTCGACAACGTCGACCGACCCCAGCAACTCGACGATCTCGAAGTCCTCGTTGTATTTGTGGACCGGCGAGCTGATCATGTGCTGCCACATAGCCTCCGGCATTGACGCCGAGTGGGTGAGCCAGTTCGACGTCTCCGTGGCGATGGGGTTGATTGCGACGACCATTTCGTCGCCCTCGGTCAGTTCGGACTTGAACGCCCACTCAGCGTTTGAGCGGGCGATGCCGCCGTTACCGATGCCGCCCATCTCGACACGGTCGGTCCGCCACGCACCGATGTTGGCGACGGGACAGAGGTTGCCGATCGCACAGTCATCGGCCATGTACGCAATCGTCTCGTACATGCCCTGTGTGCGCTTCTCCGACGTCTCCGCAGTGGTCTGATCTTGCAGCAACTGGGTGTACTCGCAGTCGGCGTAGTTCGAGTAATTACTCTGGCCGCCGGCCCCCGCCCAGTCGATGCGCATGTTGTTCAACAGCTCCTGCGGGTCGAGGCGGTCCGCCGCCGGCACCCACCAGGTGAAGGAGATGTTGTTCGCGCGGTTCTGGTCGTTCGCCAACTCCCCCAACTGCGAGGAGATACCCTTCGGTACGACCTCCATACCGACGCCGAGATGCTGCTCGACACCCTGCCGGATTATCGGCGCCATCTGCTCTTGGGTGGTTGTGAACCCACCGTAGTCCGACCAGTACTCCATCTGGAGCGAGGAGACCCGCTCGCCGAGGTCGCCGCCGCCACCGCCGCCACCGCCGCCACCACTGCCGCTACAGCCGGCCAATCCGGCCGCAGACGCAGCGCCCAAGGCCCGGAGTACCGAGCGCCGGTCGATTGTCGAGTCTGTCGTGTCGTCTGCTGATGCCATATTTAGACTAATATAGTATGGTATGATAAAACTATGGGTGGTAACATTTGTCTCAAATTATACCGTACATATGCAGCCACGCCTGAGTGACTAGTATAAACATCGAATTTCGAGGTGAACTCCGCTCGATCCGGAGTCGATGACGACCGCTTAGTCGTCGATCCGGATTCGCGGGTCGATCACCCCATAGACCAGATCGACGACGAAGTTCGAGAGGATGACAAACGTCGCGACGATGAAGAAGACGAACTGGACGACCGGGTAGTCCCGCCCGAGGACCGCCTCCACCAGCGTGAACCCGATGCCCGGCCAGTTGAACACCGTCTCGATGAGGACAACACCACCAAGGGCGCGCGCCAGCGAGACGGGATAGATTGTTATGACCGGCAGACTGGCGTGCTTGGCGACGTGCCGGAGGCGCTTGGTCGGGGAGATACCGGTGAGGCGGTGGTACTCCGTGTGGTCCTGTCCCATCACCTCAACGACGCTCGTCCGCATAATGAGCGAGGGGATGAACAGATACCGCAGGAAGACGGCGGTGAACGGCAGGACGTAGTGGTGTGCAAAGTCCCACGACAGGTACGGTTCCCACCACTCAAGACCCGTCGCGGACGTCGCAGAGAGCATTCCGGAGGTCGGGAAGAGGTTGAACCAGTCCGCGAAGACGACGATGAGGACAATAGAGGTGAAGAAGGCTGGGAAAGAGCCGGTAGTGATGACCGGCACGATGCCGATGCGCTCCAATAGTCCGCCGCGTTTGCTCCCCGCGATGGTCCCGACGACCGAGCCGAACAGGTAGGTGAACGTCATCGCCGGTGCGACGAGAATGAACGTGTTGAACATCCGGAGCTTCACGAACTCCCAAACGTCGACGCGGTAGACCGGCGACTGACCGAGGTCACCACGCAGGAGATTCTTGATATACTCGAAATACTGGACGTACAGCGGCTCGTTCAGCCCCCACTGCTCGCGTATCCGCGCTAGCGCCGCCTCGTTGGCCCCCGCGGCGGCCATCTGTGTGGTAAAGTCGCCCGGCATCGACCGGAACAGAACGAAAAGCGCTGTCAATACGAGAAAGAGCATAACGACGGTCTGGGCGCTCCGCACCGCGAAATACCGCTTCAGGGACGACACAGAGTCACCTCCACGGGCGTCGTGTGGTCTACCAGCCGGTCGGGCCACGCGTGGCCCGCCCCCTGGCGGGGGCGTCGTCCGCTCGTCGTCTCAGTCAGTCGTGGGAACACGTTTCTCCTCTATCTGTGTGTCGTCATCGTAGTAGTGGCAGGCGACCGTCCACTCGTCGTCCGTCGTGACATCCGCAGGCGTCTGCTCGCAGACGCTCTCGAAGCGGCCACGTAACAGGTCGCCTGCTCGGTCACCGTCGCCGGCCGCGAGGGCCGAGAGCGCCGTGTCGAGCACTGCGTCGTTCTCGCCCATCAGGTCGTGGTCGAAGTACTCCTCGCGGAGCGCCGCCGCGAGCGCGTCCGTGTCGGTCGAGTCATCCAGTTCCGCGCGCACCCGGTCGAGAGTGAGGTCGTCGCGGGCCAATCGCTCGCGGAAGGCAATCACCTCCCGGTAAGCCGCCTGTGGTATCTCGAGGTCGTCGGGCGGTATCACCGCCGGACAGCGGTCGCGGAACCGACAGCCTTCGCCGAGGTCGACCGGGTCGCGAGGCGCGCCGGACATCTCTGTTCGCTCCCGGTTGTAGTGCGGGTCCGGGACGGGGATGGCCGAGACGAGCGCCTCCGTGTACGGGTGTTTCGGGTCCGCGAGGATCTGTTCTGTCGGTGCCGACTCAACGACGCGGCCGAGGTACATTACGTTGACCACCTCCGAGATATACGAGACCGTCGAGAGGTCGTGCGAGATGTAGAGCATCGAGACGCCGAACTCATCGATAAGGTTCTTCATCGTGTTCAGCACGGCTGCCTGCGTCGACACATCGAGCATTGACACGGGTTCGTCCGCGAGGATCACGTCCGGTTCAAGAACCAACGCGCGGCCGATTGAGACTCGTTGTTTCTCACCGCCGCTGAGATTCGCCGGCTTGCGCCCCAGATACTTCTCGGGAGGGCTCAGTTCGACATGTTCGAGCACCTCCCGTACTCGTCGGTCCCGGTCACCGATCCCATGGATCTTCAGCGGCTCCTTCAGCGACTCTGCGACCGTCATTTTCGGGTCGAGCGAGTTGAACGGGTCCTGGAAGATCACCTGCACATTGCTCCGATACTCCCTCCAGTCCGACTTGTCGAACTCCGAGACCGGCTGACCTTTGTAGTAGATGTCGCCCCCAGTGGCGTCGTGGAGGCCAATAAGTGTGAGCAGTAGGGTGGTCTTCCCACAGCCAGACTCGCCGATGACTGCGGCTGAATCGTTCTCCTCCAGCGTGAGCGAGACGTCGTCGACGGCCTGAATCTGCGAGGGTTCGCGCCGCATGAGAACATCAAGGACGTTGCTCGACTCCTCGAAGTACTTCTCAAGATTCCGAATCTCGAGCAGCGGCGGGTCGTTACTCATCAGTCGTCCTCCTCCGGGGCGATGGTCCGCCCGGTGCCGTCGGGGTCGGTCCCCTCAGCTTCGTACAGTTCGTAGGCCTCGTCGGCGCGGACACAAGCCGCGGCGTGGGTGGCGTCGTCGTCTCCGACGGGGTCCAACGACGGCGCGCTCTGCCGGCACTCGTCTACCGCCCATGGACAGCGGTCCGCGAAGCTACAGATGTCAACGTCGCCCATCAGTTCGGGCGGATATCCGTCGATCACCTCCAGTTCACGCTTGGGCTCCCGGATATCAGGGAACGCCTCTTTGAACATGAACGCGTACGGGTGACGCGGGTTGTCGTGGACTGCCTGTGCCGACCCGCGCTCCGTGACCTGGCTCGCGTGCATGATGGCCACGCTGTCGCAGGACTCGAAGATCACCGAGATATCGTGGGTGATAAGCAGGAGACTGGTGTCGGTCGAGGTCTTCGTTCTGTCGAGATATTTGAAGATCTGGTCTTGCATGATCACGTCAAGCGCCGTCGTCGGCTCGTCGGCGATGACGAGGCTGGGCTCGAGAAACAGCGCAAGCGCGATTATCGCTCGCTGTTGCATCCCGCCAGAGAACTGGTGTGGGTAGTCGTCGATCCGACTCTGTTGGAGGCCGACGACGTCGAACATCTCTTTCAGTTTCTCGCGGATCGCCTCGTCAGAGAGGTCAGTGTGGGTCCGGCCGATCTCAGCCGCTTGCTCGCTGACCCGCTGGAGAGGGTCCAGACTGTTCATCGAGGACTGCGGGATCCACGATATCTCCTTCCAGCGGAGGCGCTCGTTGAGCTCGGTCTCGGCGAGGTCTTGAATCTCCTCACCACGGTAGCGGAGTGTCCCCGAGGTGACCTCGCCGTTGTCGTCGAGGCCACCGATGATCGCCTTCGCGAGCGTGCTCTTGCCCGACCCCGACTCCCCGGCGAGGCCGAAGAACTCCCCCCTCTCGATCGTAAAGGAGGCACCGGAGACGGCAGTGAGCATTCCCTGATTCGTTCGGTACTGGACCGTCAGATCCTCAATCTCGAGCAGTGGAGCGGACATCAGGCCGCCACCGCCTCGGTCTCCGCGGACTCGGCGTCCTCGTTAACTAGATCTTCGTAGCCACGGCCGAACATGAACGTCGAGAGGACGGTCAGGCCGATAAGAAAGCCCGGCGGAATCGACCACCACCACGCCTCGGACATATAGCCCGAGCGGAACGCGTTCCGGATCATCACGCCCCACGACGGCGTGAACGGGTCTGCGACGCCGAGGAAGGTGAGGCTGGCCTGCAGGACGATGGCGTACCCCACCCCGAGCGAGAGAAAGAAGATGGCCATCGGCGCGACGTTCGGCAGAATATGCTTGACGATGATCCGGGGCGTGCTGGCGCCCGTCGCCTTCGCCACCCGAACGAACGGGTACTGCTTGACTTGGAGGGTCTGGGCGCGTATCACCCGGGCCCCGCCGCGCCAGAGGATCAGCCCGATGACGACGATAGACGAGAGAAACCCAACTCCGAGAAAGGTGATAAGGACGATGCCGAACGGAATGAGCGGGACACCGTAGACAAAGTCGGTGAAACGCATCAACACCGTCTCGGTCCGTCCGCCAACATAGCCCGCCGTCACGCCCACTGCCGTCCCGATCGAGAGGATCATCGCCCCACCGAGGAGGCCGGTGATCACTGTCGGCCGGGCGCCAACGAGGAGACGCGAGAGTACGTCGTAGCCCGCAAACGTCGTGCCGAGGGGGTGGGCCACCGACGGCCCGGCCGCCTGGAGTACCTGCCCGGTCGCCGCATTGTACTGCGTCTCCTGGATGCCGTAAGGCGCGAGCATCGGCCCCACAACTCCAAGCAGTGTGACGCCGACGAGGATAGCGAAGTAGAATGCAGTGGTTCGGTCGCGAAGCATAATTCCCAGCGCACCAACGAAGTTGCGGACGATGTACGAATCAGTTACACCGGAGACTCGCTCCGGTGTGGTTTCAGTCAGCCGTCCACGCAATGACATAGAATACCACGTCAGACGGATGTATAAAATCCTATCTAAAGCGGATAGTCATGATGCTATCGCAGATTCAGACAACGAATACACGGTGAAGTACCTCGGGGACAAGCCCCGGGGCTTCGCCGTTTTCTCCGTGCCGTCCAGAACCGGACGGATGGACGCAGGCGAATTTAATTCCCCTCGACCTTCCCGACCCGGGTCGGCTGGAATTCACACCCGAACGCTCGGTGCGTCCGTGAGGGTCGGCGGCTCCACCCCGCCCGACAACACCCGTCTCACCTGCCGTAGCAGGGTGTTGAGAGGTGTCGCATTTCCCCGCAACTGCCGGCAGTTGCTTCGGATTACGATCGTTAATCCACGTCGCACCTGTACTTATCAGTACGATGACGTGCGTAATAAGCGTACGGCCTTCACCCTCGGGGCTTGACCCCAAGGCACTCGGCCTGTTCCGCCTGTAGAGCGCGCTGAAACAATGGTTCACCACACTTCTTGTGACATCCTCCTCGGCGTAACAACGTCGTCCCATCCCAACCCGAGCCCGAATCCGACCAGGAGCAGGAGGAGGACGAGAACTGGGATATCGCCGAGGAACGCTGGAACATTCCCTGACCGGATGTCGTACCGATATTGAGGGGTCAGGGGAGTGCCGAGAGACGCGACGGCCAGAACGAGCAAGGCAGTCAGAAACGCCGCTTATCCGGGGAGTGCGATCGCGAGAAAGACCACGATCGGTCCAACCAAGCCCCGACCGCCTTCAGTATCTGTTCGCGATGCACCAGCCGATCGCTGAGGTAGTCCCCGAGCAGCATCGTGATGCTGAGATCGAGGACACAAGCAGTGACGAAGTGAGTGAGAATCGCGATCTCGGTCGCTTCACTCGGGCCAACCCAATGAGAGAATGCTCGTATCGGAGAAGGTGTGCGCGCCACGACGGGACTTGCGTCGGCGAGCGCCGACCACGAAAATGTCGACCGGTTTACCCCACCGTCGGGCGAAGCCGTCGGTGGGCAGAACGCTTTTTTCGGCGGTCGTGGTGCGAGACGGCATGGCACGACGCATCCAAGACCGACTCGTCGACTTCCGTCGCTCGCTCCACCGATATCCCGAGCCCTCGTGGTGTGAGTTCCTCACGACCAGCCGGATCGTCGACGAGGTTGAGGCGATCGGTGTTGACGAACTCTACATCGGAACCGATGCGCTGGACCCGGAGGCGCGGATGGGTGTCCCGAACGACGAGGAACTGGCGCAGTGGCACGACCGTGCGGCGGACCGCGGGGCGCGCGCGGATGTCCTTGACGCTGCGGCGGGCGGCCTGACGGGTCTCGTCGCGGTCCTTGACCGGGGGCCGGGACCGACGGTCGGCCTCCGGATCGACATTGACGCCTTGCGCCAGACCGAGTCGACCGCGGACGGCCACGCGCCGGCCGCCGGCGGCTACCGCTCCAAGACAGAGGGCGTGATGCACGCCTGCGGGCACGACGCCCACACGACGATCGGACTCGGGACGCTTGAGGCCGTGGCCGAGAGCGACTTTTCGGGGACGTTCGTGCTGTTCTGCCAGCCCGCGGAGGAGGTCGTCGGTGGCGGCCGGCCGATGGCCGCGCGCGGCCACGTCGACAAGCTTGACCACTTTCTTGCACTCCACGTCGGCCTTGGCCACCCGACCGGCGAGGTGGTCGCGGGCGCAGACGAGGCGCTCTCGGTCCGCCAACTGGCCGCCGAGTTCGCAGGTGAGTCTGCACACGCCGGTGCGGAGCCGGAGGCCGGCCGAAACGTCATGCAGGCCGTCGCGACGGCCACCTCGAACCTCTACGGCATCCCCCGCAACTCCGGCGGGCTGACCCGCGTAAACGTCGGTCGCGCGGACGTGGGCTCGGCGCCGAACGTAATCGCGAGCGAGGGCCGTATCGAACTAGAGGTGCGAGGCGGGAACGACGACCTGCGAGAGTACGTTGCCGACCACGCGTACCGAACACTCGATATGGCGGCGGAAATGCACGACTGTACGGTTGAGACCGAGACAATTGCAACCGCGCCGCGCGAGGACAGTAACGACAGTCTGCGTGCGGTCGTCGGTGACGTCGCCGTGGAAGTGTCGAATGTCGATAACGTCGTTTCGACCGCACCGCTCGGTGTCAGCGAGGACGCCACCTACCTGATGCGTGCTGCGAAGGAGGCGGGCGGCGACGCGTCGTTCGTCGTCGTCGGCACAGACCACCCTGGTGGCCACCATACCGCGACGTTCGACGTTGACGAGCGGACACTCGGTATCGGCGTGGACGTGCTCTCGGCGACCGTCGAACGCCTCGGCGACTAGCTCACCGTCGCCGGAGCGCGAGCGCGGCGCCCGCGAGCAGTGCCGCGAGCGCCACGACCGGGCCGAAGCCGGGACCGCCGCCAGCAGTGGGTGTGGGCGTGGCGGTCGGCATCTGCGTGGCGGTCGCAGTTGACGTCACGGTGGCGGTCGGTGTCGGCGAGTCCGTCGGGACCGCGGTCGGGGTCGGGGTCGGGGTCGACTGGTCGGACACCGGCGGCTCCGCAACGGTCGGTGCGTCGGCCGGCGTCACGCCGACGGCGAACCCACGGAGCACGTCCGCCGACGCGGTGACGGTGACAGCCTGGCTCGTCTCGTTGACCGACCGCTCGGTCGAAAGCGCGGTCCAGCCGTCGGGGGTGCGGGCGTAGACCGCGACCCGTTCGTCGGTCCCGACCTGTTCGAGCGGCACGCGAACCGACAGCTCCGCGCCCGTCGTCCCGCCAAACAGATCCTCGGCCTCGGTGTCGTACGCCGCGAGAAGCGTCGTGTTGTCCGACAACTGCGGCGAGTCACTCGTCGCGTTCCTGACCCGCACCGTGTAGATTGGGTTCGGCTCGCGAGTCGACACCGCGAGTTCGGTCAGCCGGACCGACGAGTTGGGCGCGAACGACTCGGGGGCCGTCCACCGCGTCGTCGGCGGCTCGCCGTTCTGGACCCTGAACACGGCCTCGCCGTCCTCAACAGTCGTGTAGCGGGGGTCCGCGTCGGCGTACGGGACCTCCCAGGTGCCAGAATCATCTTCGGCCTCCTCGGCGAGCCGTCCAAGGCGGGCATCCCGGTAGCGCTCGGGGTGGAGCGCTCGGACCATCGTCACCATCGCGACGACGATCCGGGGCGCGGGCTGGAACACGTGGTTGGAGTTCAACACGATCGTCTGGTTCTCACGGGACGCGGTCGTTTCGGCGAGTCCGCTCGGCGTCGAGACGAAGCCAGCGCCGGTGACCCATTCGGGGTCGGCTGCCGCGATCCGTTCGCTATCGTAGGCGTTGTACCCCGTTCCGTCGCCGGCGAGCCGCCCAAGGTTCTCCCCGCCCGCGACCGTGATGATCTCGTCGACGAACGTGTTCCGGCCGGGCGTCACTCCGCCGAAGCCGGGGTTAAACACCCGCTTCTCTCGCACGTCCGCCGTCGCCCGGCGGATCGTTTTGACCTGGGCGCGGAGTTCGGCGGTCCGCTCGTCTGCGGCGTCGCACTCGCCGACGAGACGCCCGGTGAGCCGGGTCTTCTGGTAGACGAACTCGACGTCGGTCGCCGTCCGGAACCGGTACACCGTGACGCCGCGCTCGCGGAGGGCTTGGACGTCCTTCTTGTCGATGATGTTCGCCGCGATGACGACGTCGGGGTCGAGGTCGACGACGGTGTCTAGCGAGCTGTTCGTGAGGCGCTGGTTATCATCATACGTCAGCAGCGTCCTGCTGTCGTTGATGCCGTCGAGGTACGACGCGAAGGTCGTGTACGCCACCACCTTGTCGCGTGCGCCTTCTATCTCCCACATCGTCTGTGCCGCGCTCGCGCCGAGCGTCACCACGCGCTCTGGCGGCGCGTCGACAGTCACGTTCGCCCCCTCCTCCGTCGAGTCAGTCTCCGAGAACGGGAACGTACAGCCGTTGGCAGTCGTCTGGTTCTGGTTCACCTCCGGCGCGGTCGGGCCCGTAACCGCGCGGGGCTGCTCGGCGACCGGTGTTGCCGCGAACGCCGGCCCCGCGGCCCCGGAGACCACGACGACCAACACCACAGCGGCGTGTACAAATGCTCTCAACACGGCGCGGTCGACGGCGCTACTCAACTTAACTTTATCTAACCCATCTGTGGTTGACTTTTGAAGGATCTATCGCGGTGGCTGTATCGGGTGATTAGGTACCCTCGCAGCCAATCCGATTCTCCGGTCAGGTCCGGGGCCAAGGGCTAGCGGAAGCACGGCAGCCAGAAAGAGTTCCATGAGGCGTGGCCCAACAGCCGTCGGATTTTGGACGAGGATAACTGCGAGTACGAACGGAGGTCGAGACCCGACACAGAGAGTAGCGACGGCGCGGCCCGCACCGACCATTCTCAGTTTGTCCGTTCGGCTGCGGCTTCGAGCCCGTCGACCACCGCCGTCGCGGTCGCACGGTTCGTCGCCAACGGAACCCCGCGGACGTCACAGATACGCATCAGCGCGGAGATATCTGGCTCGTGGGGCTGTGCAGTCAGGGGGTCACGGAAAAAGACGACAGCGCCACAGTCGCCGGTCACGACCGCCGACCCGATCTGGACATCGCCTCCGAGCGGTCCGGAAGCCATTCGTGTCACTGAGAGCGGCGTCTCGTCATTTAGACGCCCGCCGGTCGTCCCTGTCGCAATCAGGTCGTGGTCGCCGAGGAACTCGGCGTAGTCTGTCGCCCACGCAACCAGGTCGTCTTTCTCGTCGTCGTGCGCGATAAGCGCGATCTGCACACAATGCACACATCTCGGGCGGACTTGAATCCGCCGGGCTCGCGGCTCAGCCGGTCGACTTCATCCCCGCCGCGACCCCTTTGACCGTCAGGCGAAGCGTCCGGCGCTCTGCGTCAGTGAGGTCGTCGCGGTCGAGTAGGTCTATCTGAAGCAGATTCAACGGGTCGACGTACGGATTGCGCCGCTCCAGGTTCTGTTCGATCCACTCTCGGGGTGGGAGGCGCTCGCGGTCGGTCACCTGGAGTACGACGCCGGCGGAGCGCTCGTACTCGGCTGTGATACGGTCAAAAAAGGGCTCGCCAGCGTCGCCCGCGAGCGCGGCGTACTCACCTGCGATCCCGAGGTCTGTGCGGGCGAGCGCGAGCGCCGCGTTGTCGAGAGTCGTTTGGAAGAACGGCCACTCCTCGTACAGGGTCCGGAGTGTCTCTAGCTCCCCACCCTCGTCGAGGTAGGTTCGAAGGCCGGTCCCCAGTCCGTACCAGCCAGGAAGGATACAGCGGGCCTGCGTCCACGAGAACACCCACGGGATGGCCCGGAGGTCCTCGACGGTGCGCTCGCCGGACCGCGAGGCCGGCCGCGAGCCGAGGTTGAGATCCTCGATAACGCGGATTGGCGTCGCCTCCTCGAAGTAACGCACGAACCCGTCGGTCTCAAGCAGGTCGCGGTAGGCCTCGCGTGCCGCCGCTGCGGCGACGTCCATGGGCTCGTGCCGCGTGTCAGAGGCGGTGTCGTCGCCCGCGGTTAGCGCGCGGTAGCGCGCGCGAATCTGCGCGTCAAGCAGTTGCTCTACGTTTCGCTCGGCGATCACTGGGTTGCCGTAGTTCTCGGCTATTGCTTCGCCCTGCTCCGTGAACTTGACCTGTCCCGTCACCGTCTCGGTCGGGAGCGCCAGAAGCGCCTCGTTCATAGGCCCGCCGCCGCGGGAGATAGAGCCACCGCGCCCGTGAAACAGGCGGAGGTCGACGCCGTACTCCTTGGTGATCGCTGCGAGGCGCTTCTGGTTCCGGTGAAGCGACCACTGCGCCGCGAGATAGCCGTTCTCCTTGTTCGAGTCGGAGTAGCCCAGCATGATCTCTTGAACGTCTTTGCGGGCCGCGAGGGCCGCGCTGTACGCCTCATTCTCGAACAGTGTGCCCATGATCCGGCGCGCGCCGGAGAGCGCGGATTCGGTTTCGAGCAATGGTACCACGTCTAGCCCGCAGTAGCCCGGTAGGTCGGCCACTCCGGCCTGATCAGCAAGAAAGAGAACCTCGAGGACGTGACTCGGCTCCTCTGTCATGCTGATACAGTAGGTGTCGACGGCGTCGACGCCGTACTCGCGCTGCCAGTCCGCGAGGCTCGCGAACAGGCGGAGGACGCGGGCGGGCGTCCCCTCGAACTCGTCGTGGGCGTCAACGTCGACGACCGGGTCGTCCTGGAGTATCGCGTCGGTCAGAGCCGCGACCCGTTCGTCCTCGTCCATCGTCTCGTAGGCAACGCCGACATCAGCAAAGACGGTTGCCACTGTCTCGGTGTGGTTCGCGCGGTGATCACGCAGGTCGAGACTCGCGAGCGAGAACCCGAAGGTGTCGACCCGGCGCACGAGCGGCGCGACGTCGTCGGTGGCGACTACATCGGCGCCGTTTGCTCGAAGGCTCTCTGCGACGGCCTCAAGATCCGCAAGGAGGGTCTCTGGCGAGTCGTAGCCGCCCTGCCGGACGTCGCCAACGCGCTCGACACGTTCGCGCATCAGCGTGAGCAGCTGACGGTACGGCTCGGTAGGGTGTTGCTCGTCGACCTCGGCCGCGACGCCGGGCAGGCGCTCTTTTGCGGCCGTGAGGCGGTCCGTGAGCGCCGGCTCAACGTCGATGTTGTAGCCGTCCTGGCTCAACACTCCTCCGAGGCGGTCGAGGGCGTCGCGATACTTTGCGATGACGACCCGGCGCTGGCGCTCCAGCGTCTCTGCGGTCACCTCGGGTGTGACGTACGGATTGCCGTCACGGTCGCTTCCGGCCCACGAGCGGAACTCGAAGAGCTTCGGCACGTCCACCTCGGGGTAGTGTTCGGCGAGCGCGCGGTCCAGTTCGTCGTAGACGTCGGCGACTACATCGAACAGTACGTTCTCGAGATACCACTGGATGTTGAGCACCTCGTCGGTGACCTCCGGACGCCGGTCGCGAATCTGTGGTGTCTGCCAGAGCGTCGTCAGCTCTGACTCCAGCCCACGCTCCAGACGCGCTCGCTCGCGGCTCGTCAGGCGGTGTTCGTCCAGCATCTCGACTGTCTGGGCGACCGAGCGGAGCTTCGCTTTCACCGTCTTTCGACGCGCCTCCGTCGGGTGAGCGGTGAAGGTTGGCTCGATGAGCACGTCGTCGAGCACGTGGGCGACCGTCTCGGCGTCCGCGCCGGCGTCCGCGAGGCGATCGACCGTCGCCCGGAGACTGTGGTCGAGGCGCTCCTCCTCGATGCCCGCCCGGATTGAACGGACCCGTTCACGCTCCTCGGCGAGGTTGGTCAGCTCGAAGTACGTCGTGAACGCCCGGGCGACGACGTCCCGTGTGTCGGCGTCCAGTCCGGAGAGCGCCGACCACAGCAGCTCTCTCGACGTACCCTCGTCGCGCCGCGTGTCGAGCGCCACCCGGCGGACCCGCTCGACGGTCTCGAGCGCCGCCGGCGACGTCTGCGCCGCCAAGACGTCCCCAAGGAGCGTGCTCAGCTCACGGACGTCCTGTTCGACGTCGCGTGTGTGCAGTGACATACAACGTCATGCGAGGCGACATGATAAAAGAGTTGACTCCAGGGCGAGTACTTATTTCGCTTAGTCGACCAGCGCTGCCTCCAGCAGCTCGAGAGGGTGTCGAATCTCATAGCCGGTACCGTGTTCCATCTGCATCGCGCAGGTCGGGCACTCGGTCATGCCGGTGGTTCCCTCGGCAGCCTCCATGTGCTCGAACATCTCCTCGCCGATTTCCATCGACTTCTCGTGTTTCTCCTCCTTCCAGCCGTAGGTGCCGGAGATACCGGAGCAAGAGTCGCCGACATCCTCGATGCCGACACCGTCGAGGTCACGGAACAGTTCGACCGACTGGCGCTCAAGCCCCTGATTCCGGGCGTGACACGGGGCGTGGTAGGCAAACTCCGCCGCAAGGTCGCCGTCGACATCCGCCTCCGCGATCTCCCCGCGCAGGTCCTCGTGGATGCGGAGATACTCGACGGACTCGAAGGTGTGTGCGGCCACGTCCTCAATACCCTCGATGTCGAACAGTTCGGGGTACTCCTGGCGGAGTGCCATGGAACACGAGGTACACGAGGCGATTGCGTCGTACCCCTGATCGACTAGGTCCGACATAGAGGAGACGTTCACCTCGGCGTGTCGGCGCGCGTCGGGGAGCATCCCGTTCGCGAACATCGGCGTACCCGAACAGCCCTGCTCCGGAACGACCACCTCGTAGCCGAACTGCTCGAACACCCGGACCATCGCCTTCCCGACCTCGGGGGTGTTGTAGTTCGAGTAACAGCCGTGGAAGTAGGCAACCCGCTTGTCGGCGTCTACGTCTTCGCCGCGACGCTCGCGGGCCTCGCGCGCTCGCTCTCTCGACCCGGCAGCGGCGCCCTCGCGCGCCCACCAGTCACGGAACGTTTCGGCAGCGAACCCGGGAAATTCGTACTCGGCAGTAATACCCATTGTCTTCTCCATTAGCCACCGGGCGGGCCCAAAGTTCATCGCGAAGTTGGCGACGCTTGGGACCTTGCTCGCAAGCCATGCGGACGTGCGGTAGTTCGCCAGCACTCGATTTCGCCAGTACTCCACGGACGTTTTCGACATCTCCTCGGCGACGTACTCGCCACGGGCGGTGTTGTGCATCTGCGAGAGCGGCACACCAGACGGGCAGGCGTTGTCACACCGCATGCAGTTCGAGCAGTCCATCACCGAGTCGTCGACTCTGTAGTCGTCCTCGTTCTGTTTGAGGCGCCACTGCTCGGGGCCCTGGAACTTCGGCCCGGGGAAATCGTCGTCGACCTCCGCGACCGGGCAGTTGGTGTCGCAGGTGGAGCATTTGTAACAGGAGTCAGAGCCCGGACGTAGGTCGAACTCGGTGCTGTCCGGAAAGACGTCGACGGGGTCGAACTCCTCGCCTGCGTTGGGTTCGACCGGGTCAAAGTCGGGTGGGGACTCGGCATCGCTCACGTCGACCACCCCCAGGGGCCGCAGACGGGACGAACAGTGCTCATGTGACCTCCTCCGCGGCCGCCCGACCGGCGGCAAACCCTGTCGCGATAGACACCCCGCTCCCCGACTTCTCTGCGGCGAAGTCGTAGCCACCGAGAACCGACCCGGCGGCCCGCAGGTTCTCGAACTCAACCGACCCGTTCGCACCCATCGGGCGTAGATCCTCGTCGGTTCGGAGGCCGAATCGCGCGAACGCGTGGTCGCCGAACGCTGCCGTGTCGAACCACTCGTAGCGGTCCTCGTCGTGGGGGACATGACAATCGAAGATAGGCTCGTACACTGACTCCCGGTCGGACTCGACGCCTTTTCCGACGAGACCGCCCGTCGCGAGGACGTACTGGTCGGCACTGTTTGGGATCTTCGCGCCGTGTTTCTCGACATACACCGTCTCGACGCGGCCCTCGCCGTCGTAGTCGACGACCGGGTTGCCAGTCTCGATGCTGGCGCCCGTCTCGTCCAGAGCGGCAAAGAGGTCATCCTCTAGCCTGAGCCCTGGGAGTGAGGGGGGGCCAGACGGCACTTCAAAAACATCTGCGCCGATTCGCTCTGCCAGTTGCGCCCGCACCGCTGCGGCGTGGTCGTCGCCGAGAACTGCCGGGAGGCCGACCCGTGGCTCACCCTCGTGGACGGTGTTCACCCGGTCGGCAAGAGCATCGCGGGCGGGGCGGGGCGCGCCCCTAACCGGCACCTCCGCGTCCGTGTCGAGCAGTTTCGCGTACCGCGTCACCTTCGCGTCCGCTTGGAGGTCGCCCGGGAACCGGATCGTCGCCCCCCGAGCGTTGAAGGGCACGCCCGCGGCCTCGAGATGGGCCGCGGCGTGTTCGGCGTCGAAGTCCGTTGTCGCCTCGAAGCCGACAAGCAGGACGTCGCGCCGGTCGCTGGCAAGGCCGGCGCTCGCGCCCGCTGGGTAGCGCGCGGTGGGCTTTACCGTCCCGCCATGCGTGGGAAGCAGGGCGTTTCGGTCAGTGTGCCCGCCGCGATAGTCCGGCGCCACCTCGTCGAACATTCCAAGCGCCTCCCGCACCGTCCCCACCCCGACGGTCCGGTATGGGTGGGTGGTCGGCAGCGAGGGGATGGCCGCGAACGGGTCGACCTGTGGCCCTTCGCCGTCGGGCGTGTAGCCGAGGATATCGACGAGTCCCGAGGCGTTCCGGAGCGTACTCTGCTTGTAGGAGACGAGACGCACGTCTGCGCCTGCGCGAGCGGCGGCGATTGCGCTCGACAGACCGGCTAGACCCCCGCCGACGACGAGCACCTCGGACTCAATCGCCATCTCGGCCTCCGTCGGTCGCAATGCCCGCGTCCACGGCGCCAGCGGTGTCGCTCGTACCGCCGTCGAACGCGGAAAAGTCGACCGGCGCGCCGTCCGCGGGGTCCGAGTCACGATTCTGCGTCGTCGCGTGGAGCGCGTAGTTGAGCATTGCCTGCGAGAGCTGTTCGCCCCAGAGCGCGTGGCGTTGGCCCTTCCAGCGCTCCTGAAGCAGTTCGTCCCACGCTTTACGCACTGTCGCGGCGTCGTACTCGCCGTGAAGTTCGTTTGCCATCCGATGGCTACAGAACCCGCCCTGGCAGTTGCCCATCGACGCACGGGTGCGGATTCGAACGGCGTTGAGGTCGGATCCTGACTGGTCGACCGCGTCCTGTATTTCTGCGCGCGTGACCCCCTCGCAGGAGCAGACGGTCGGATTCGGTCCATCGGTTGTGAGTATCTCGTCGGCGCGCGAGCCGAGGCGCTCAACGCTCCGACGACCGATCGGCGAGCGCAGCCCGAACTCGTCCATGTAGTCCCGCAGGACCGAAAACTCCTCGCTGCCGGGCAGGGGGACCTCGGCCGTCTCGCAGTCGGCGTCGACCCCGAACTTCCCGCAGACGTGGTTGGAAATCTGCTCGGCCATCATCCGGTACGTTGTGAACTTTCCGCCGACGATGCTCGTCATTCCCGGCAGGTCGTCGCGCTCCTCGTGGTCAAGCAGAAAGAAATCGCGCGTGATGTCTGTGGGGTTCTCACTGCCAACGTCCGGCGGTTCGTACAGCGGTCGGACGCCCCAGAAAGACCGAATCGTCCGTGCCTCCGCAAGCATCGGAACCAGCTCTGTGAGGGTGTCGAGCATCTTCTCGACCTCCCACTTCTCCTCGGGATAGTCCTCGGGGTCTGCGACCTCCTCGTCGGTCGTTCCAAGGATACACGTCGTCTCGTGTGGAACGACGATGTCCGCGTCGCCTTTCGGCCGGCAGCGGTTGATGACGGTGTCGACCTGCCGGGTGTTCATGACTGTCATCACGCCTTTCGAGGGGCGCACCTCGACGTCGAGGCCGGCCATATCGCCAATGCGGCCCGCCCACGCACCCGTTGCGTTGACGACGTAGTCGGCTCGGAGCTCCTCGGTACCGCCAACGGTGCCGTGAACGCGCTTCCCCGTTCCGGAGTCGTGTTCGATCTCGAGGCCGACGACCTCGCCATTCTCGACAAGGAGGTCGGTCACCGTCGAGTGCGTCTCGATGCGCGCGCCGTGTTCTTGGGCGCTGGCTGCGTTCGCAACCACGAGTCGGAAGGGGTCGACTGCGCCGTCGGGCACCCGAATGGCCTTGTCAATGTCGGGCGCGAGATGTGGCTCCATCGCTCGGGCTTCCTCCGCGGAGACTACCTCGGCCGGAATGCCACACTCCCTACAGCCAGCCAGTTTCTCCCGAAAGTACTCCTCGGAGTCCTCAGGGCGTTTGACGAACAGCCCCCCGGTCATCTCGACGCAGTGGCTCGCGATCTCCCGGAGAACACGGTTCTCCTCAATGCACTCTTCTGCGCTCTTCTGGTCTGAGACTGCGTAACGCCCCCCGCTGTGGAGGAGTCCGTGCATCCGTCCGGTCGTACCGTGCGTGAGATTCCCCTGTTCGACAAGCGTCACGTCAAGCCCACGCATCGCAAGGTCGCGGGCGATGCCGGTCCCGGTCGAACCGCCGCCGATAACAGCGACGTGTGGTGCCGATGCCATCTATACTCTGCCGGTCGGAGTCAATCTACTTTTATTTATCGGTGGTCACAATTCGACAGTAAATAGCTTCGCCCGCCGTGATAGAGCCGTCATATCGGTTAAAAATCCATCGATTGAACCTGGCTCACCCGCTGAGGGGTCGCGTCGTGTTGCAGAGTGACCGTACATTGACAGCCTGTCGCCGTCGCGACGGACCGGTTCTGTGCACCTGTCAGGCCACGACCCCGACGAACGTCCCTCAAGACACCCGCACGCGGGAGATTAATATAATATTGGTTATATTCACTGGTGTACCCGAAGCGTGAGTAATATTTATTATAGTAGCAAAAAGAGACCAAAAGTGAGGTGGCAACAACGGGCGTTGTCGCCTGAAGGAGAATACGAATGACAGACACCTACGTTGGCGCGATAGATCAGGGGACGACCGGAACCCGCTTCATGGTCTTCGACCACAGCGGCCAGGTCGTCGCTAACGCGTACAAGAAGCACGAACAGATCTACCCCCAGCCTGGCTGGGTCGAACACGACCCCGTCGAGATCTGGGAGAACACGCAGGAAGTGGTGAACACGGGGCTCGACGAGGCCGGCCTCAACGCCGAGCAGTTGGAGGCGCTTGGGATCACGAACCAGCGCGAGACCACTATCGTGTGGGACAAGGAGACGGGTCGACCGGTCCACAATGCGCTCGTCTGGCAGGACCGTCGGACGACCGACCGTGTCGAGGAACTCCAGGATGCGGGAATGGCAGAGGAGATTCGCGACAAGACCGGACTGGAGGTGGACGCGTACTTTTCGGCCACGAAAACGGAATGGATCCTCGACAACGCCGAGCCGCTGAAGCTGCAGAGCTCCCGCTCACGGGACCTCCGCGACCGCGCACGAGACGGCGAACTTCTGATGGGGACAATCGATACGTGGGTGATCTGGAACCTCACGGGGAACCACATCACCGATGTCTCGAACGCCTCACGAACGATGCTCTACGACATCGAGGGGATGAACTGGGACCCCGGCCTTCTCGAAGAGTTTGACGTCCCCGAGGCGATGCTGCCAGAGGTCCGGCCCTCCTCCGACGAGGCGACCTACGGCTCTACCGACCCCGACGGCTTCCTCGGCGCAGAGGTGCCCGTCGCGGGTGCGCTCGGTGACCAGCAGGCCGCCCTGTTCGGCCAGACCTGCTTCGACGCCGGTGACGCGAAGAACACCTACGGCACCGGCGCGTTCTATCTGATGAACACTGGCGAAGAGGCGGTGGCGTCCGACAACGGACTACTCACTACCATCGGCTTTCAGATGTCCGGCGAACCCGTTCAGTACGCACTGGAGGGCTCCATCTTCATCGCCGGCGCCGCTATCGAATGGTTAGAGGACGTCGACCTGATCAACAACGCCGCCCAGACTGCCGAACTTGCGCGTTCGGTCGACACCACCGACGGCGTCTACATGGTCCCGGCGTTTACGGGCCTCGGTGCACCCCATTGGGACGGTCGCGCCCGCGGTACTATTGTCGGGGTGACACGCGGCACGGAGAAGGAGCATCTCGTCAGGGCGACCCTGGAGTCTATCGCCTACCAGACCCGCGACCTCGCGGAGGCGATGGAGGCCGACTCCGGCGTCGAGATGACCTCACTGCGCGTCGACGGTGGCGCGGTCAAGAACGACTTCCTCTGCCAGCTGCAGTCTGACATCATCCAGACCGACATCGCGCGGCCAGAGGTTGACGAGACGACAGCGCTCGGGGCGGCCTACGCAGCCGGCCTCGCTGTTGGCTACTGGGACTCGGTCGACGAACTCCGGTCGAACTGGCAGATCGCCCGCGAGTTCGAGCCAGAGATGGACGACTCGGAGGCCGACGGCCTCTACAGTCGCTGGGACGACGCGGTTGAGCGCTCGTTTGACTGGGCCCGTGAGGAGAGTGCATAACCGATGATGGTTCCTCTCCAGCTTCTCGGGCTGAGCCTGCAGGAGTGGGTGGCGCTCGCAATCGCCGCCTTCGCGGGTGGCGCCTTCGGCGCGGCGCTCGGCGCGCTCCCCGCGTTCATCTTCACCGGCTTCATGGTCATCGCGGGCGAGGCAGTGAACACACTCGCGACTGATCTTACGGGCGAAGTTCAGGCCGAGATCGGCACCGGGATCACCGGGTTCGTCGCCTTCGGCCCGGTGTTCGGCCCGCACGTGTCGTTCGCCGGCGGTGCCGCGGCCGCGGCCTACGCCGCGCGAAAGGGCTACATGGACACTGGCTTCGACTACCATGAGGCAAAGAACATCGCCTACGCGCTCGGGACGAAGCCCGACGTACTCGTAGTCGGCGGACTCTTCGGTATTCTCGGGATGGTCATCCGACAGATCTCCGGCGGGCTCCTGAGCCTCCCGTGGGACCCGATCGCGATGGGTGTCGTCCTCTCGGCGGTCTTCCACCGGCTCGTCTACAGCTACCCGCTTATCGGTTCGACGGGCGGCAGCGGCCTGTTCGACATGGGCCCGTTCGAGCGTGAGGAGCGTCGCGGCGATGCCGTCGCGGACGGTGGCGCGACCGCAGACCGTCTCGCGGTCGAACCGTGGCTTCCACATCAGTACAAGTGGCCCAACGTCGCGATGATCGGTGCCGTCACCGGCATCCTCGCGGCCTACACCACCGTCCAGACGGGGAGCATCTTCCTTGGATTCGGCATCAGCGCCGCCTCACTCCTCTTCTTGAACTGTGGAGTCGACCAGATCCCGGTGACCCACCATATGACGCTGCCCGGCGCGACCGCGGCCGTCGCGTACGCTGGCAGCGTCGGTGAGATGGCGATTCTCCCCTCGGTGATCGTCGGTGGGCTGTTCGGCCTGACCGGTGCAATGAGCGGTGAGGTCATCCAGCGAGTGTTCTACTCGCACTCTGACACCCACTTTGACCCACCAGCGGCGGCAATCGTCATCAACACGTTCGTCATCGCCGTTCTGGCGATCGTCGGCGTGTTCCCGTCGTCGGCGTGGGTGCCACTGCCGATCTAACGCTCGAATCACCCCCTTCGGCCGCCTCTGGGCCCCCGTTCGACGGCTCGCATGGGTGCCCAACCACGGCCCTTTTGACTGTGTAACTGAATTCACCCGTTAAGACACGCCTAGATATGGATATCGACGCGAGGATCAAACGACGACAGCGCCCGGACGACGGCCCACGGCTCATCCAGAACTACGACTCGTTGTCGCCGATTTTCCACATCGACGAGCCCTCGGACCGGGCGCCCGTCTTCGAGCGGCTACTCGACCATCTTGACCCGGTGTTCAATGGGAACCTCCCGCCGAACGCGTACGTCTACGGCGAGTTCGGCGCCGGGAAGTCGGCCATCGTAACAGCACTGTTCGCACACCTCGAACGGTTCTCGGTCGGGACACGCTCGGTTATCCACACCAGCACGCGCCCGAATACCCCGGCCACGCCCGGTTTCGTCTACGTCGACATGCGCACAACGACGAGCGAGTTCAGCTTCTACCACGCCGTACTCGACAACCTCGTCGAGGAATCGGTTCCCGAGCACGGGATTAGTACACATGAACTCACCGAGCGGCTCAACACGATCCTCAACGGCTCGCGGACCGGCGTCGTCATCGCCGTCGACCACGTCGCCGAACCGGACGGCAGAGACAGCGAGGCGCTCATCGACCTGTTCGCTGGACTACCCAGCAACGCGAGTTGGCTCGCGGTGGGTCGGGCCACCCCAACAGAGACCGGGCTGACGACCTACACCGCGTCCACGATTAATGTTGAGCGCTACCAGCCCCAGATGCTCGTCGACGTGCTGATGACCCGCGCTTCGGAGGGACTGGCCCGGCAGGCGCTCGACCACGAACTCGCGCGGCGGATCGCCGGCTGGGCCGACGGCAACGCCCACGACGCCCTGACAGCGCTTTTCATCGCCGCCGACCGTGCGAATCAGGCCGGTCGGACCCGGCTCACCGAGGGCGACCTGAACGATGCAGTCGCTGAGATCCCACGCCCGTCGGTCTCGCTCGCGCGAGTGCTCTCGCTCCCGGCGAACAAACAACTGGTGCTGCGGAACCTCGTCGACCTCGACACCGAGGACCGCGCGTCGGTCACGGCGACGGCAGAGGCAATCAGCACCCAACCGGGCGTCGACCTCTCCCGCGGGACGGTCAAACGATTCCTCTACGAGATCGCGGAGGTCGGCATCGTCGAACGGGTGCGCTCGGAACGGCGGGACGGCAAGGGCCGCCCCCCGAGCCGCGTCGAACTCCGGTTTCCGCCGACGCCGTTCCGTCGGCTGTACGACCTCAGACGATGACTGACCGCGTCAGCCCCGGCGATCACGTGACCGTCGCATATGTCGGCCGGTTCGAAGACGGAAGCGCATTTGCGGCCTCGAACCCAGAGACCATCGCCGAGAGTGGCCTGGTGCCCAACGACGAGGCCGAGCGAACGCCGCTCACATTTACCGTCGGGGTCGAGGAGGTGATCGACGGGCTCGACAGCGCAGTCGTCGGGATGACAGCCGGTGAAGAGGCGACGGTCACTGTCCCGCCCGAAGACGCCTACGGCGAGTACGACCCCGGCCGGGTGCAAGAGTACGACGTGGAGACGTTCGAGGCGATGGTCGGGCAGTCGCCCGAGGTCGGCCTCCATGTTGAGGCGCAAAACGACCTCCACGGGGACGTCACCGCCGTCGCCGATGGGGTCGCCCGGGTCGACTTCAACCACGAACTCGCTGGTCGGACGCTCGTGTTCGACCTCCACGTGCTGACAATTGAGTAACTCGACAGGTAGCAACTATTATACGAGTTCCAGATATTTACATGTTTGATAGTGCTACTACGCGAGAGATAATCGCAGATCGGCACACAGGATGACCCGGACATACATCGGTGCGATCGACCAGGGGACGACCGGCACCCGGTTCATAGCCTTCGACCAGGCCGGGCAGGTCGTCGCAGACGCATACGGACAGCACCAACAGGGTTCCTCACAACTAAACCGGGTCGAACACGACCCCATTGGTATATGGAAAACCGTCGAGCGCGTCGTCATCCGGGCCCTCGCGAGTGCGGGGATCGACCCGACCGATCTCGATGCGATCGGGATCGCGAACCAGCGCGAGACGATCGTCGTCTGGGACGCCGCGAGCGGTGCGCCCGTTCACAACGCGATCGGCTGGCAGGATCGTCGCACGGCAGACCGGATCGAGGCACTCGGCCCCGAGACGGCAGCGCATGTTCGCGAGCATACGGGTCTTGAGCCCGACGCTTACTTCTCTGCAAGCAAGGTCGGGTGGATACTCGACAACGCCGACCCGGTTAAACTCCGACGCACCCGGGCCCGGGACGTACGCGACCGGGCCGAGGATGGCGAGCTCCTGATGGGGACGATCGACTCGTGGCTTGTCTACAATCTCACCGGCAAACACGTCACCGACGTCACGAACGCCTCGCGGACGATGCTCTACGACATCCACAAAGGCGAGTGGGACGACCGCCTGCTGGCGGAGTTCAAGATTCCTGAGGCGATCCTGCCCGAGGTCCGGCCCTCCTCTGACCGGACAGCCTACGGTTCTACCGACCCTGACGGCTTCCTCGGCGCAGAGGTGCCGGTGACCGCCGCGCTGGGCGACCAGCAGGCCGCGCTGTTCGGTCAGACCTGCTTCGACGCCGGTGACGCGAAGGCCACCTACGGAACCGGATCGTTCTATCTCATGAACACCGGTGAGGAGGCGGTGACCTCGGAGAACGGCCTGCTCACCACCATTGGCTTCCAGTTGTCCGGCGAGCCCGTCCAGTACGCGCTGGAAGGCGCGACGTTCGTGACGGGCGCGGCGATCGACTGGCTCCGCGACATCGGAGTTGTCAACGACCCGGCCGAAACAGCCGAACTCGCGCGTTCGGTCGACTCCACGAACGGGGTGTACGTGGTCCCGGCGTTCAGGGGCATCGGCACACCCCACTGGGATGGTCGCGCCCGCGGCACTATCGTTGGGATGACACGCGACACGGAGAAAGAGCATCTCGTCCGGGCGACCC
The DNA here is from genome assembly GCA_937138675.1 of uncultured archaeon. Classification (GTDB taxonomy): domain Archaea; phylum Halobacteriota; class Halobacteria; order Halobacteriales; family Haloferacaceae; genus A07HB70. Next base: position 572 of record CAKZPG010000045.1, on the reverse strand, counting down.
TGGAGTCCATCGCCCACCGAACGCGAGACGTCGCAGCGGCGATGGCGGCGGACGCAGGCGTAGAGACGGACGCCCTACGCATTGACGGCGGCGCGGTCAGAAACAACTTTCTCTGTCAGCTGCAGTCTGACATCATCCAGACCGACCTCGTCCGGCCAGTGGTGGACGAAACGACGGCGCTCGGGGCGGCCTACGCCGCCGGCCTCGCGATCGGCTACTGGAATTCGGTCGACGAACTTCGGTCGCACTGGCGGGCGGACCAGCGGTTCCAGCCCGAGGTGCCAGCGGCAACGGCCGAGCGACGCCACGACCGGTGGCGAGAGGCGGTCGGCCGCTCGCTCGACTGGGCTCAAGACGGGTAGTCAGCGCTCACAGAGCTCAAGTCGCTCGGGGATGAACGACTGTGTCGGTGCCGAGGACGGTCCGCTGGTCACCCCCCACGAACGCCCGGTCCGGGGAGACGGGCGCGGCGAGGGCGCCGGCGCAGTTGTGACATCCTCCGCGCCGTAAACGGCGCGGCTTCCCTCCACAGAGGGAACCCGGCCTGTTGCCGGTCGGGTTTAAGAACTGGC
>CAKZPG010000044.1 GCA_937138675.1 uncultured archaeon | reverse complement strand
TCGCGGCCCGGCGGTGCCGGCCCCGGCGGCACGAGTCCTGAGAGGGGCTGTCGGTGGTTCGAGGTGACGACAGAGCGACAAAAGCGTGCGTTACGGACGGTCACGGGTCCGCGACGAGTTCGTCGACGGTCGTCACCACGGCGAACTCGCCAGCGAGATGGGCGAGGGCCGTCCGGTGGACTGTCTGGGCGTCGAACCGCTCGCCGTCGAGTTCGCGGTCGAACGCTGCCGTCGCGTCCCGAACGACGACGGCGGCGAAGCCGAGGTTCTCCGCGAGACGCGCTGTCGTGGAGACGCAGTGGTCGGTCGTCAGGCCGGCGAGAACGACGGTCTCGACGCCGCGTTCGCGAAGCAAGGACTCGAGCTCCGTTCCGACGAACGCAGCGTTCACCCGCTTCGTCACGACCATCTCGTCTTCATTGGGCGCCGTCTCGGGCTTCCACGCGAATCCCGGGGTGTCCCGCCTGAGCGGGGAGTCGGGTTCGGTCGAGTCGTGCCGGACGTGGATGACGGGACGGTCCGTCTCGCGCCATGCCGTCAGCAGGCGCGCCGCGGCCGCCTCCGCTCCAGGGTTGTTGCGCTCGCCCCAGCGTGCGGCGTCGAAGCCGGTCTGAAGATCAACGAGGACGAGGGCGGCAGCGTCGAACTCAAGCGTCACGGGCCGAATCGGGCGCGGGCGGGCATGAACTGCTTGGTCGACCGATCTGACGAAGAGTATTTCTCTTCGATAGCGTCAAATAATTACTTCTAATGATTTAATTTAAGTTCCTAGGGACGTATCACCTACAGTACTCACGATGGAAGAGAAGCGATCGACAGTTAGCGGTGACACAACGGTAACCGTCTCACAGGTACTCGACCGGATCCCGGTCGGCAAGTTCCACCACCGGCTCCTCGCAGTCTGCGGGAGCGCGTGGGCGTTCGACGGGATGGAAGTGATCCTGATCAGCTTCACGCTCCCCGTCCTCATCGGGACGTGGGGACTCACCGGGCTCTCCGCGGGACTGCTCGGCGCCGCGTCGCTGATGGGGATGATCATCGGCAACTGGGGCTGGGGCTGGTACGCCGACCGATACGGGCGGAAGGCCGCGTTCCAGTGGACGGTGCTCTCGTACTCGGTGTTCGCTGGACTGACAGCGCTCGCGGTCGGATTCTACTCCGGGTTCGCCCTGCGCTTTCTGACCGGCGTCGGCCTCGGCGGTGCGCTCGCGGTCGACACCTCTTATCTCTCCGAACACCTGCCGACCGACCGACGCGGCCGATATCTGGTCTATCTCGACGCGTTCTGGCCGCTCGGAAACCTCCTCGCCGTGGGACTGGCGTGGATCTTCCTTGAGGGGCTGACCACGGGCGGGATGGTTACGCTCCCGGTCGTTGGCGCCGTTGCAGGCTGGCGGCTACTGTTTGTCGCCGCGGCGTCCCCAGCGCTTCTTGTCTTCGTTATCCGCTCTCGGCTAGAGGAGACCCCGTACTTCCTCGCCCAACAGGGTGACGTGGAGGCCGCGAACGACCGGATCAGAAAGATCGCAGAGACGAACGACCGACCGTACGAGCAGATCGACGCCGACGCGATAGAGACAGGGCCTTCGCCTGGCTTCTCACGCCTGTTCGAAGCCGACATCCGCAAACAGACGCTGATGATCGCCGCCGCGTGGTTCGCGATCAACTTCGGCTACTACGGCGTGTTTATTTGGCTTCCCGGCACTGTCGGCGCAGCCGGCGTCGTCGGGAACGTCTACCTCTACTTCGTGGCGGTCGCCCTCGTCCAGATTCCGGGCTACTTCTCGGCGGCCTACCTCGTCGAGAAGGTGGGCCGGAAGCCGACGCTTGGGAGCTACCTGCTCGCGTCCGGCCTGTTCACCTTCGTCTTCGCGGCCGCGATGCCTGGTGTCGCGCCGTTCGGAATCCGGATATCGGGCGTGCTCCCATTCCTCGGTGGCCTGCTTGCAGCCTCCTTCTTCACGCTCGGTGCGTGGGGGGCCATCTACGCCTACACGCCCGAACTGTTCCCGACGGAGGCGCGTGCGACCGGCAACGGCTTCGCAGGCGGGGTTGGGAAGGTCGCGGCCGTGATTGGACCGATCGCGGCCGGTGCGCTCGTCGAGACGAGCTACCTCGCGGCGCTCGCACCGCTGGCGTTAGCGTTCGCTCTCGGCGGTATCGTCGTCCTCGCGTTCGGCACGGAAACGCGGGGTGAGCCGCTGTTCTAAGCGGCGCAGCGCATCCATGTACCGGGCGGCCCCGCACCGGACACGCTGGCTGACGTGTTCGTGCGATCCGCGCTCCCGTCTACGACACTTATATCCGGGGTCGACGTCGTACGTTAGAGAGAAGCTGTCGGGCTCAAAGAGGCCGATTCACGTGGACGACACATCTAAATACCTGATACACGCGGACGTCGCGGCGAACGGCGTGGTGGAGCGTAGTGACGTCGTCGGGGCGATATTCGGGCAGACAGAGGGGCTTCTGGGAGACGAACTGGACCTCCGAGACCTCCAGCAGTCCTCGAAGGTGGGCCGTATCGACGTCACGGTGTCGAGCGAGGGAGGGCAGTCGTTCGGCGAGGTGACGATTGCCTCCAGCCTTGATCGGGTCGACACCGCAATTCTCGCGGCGTCGTTAGAGACGATCACACGCGTCGGGCCGTGTCGCGCCCGAGTCGAAGTAACCGAGATAGAGGATGTCCGCGAGGCAAAGCGTCGCAAGGTGGTAGAGCGGGCGAAGGAACTGCTCGGTGAGGCGTTCAACGAGTCGATCACCTCGAGCGAGGAGATACAGGCGGAGGTCCGCGAGGCCGTTCGAGTTGCCAACATCACCGAGTACGACGGCCTACCCGCCGGGCCACGGATCCCTGACGCCGACGCTGTCATCGTCGTGGAGGGGCGGGCGGACGTGCTAACGCTCTTACGATACGGTGTCAAAAACGCTATCGCCGTTGAGGGGACGAACGTCCCTGACGCGGTAGCGGACCTGACTGACGGCCGGACCGTGACAGCGTTTCTCGACGGTGACCGCGGTGGCGAATTGATCCTCAGAGAACTCCGTCAGGTCGGCGACGTGGACTACGTCGCGTTCGCGCCCGAGGGCCGCTCCGTCGAGGACCTCGTACGCCACGAGGCCGTGCGCGCCCTGCGCGAGAAGGTGCAGATCGATGAGCTGCCGGAGAACGGCCACGGCCTCCGGGACGAGGTGGCAAACAAAACAGAGGCCGCCGCCGGCACAGACGGCGGCAGAATCAGGGTCACGCCCGGCGCCGGGACGGAGGGGGCAGCGCCGGTTGAGGAGCCGTCGTTCGACTCCGAGCGAGTCGACACGGATACCGGGGACGCGAACGACACTGAGGAGCGCGACGGCATGGACACGAGGGAGACGCCGGAGGCAGCAGACGCCGGTGAGGCGAGCGACGAGGCCGGGCACGAGGACGACCTCCCGCCTGACTCCCTCGCGGGGCACGTCCGCGCGGTCGTCGGCGGCGAGATGGGACGGGCGCGTCTCCTCGACGACGGCTTTGCCATCCTTGACGAGGTACCGGTCGCGGACGTCGGGGGCGCGGTCTCCGACGCAGTCGACCCGCCTCACGCGGTCGTAGTTGACGGGAGACTGAGCCAGCAGCTACTCGACGTCTTCGCCGAACGCGGTGTCTCACAGGCGGTCGCGCGCGAGGCTGGGCCGTTCGTCAAGCGGCCGGTCGAGGTCCGGGTCAGGACCGCGGCGCAGATGGACGCCTGAGTAGCAGCGCTCCAGAGTCGAACGCGTCCGGGCGCTCACCGACTCGTTCGAACCCGCGTGACCGGTAGAGCGAGATTGCCGGCCTGTTCTCTCTTGCGACGAGCGTCGTGACAGCGCCAGCCTGCACAAGGCAGGCGTCGAGGAGCGCACTGCCCACCCCGCGGCGCCGGGCGTCGGGCGCGACGACGAGTTCAACGAGATGGGCCGCCGGCGAGTCGTCGCCCGACCCGCGTGTCGTATCTCCGAACCGCACGCCGACAGCGAGCAGGTAGCCCACTGGTGCGCCCCGCGGGCCAGCAACGAGAAGAGCGTCAAGGTCGGCGGAGAGAAGCGTCGGTGCGCGCGCCGGCAAGAGCGACTGAAGTGCGCGACAGGCCGGTCGGTCGGCGTCGGTCGCGAGACGCGGACGGGGTGGGGGCACGTCAGGCGACGAGGCCGAGGCCAACGGCCAGCGCCGCCGTTGCGGCACCGCCGGCGGCAGTAGCGGCCAGGTTCACCGCCTCGTTGCCGACCCGGTCGCCCTCGATGGTTGCGCCGAGGAGACTGTCAGTGAACATCCCAACTACGCCGCCAACGACAACGACGGCCGCTGCGTCGCCGGGGAGGCGCGTTCCGAGGAGGAGCAGGGAGACGCTGCCCACTGCAGCGGCGCCGACCAGACCGGCGATCGTCCCCTGCCACGTCACACCACCGTCGGTGCCGGGCGGGACGGCTTCAAACGTCGTGACGAGGCGCGGCCCGTCGAACAGGCCGCCCACCTCCGAGGAGAGGGTGTCGGCCATCGCGGCCGCGAGCGACCCAGCGAACAGGTAACGAAACATTGCCGGGTCGACCGGTCGTCCAGGCACGAGGTCGGCAGCGGCGAAGGCGACGACGGCGACGAGGGCAACGGCGGCGTTTCCAAGGACGTTCTCCGTTCCGCGCGCGCCACCGTCGTCCTCGGCGACACCACGTTGGAGTTTGCGGTCGTACCGGAATTTAGTGGAGAGTCCGCCGACGGCAAAAAAGGTGAGGAGCACGACGAGCCAGCCGAGGCCGCCGAGGACGACAGCGAGCAGTCCCAGAAGGACGCCGGTCAGCATCCCGGTGGCACTTGCGGTGCCAAGGACGTACGCGAGGACACCGAGGACGGCAGTAAGCGCGAGGGCGACCCCAACCTCCACAGGTGCGACGTCGGCCGCGACGGCGTCGAAGAGCCAGCAGAGTACACCGACACTCACCATCACCAGCGGGTCGTCGCGGACGTAGAGCATCGTCCGAAAGAGCGCGGCCGCGAGTGCCGCGGCGGCGGCGAGAAAGGCAAAGCGCGGGTACGAAAGTGGGAGGTTGGCCACAGTAGCAACGGCGGCCTGGCCGGCGACACCGGCGGCGAAGCCGGCGGCGACGAACCCGGCTGTCGCGAGGAACGGGTCCGACGACCCGCGCTCGACGAGTCGCTCGCCGAGGTTGCCGTACGCGAGAACGAGAACGCTCACAACGAAGACGGCGACGGGCATCGTCGCCGTCGCGCCGGGAAACGCTGTTAGGACCCCGAGGCCAGTAGCGGCGAGGGCGAACCCGGCCAGCCCCGAGAGTCGGCCCTCTTGCTGGTCGCCCGGGCGGGCAAACAGGTCGAACAGAGGACCGTCATCGACGACGAACGCGGCTGCGGCGGCGACGAGGGCGAACGGGAGCGCTACGGCTCGACCCAGTGCCGGCGCGGCGAGCGCCAGCGTCGCAACGGCGGCGAACCCGCCGGCCCGCCACAGGGGGTCTGTCACGGGTCGTGGGTAGCTCTGACGCACACTTAACGCTCCCGACATTCGCGCCACGAACGGAAGACTCAGGCGTAGCAGCCCCCGAAGGCCGCCCGTGAATCCGTACGACCGGTGGCTCGCCCTCCGGGTCCGCGCGCGCCGTCGTCGGGGCGGATGGCTCCCCGAGAGCGTCGCGGTCGTCATCACCGAACGCGACCTCTTAGAACAGGGGGCGTACGACACGCTCGAGCGCTTCCTCCGGTGGGCGTTCGACTACGGCACAGAGCGGGTCTCTGTGAGTGTCTCGGTCCTCGACGAGGCGGTCGTCCCGACGATCGAGCGTGCGCTCCGGGACGTCGACTCTCCACGACCGCTCGCGGTGCGCGGCCCCGGCGACACCGACCCCGTGGAGGCGCCGATCCACGTCAACGTCGGCCTCGGCGGCAAGCGGGAGTTCGCGGCCGCGACCCGGGCGCTCGCACAGGAGGTCGCGACCGGCGACCTCGACCCGGCGGACGTCGACGCCGACGCCATTGAGCTACGGCTGGTCTTTCCGGAAGAACCGGATCTCCTGATCAAGACCGGTGCCGAGCGTCTCTCCGATTTCATGATCTGGCAGTCGGTCTACTCGGAACTCTACTTCACCGACGTGAACTGGCGGGACTTCCGAAGGCGAGACTACCTGCGGGCGCTGCTTGACTACCAAAGTCGGCAGCGACGGTTTGGCCGGTAGAACAACTCTTCGCAGTCGAACCGTCGCACCCTCATCCAGTCCCGTCGCCCACCGGATCTGCTCCCCCTCCACCCTCCGGGAGTGCATCCTCCGCGGCCCGCGCCGCGCGCCCGGAAAGGCGCTCTCGCAGACGGCTCACGACGGCGCCGGCCTCCACAGCGCTCGTCTCACCGACGGCGCCGACGAGGGCGGCCGCCCGGTCAGCACGGCTGGCGCGCCACGACTCCTCGCGGGCCTGATAGGTGCGGACGCCCCGGAGGAGGTCGACCTTCGAGAACGCGGGCCAGTACGGCGCACAAAAATAGACTGCAGCCTCGTTGCCGGCCGCATGCCACGGAAGGAAGTTCGAGGTGCGTTCGTCGCCACCGGTGCGAACGATGAGGTCCACGTCGCGGACGGTCGGGCCGGCGAGTCGCCGTTCCACCTCGTCAGCATCGACGTCCATCGGGTCGAGTTCGCCGGCGGCCACGTCGCGAGCGACGGTGCGGGCGGCCTCAAGCAGTTCGGCGCGGCCGCCATACGCGAGCGCCACATTGAGCGTGAATTGGTCGTGGTCCCGGGTCCGGTCCTCGGCGTAGGCAACAGCGTCACGCACCCGGGCAGGGAGGCGGTCGACGTCGCCGATGGCCCGGACGCGGACGTGGCGCTCGTGAATCTTCTCGGCGTCGGCGAACTCGCGGAGCTTCGACTCGATGAGGTCGAAGAGCGTGTTCAACTGGTTTTCGGGGCGGTCGAAGTTCTCGGTCGAGAACGCGTAGAGCGTGAGTTCCTCGACACCGAGGTCTGCACACCACGATAGCACCTGCTCCGTGGTGTCCGCGCCGGCGTGATAGCCCTCCGGCGCGGCCTCGCCCCGGCACTGTGCGTAACGGCGGTTGCCGTCCTGAATGATAGCAACATGGGCGGGCACGTCTCCCAGATCTATCTCGTTCCACAGGAACTGCTCGTGAACCCCTTCGAGGGCGTCACGTACCAGCGCGCGTGCCCGGGTTCCGATCACGTCCGTCGCGTCGCAGTCACCCGATATGTGTCTTTTGCTGGGGGACCGTCACGGGTAAACGCTCTGGGGCCAGAAAAAGAGTATGACCGGAACGGTCGACGCAGACCTGTACCAGCGGACGCAGGCGATGCTCGAACCGGGCGAGGTTGAATTGAACGGCGCCATCGTCCACACAGAGCTCGAAGGGCGCGATGACCTCGAAATGCACGAGCTGACCGTCGAACTGAACGATGTTGTCGCTGGGCATACGCCCGGCCTCGAAGCCGGCGACTCGTACATCCACGCCGGGAACGACGACCCGGAGTTCGCCTCGAACCAGTTTCAGGGCCGACGCCTCGACGACGACAGCTTCGTCTGGGAGTGCCAGCAGCTGCTACGTGAGGGGAGCTTCGACCTCGTCTTTTACTACCCGGCCGAGGCCGACCACGTCGGCATCGTTGAGGGGGTAGAGGCGCTCGGGCCGCGCGTGACCGGCGTCAGGACCGACGGCGAGTCCGAACGGGACGACGTACCGTCGTCGTGACGCGGCTCCGGCCCGACGACCGCAGGCCAGCGAGCCGCGAGCGAGACGCTTATCCCGGGAGGGTCCCGACCGGCGAGTAATGAGTGAGGCCGCGACGCTCGACCGCCTTGACCGGGCTGTCGTCAACGCCTTTCAGGGGGGATTTCCGGTCGTCGAACGGCCGTTCGAACCGGCGGCGGCAGCTCTCCGAGAGCGTGGCGTCGAAGTGAGTGCTGCCGACCTCGCGGCGCGCGTACACGACCTCGACGAAGGGGGCACGATCTCGCGGTTTGGCGCCCTCGTCAACGCTGAGGCTATCGGCGGGACAGCGACACTCGTCGCGACACACGCACCAGAGAACCGGTTCGAGGAGGTCACCGATCTGATCAACGCCCGGCGCGAGGTGGCGCACAACTACGAGCGCGAACACGACCAGCTAAACGTCTGGTTCGTCCTGAGCGTGGCCGAGGAGTCCGTCGAGGAGGTACTCGCGGAGATAGAAGCCGAGACGGGCCAACCGACGTACAACCTGCCGAAGCAGCGCGAGTTCCGTGTCAAGGCGAAGTTCCTCGTCGACGGCCCGGTCGCCGATGGCGACCTCGACCTGTCTGTCCTGGCCCAAGACGTCAAGCCAACAGACCGCGAGACGCTCACTCCGGCGGAGCGCGATCTGATCGTCGAGATACAAGGCGGTCTGCCGACGACAGAGACGCCGTTCTGCGACGTCGCCGACTCGCTCGATACGGACGTCGGGTGGGTTGTTGAGACGATAGAGCGCTTCCGGCTGGAGGGGAAGGTCCGACGGGTTGGTGTCGTCCCCAACCACTACGCCCTGGGCTACACAGAGAACGGAATGACCGTGTGGGACGTGCCCGACGGCCTCGTTGGCGAGGTGGGCCCGGCGGTCGCGAGCCTCGACTTCGTCACCCACTGCTACGAGCGCCCTCGACACGAGGGCGTGTGGCCGTACAACGTCTTTGCGATGACACACGGTCGGACAGAGGCAGAGAGCAACGAACGGGTCGAGCGGGTGCGCGAGGAGATGGAGCGGTTCTGGGACGTCGGTGAGGACGACTGGGACACGCTGTTCTCGACCCGAATCCTGAAGAAGACGGGCATCAGGCTGGCCGAACGCGCCGAGGCGAACACGGAATGATCCCACTCGCACACGATCTCTCGGACGAGACGGTGCTAGTCGTCGGCGGCGGCGCCGTTGGGAGCAGACGGGCCCGCACATTCGCGGCCGAAGCGGACGTGGTGGTCGTCTCGTCAGCGTTCCCGAACGAGAACTACGGCGGCGCGACGCGCGTCCGGCTGGCGGTGACGCCCGACGAGGCGCCCGCACTCATCGGCCGGTACGACCCTGCGCTCGTTGTCTGTGCGACTACCGACGATGAGGTGAACGTGGCCGTCGCCGACGCCGCGCGCGATTGTGGAGCGTTAGTCAACCGCGCCGACGAGTCTGGCGGCCGTGCGGTCGGTGAGGTGACTGTGCCCGCGACTGTCGCCGACGGCGATGTACGGGCCGCGCTCTCGACGGGCGGCGCGAGTCCGGCGCTCGCACGCGTCCTCCGCGAGCGACTCGAGTCGGAACTCGCGGGGGCGGGGCTAGTCGCCGACGCGACCGGCTGTCTGCGGACCGAGCTCGCGGCCGAGGGCGTCGACGCCGGCCGCCGGCGCGACGCGGTCCGGGCCGCCGCGCGCGACGACGAGGTCTGGGCCGCCGCGCGGGCGGACGACCGTGAGCGAGTTGACGCAGCCGTCGACCGAGCCGCAGACACGGCGCTCTCTGCGCCCGTAGGAGGGGACCGGTGACGCGCGATGACGGCATCGTGACGGGCGTGGCCGTCACCCATCGGCGCGCAACGCTGGACGAGATAGGCGCTGCCGGCGGCGGCGACGCCCGGACGACGCTCGACGAAGTCACCCGCCACAACGGCGTGCGCGAGGCGTTCGCGCTTCACACCTGTAACCGGGCGGAGGCGTACGTCGTCACCGAGAGCCCCACAGACGGACGGGCGGCGCTCGAGTCGTTCGCGCCCGAGGTGCGCGACGGCGCCATCAGACGACTGGACCACGAGGACAGCCTCCGGCATCTCCTGCGGGTCGCCGCGGGGCTAGAGTCGCAGGTGTTAGGCGAGGACGAAATTCTCGGTCAGGTGCGCAACGCTCTTGAGGCCGCGGAGGGAGTTGGCGCGCTCGGCCCGACGCTCGGATCCGCGGTTCGGAAGGCACTCCACGTTGGTGAGCGAGCGCGCACGGAAACCTCGATAAACGAGGGGACCACCTCGCTCGCCCGCGCTGCAGTCGAGGCAGCCGGCGAGAAGTCGACGCTTGCGGGCGCCACCGGGCTGGTCGTCGGTGCCGGCGAAACGGGCCAGAAAGCGGCACGGGCGCTCGTCGACGCCGGGGTAGGCAACCTTGTCGTCGCGAACCGGACCGTCGAGCGCGCCAGTGCGCTCGCCGCGGAGTTCGACCTTCCGGCGACAGCCATCCCCCTCGACGAAGCGACGACGCGTGTTGCCCACGCCGACATCATGGTGACGGCGACGGCGAGCGCCGAACCGGTGTTCGACAGCAGTGCGCTCGCGGACGCGGGCGAGACGGTCATCATTGACCTTGCAGTGCCACGGGACGTCGACCCGACGGTGAAAACAGTCGCGGGCGTCACACTGCGCGACGTGACGGCGCTGCACGAGATAACCGACCGGACGCGAGAGCGACGCAAGGCCGCTGCCGAGGCCGTCGCTGCGATGGTCGACGACGAGTTCGAGCGCCTACTCCGGAGCTACAAGCGCGAACGTGCCGACGAGGCCATCGGCGCGATGTACGAGGGCGCAGACCGAATGAAGCAGGCCGAACTCGCGCGCCTGCGCTCCCGGTTGACAGAGTGTGATGGCGAGGAGTTGACCGAGGACCAGCACGAAGCGATCGAGGCGTTCGCGGACTCACTCGTCAACCAGCTGCTCGCGCCACCAACCCAGAGTCTGAAGGCCGCCGCCGAGGCCGACGACTTGACGACGATCCAGACCGCGATGGGGCTGTTTGACCCCACAGTCGACACGCCGCAGGTCGACGCCGCGCCGGACCGGCCCGACGCGGGCGTGGAGACAAGCGCCGAAGACTGAAACTCGGGCCAAGCATTTTGCGGCCACCCGCCGAACTAAGACTATGGCCCGTCTGCTCAACGACGACGAGATAGCGAGCGAACTTTCCGACGAATGGTCGCGCGACGGCGACGAGATCGTTCGCGTCTACGAGTTTTCTGACTATCTCAACGGCGTTGCCTTCGCCGCGCGCGTAGGCGAGGTAGCCCAAGAGGAGTTCCACCACCCCACAATCGAGATCCGGTACGGTGAGGTGGAGGTCCGCCTGACCAGTCACGAGGAGGGCGGGATCACCGAGAAGGACACCCGCCTCGCGGGACTGTTCGATGAACAGCGCTGACGAGAAGCTGACAGCCCCCCGCGCTGGAGCGAGGGCTCTGCCGTGGAACAGCCATGCAACCGGGACGATCCCGAACGCATTCTGACCGCGGCTGCGCGGTCTCCGTGTGGGTCGTAGGTCGGGCCGCAAACGAGATGTGATTGCCGCCTGGCAGGAGATACTCAAGAGTGGTAGACTCATTCTGCATACCACGCACGGTGCGGTCTGCATGTGTTCCCGGAACCGTCATACCGCCCCAGTTCAGATGCAGTGTATGAACGAGCCGGGGCTCACACGGCTCCTTGACCAGTCGACATTGGCATCGCGTGCGTCCGACCCGTCGACGCCGGACTGGCTAGCTGCCCACTGGGAATCGTTCGAGGCTAGCCTGACCGGTGAGCGCGACGGCTCGCCGTTCCCGTGTTTCTTCGCTGCGGAGTCATTACGACAGGGTGACCCGCTCTACACCGTCGTCGACTCGATGACCGACCCCGAGGCGCTCTTTGGACTCGGACGCGTCCTCGTCGAGTATCTCGACGTCTGGCGCGACCACAGCGACCGTGCCTCACTCGTCGCGTTCTTTCGCCCGCCCGCCCGCGAACTGGGAGAGCGCGAGTACCACGAGCGACTATGGAATGTCCTACAGTTTCTCCACGTCCATGACCCGGAGCCGTGGCCCGCTGACATCCCGACGGACCCTGACACCTGCAAGTGGGAGTTCTGCTTCGCCGGCGAGCCCTTCTTTCCGACCTGTCGCGCGCCGTTCTACGACGAGCGTCGGAGCCGATACTGCCCCGTCGGTTTAGAGATAACCTTCCAGCCCCGGGCGCTGTTCGAGGCGCTGAACGTCACCGCCGACCACCCGACCGGGCAAGAGGCACGTGAGATAATTCAGCGCCGTATCGAAGACTACGACGACCTCCCGCCACACCCCCTGCTCGGCGACTGGGGCATCAAGGGCGACCGCGAGTGGCACCAGTACCTGCTTCCCGCAGACGAGAAGCGCGCGCCGGACCGACCGCCAATCCGTGTGACCCGGGACCACCCGAAGGCCGACCCGATAGAGCGTGCGACGTCGTGACTCAGCGGAAGGGATTTGCCCGCACACGGCTTCGAGTCCGGCGATGACTGCACCAGACCCGGCCGCGCTGCCGGGCTACGACTACTGGCTGTTCGATCTTGACGGCACGTTGGTCGACGCCGACTGGTCGTACGTTCGGACGACCTTCGACCGTGCAGGCGACCAGCTGGACCGTCGGTTCTCGGATCGGGAGGCGAGCCTCCTCTGGCACGGCCTCGCGGGCGAGCGCAACGCACTTCTCCAAAAGTGGGGCGTCGACGTCCGGGCGTTCTGGCAGGCGTTCCACGCCGCCGAACGACCCGCCGAGCGCGCTGCCGCGACCCGTCTCCACCCCGACGCCGCGTTCGTCCGGGACCTCAACGCGCCGACCGGGGTGGTCACTCACTGCCAGTCATTCCTCACCGACCCAGTACTCGAGGCCCTCGACCTCCGTCGCCAGTTCGACGTGGTAGTCTGTTGTACCGACGAGGTGGGCTGGAAGCCAGACCCCCGGCCGGTCGAACGCGCACGGGCTGCACTGGGCGTGACAGACCGCGCTCGCGGGGTCTTCGCCGGGGATATGCCCTCGGACGTCGGTGCGGCGTGGGCCGCCGGCCTTGATGCCGTTCACGTCGAGCGACACGGCCACGAGCGGCGGGGCTACTGCGTCCGCGCCGACTACCGCGTCTCGTCGTTCGCCGAACTCGCCGGGTAGCCGGTCAGGTCCGCGAACGCCGCTCCCCCGGCGACGGCATCGGTGAGCGCCCGCACCCCCGGCTTCTGGGCGCGCGCTGGCGCGGCAAGCACCCGCACCGTCTGCGTTCCGAGCGATTGGAAAGGCAGACCGAGTCGCTCGGCGGTCGCCCGGAGCCCCAGCCCAGCGTCGGCGTCCCCGCACACGACCGCCCGGACGGGGCTCTCATGTGCGCGCACACCGGCGTCGTAGCCGGCAACGCGTGCTTCCAGTTCGTGTCGGTCGACGCCGCGCTTGACGGCGAGTTCGCCCATCGCGTCGTCTAAGCTTGTCCGGAGGCCCGACGCAGTCGTCCGGTTGACGAACCGGATGTCGCGGTCGACAAGATCGGAGAGCGCCTCGATCTCCGAGCCCTCGGTGACGGCCAGCCCCCACTCCCGGTCCCACTCGGCGACGGGCGTCGACGGAGTGGCTTGGTCAGTCGGGCCGGCGACGACGGCGGCGTCGATTGCCCCCTTGCGCAGGCGCCGCAGACCCTCGCGCGACCCGACAGGGAGGTGTCGCGGACGGGTCACCTGGTCGAGCAGTCGCGAGAGCGCGGGGTCATCCTCGCCCGCGAGGAGGAGAGTGGGCGGCCGGAGGTCCGGCGAGAACAGAGCGACCTCCACCGTCTCGCCCCGGTCGAGATACTCGACATCTGCCGGCATCTCCACAACGCCGTCTGCCTCAACGAGGCTAGTGGTCGCGCCACTCCCCTTGTCGACGGGATAGACGAGCAGGTCGTCCGGCCCCTCTCGGTCGTCGGACCCGGGGTCGACAAGGCCAACAGGCATCAGACGTAGACGGCCCTCGGCGTAGCGTTCGCGGACCGCCATCCGGCCGGAGACGGTCGCCGTCTGCGGGTCGGGGAGGCCTGCAGCTCGACGGATAGCGGGCGCGACGAAAGTCCGGAAGATGGTGAGCGCAGAGACAGGATAGCCCGGGAGGCCGACGTATGCGGCATCGTCTAGTCTGCCGACGAGCATCGGCTTGCCCGGCTTGATCGCGACACCGTGGAGGAGGAGGTCACCCCCGTCGTCCACTACCCGGTAGATAACGTCAACGGCGCTCGCGCTCGTCGACCCGGAGGAGAGTACGAGATCACAGTCGGCGGCGGCCTCTCGGAGCAGGTGCTCCATCTCCTCGTAGTCGTCGCCGACATGTGGGTAGAGAACGGCCTCGCCGCCCGCCTCCTCCACGCCCGCCGCAACGCTGTAGGAGTTCACGTCGTGTATCTCGCCGCGAGCGGGGTCCAGTTCCTTGCCCGGTCGGACGAGTTCGTCGCCGGTAGAAACGATAGCGACCCGCGGCTTTGCGTGAACAGGCACCGTGTCGGCGCCGAGCGCCGACAGCAGACCCACCTCGCGGCTCGTCAGTCGTGTGCCGGGACCGAGCGCCCGATCGCCTGCGGCCACGTCCGTTCCGGCGAACATCACCGCCTCGCCAGGCGCGACGCGAGTCCGGACGGCAACCGTCGACCCGCGCTCCTCCGTCTCCTCCACCATCACCACGGCGTCGGCGCCGGGAGGCAGCACCGACCCGGTCGACACGGCCACGCAGTCCCCGGGGTCGACGGCGACGTCTGGCGTCTCGCCGGCGTGGACCGTCCCGCAGAGGTCGAGTTCGGCCGGCGACGCCTCGTCCGCGTCGAACGTGTCACGGGCGCGGACGGCGTAGCCATCGAGACTCGCGCGGTCGAACCCAGGAACATCGATTCTGGCGTCGATCCGTTCGGCGAGCACGCGGCCGCTGGCGTCCGCAAGTGAGACACGCTCTGTTCCGGGCGACAGTTCGAGGCTGCCGACGGCCTCGTGGGCGCGCTCTGGCGAGACGAGATCGCGAAACTCCTTGCGCTCCATATTCGGTCGACGATGCGGCGAGACAAAACGAGACGGGGTTGCTCAGTCGGGTTCGTCGTCGTCATCAGACTTGTCGGCGCGCGCTGCCCGCATCTCCCGCCTGCGCTCGGTGTCGCGTTCTCGCTGGCGCTCGCCAACCAGTTCGATGAAAAAGAGCAGTGTCAGGCCGGTCGCGCCGACGCCAACGAGGGCACCAACGACCCCGGTGAGGGCTGGGAGGTGCTGGCTCGCGGTCCAGATGCTCACACCGGCGACGACGGCGAGGACAGCGGCGATCCCTGCCCTGACGGCTTGGGACTGCTCGCCAAGCAGTGTCATGGCAGGAACTCCCACAGTTCCACGTCGACGCGCTCGCCCGCCGGGAGGCCCTCGTTGTTCTCGGGGATGACGAGCCAGCCGTCTGCGAGAGCGACCGACGAAAGAACGCTCGCGCCGCCGCTGCGGACCGGGATTGCGCGTCGCCCGTCGCCCTCGCCTTTCAGACGCACCCGGACGAACGTTCGGACACCTGGCTCGCTCGGCGCCTTCCGGTCAAGCGTCGCGGGGACGCAAGGGAGGTCTGGACACGGGAGTCCGCCGACCCGTTTTAACACAGGGCGAAGGAACTGGACGGCGTTGACGACGCAGGCGACGGGGGAGCCCGGGAGCGCGAGAACGGGCGTCTCCTCAATCACGCCGAGCGCCACTGGGTGGCCGGGGCGGAGGGCGACGCCGTGGACCAGCACCTCGCCGAGGTCGGCTATCACCTCGGGCACGAGATCGCGTTCGCCCACCGAGGAGCCGCCGGTCGTGACGATGAGATCACGGTGGAGGTCGCGCTGGAGCGCCGCACGGAGCGCCGAGTGCTGGTCCGGGACCGGTTCGCGCCGCGCCGGGACCCCGCCCCAGCGGGTGACGAGTGTCGCGACAGTCAGGCCGTTCGTCTCTATTACCTCGCCCAAGTCCGGGTCGGCTCCTACCAGTTCTTCGCCCGTCGGCACGATCCCGACGGTCGGACGCTCTCTCACCCGGACGGTGCGATGGCCAGCGCTGGCCAGCAGTCCGAGGTCTGAGGGTCGGAGGCGGTGGCCGGCGTCGAACAATCGCTGGCCGGCCTCAACGTCCTCGCCTCGGATACCGACGTTCTCGCCGGGAGCGAGTGCCGTCGACACCTCGACTCGGTCGCCGACCCGGTCGGCGTGTTCGATCATCACGACAGCGTCGGCACCGTCGGGAAGTGGGCTCCCGGTGTGGACCCGCGTGGTGGCGCCGGGCGGGACCTGGTCTGCACCCTCGGGGGTGCCGTCCACAAGGACGTCAAGCGGTTCGGGTGCCCGGGAACTCGCGTCGAAGATGTCCTCGGCGTGGACGGCCCAACCGTCGACTGCGGCGCGGTCGTAGCCCGGCACGTCTCGGGCGGCGTCGACAGGATCCGCGAGGGTGCGCCCATCGGTCCGGAAAACGGGGAGGAAGTCAGTCCGGTCCTCGGCCGCGACGCGTTCGAGCAGCGCCGTGCGAGCGTCGACGACCCGTGTGCGGTCGCGGAAGCCGGCCTCGCGGCGGGCGTCGTCTGGCATGATTGGTCTGTAGCGGCCCGCGGTGAAGTGTCTGCCCCCCGCGGCGAACGACTACGGAGAGGACGGGACCGCG
The DNA here is from genome assembly GCA_937138675.1 of uncultured archaeon. Classification (GTDB taxonomy): domain Archaea; phylum Halobacteriota; class Halobacteria; order Halobacteriales; family Haloferacaceae; genus A07HB70. The sequence goes on along the minus strand of CAKZPG010000044.1, from coordinate 37,254 downwards.
GCCTTTTTCGACCGCCGCTCCCTACTGATGTCTATGTCTGGGCTACGCGAGGCGCTGCGTGAACTCCCCGACGCGGTGTTCGCGGACCTACTGGAGAGTGACGAGGCCTATCTGCTCGTACTTGACCTGCCCGGGGTGACCGCGGATGGCGTCGACCTATCTGTCGGTCGCGGGCGGCTGACAGTGGAAGCACGGCGGGCGAAGGATCTTCCGGGTGAGTTCCGCTACGTCAATGAGGACCGACCGCTCTTTCTCGACGTAGAGGTGCCGCTCCCGCCGGACGCAACCGGCGAGGACGCGACGGCCCGCGTGAAGCGGGGCGTTCTCAAGGTCGAACTCCCGAAACGCGAGTCCACGACCGGGCGGACAGTCCCGGTTGAGGACGCGTAACGCGGGGGGACTCACGCTGGTCTCTCTCCGTGCCTACTGGCGCTTTCTCGTCGTTGCGTACCAGTTTGGGCCGCTGATCGTCGCGTACGGCCGCGACAAGCGGCGGTTCCTCCTGTTCGGCCGCTCGCGTCGCCCGAGCCGCGAGGCCCAGCGTCGCCGTGCCAACTCCCTACTGGACTCGCTGCTTACCCTCGGACCGACGTTTATCAAGCTCGGTCAGTTGCTCTCGACCCGACCAGACGTCCTTCCGCCGGCCTACATCGATGTGCTGTCGAGTCTTCAGGACGACGTGCCGCCAGCGGACTGGGACGGGGTGGAGGACGTGCTGAAGGATGAGGTCGGCTCCATCACCCAGACATTCGACGACTTCGACCGCGAGCCCATCAGCGGCGCCTCACTTGGACAGGTCTATCGCGCGACCTACGAGGGCGAACACGTCGCGGTGAAGGTCCGCCGGCCGGGGATCGAGAAACTCGTCGATGCCGACCTGCGGGTGATCCGGTGGTCGGTGCCGCTGCTCAAACGGCTGGTCGGCGAGGGCCGTGCATTCTCGCTCGAGAACGTAGCCGATGAGTTTGCAAAGACGATCCGTGAAGAGATGAACTACCGTCGCGAACGCCGGGTGCTGGAGACGATTCGAGAGCGGTTTGAGGGCGACGAGACGATCCGCATCCCTCAGTCTATCCCTGAAGTCTCCGGCGCGCGGGTCCTGACGATGGAGTATATCGGCGGGACGAAAATAAACGACGTACAGGCACTTGCTGCGGCGGGCCACGACCGGACCGAACTCGCAACCCGGCTCCAGCGCGCCTACCTCAAAATGATACTGGAGGACGGCGTCTTCCACGCCGACCCCCACCCGGGCAACCTCGCTGTTGCCGACGATGGGTCGATAATTTTCTACGACTTCGGAATGAATGGGGAGGTTGAGCCGTACATTCAGGAGAAGATAGTCGAGTTCTATATCGCCGTCGCTGACCAGAATATCGACGGTATCCTCGACGCGATGGTGGAGATGGGGACGCTCTCACCCGAGGCCGACCGGCAGGTCATGGCGAACGTGATGGAACTCGCCATCGCGGACGTGCGCGGCGAGGAACTCGAACAGTACCGCGTCCAGCAGGTGATTCAACAAGTCGAGGACACTATCTACGAGTTCCCCCTGCGCCTGCCGCGGAACTTCGCGCTCATCCTCCGAGTTGCGACGGTCGTCGAGGGGGTCTGTGTCACGCTCGACCCAGACTTCGACTTCATCGAGGTAGCGACCGACTATCTGGGAGACGAGGGCTACCGCGAAGAGACGGCCCGAAAGATAGCGACGAATGCCGGCCAACAGGTGCGTGATACCACGGAGGCGCTGTTCACGGTGCCACCACGGCTCGACGACGTGCTGTCGACCGTCCAGCGCGAGGCGCTCGCGGTGAACGTCCGGATCGAGGACCAAAACAACGTACTCGACCGGCTGGCGCGCCGGATTGTCTACGGCCTCATTCTCGGGGTGGGTGTTCTCTCGACGGCCGTTCTCTACTCGTTCAACGAGACGCCCGAGGCGGCCATCGCGGCGGCTGTGCTCACCATCCCGTTCGGCATCCTGCTATATCGGTCGCTCAGGCCCGACAAAGGGCTCTCTGCACAGCCACAGTTCACGCGACAGGAGATGCGCCGCCGGCGCGACGAAGACGCCGCAGGCGAGAGCGGCGGGATGGTCCTCGCGGCCGATAACGTCCAGCAGGAAGACGCCTCGACGTCCGCGGACGGAGACGAGCGCTAGCGCTCGTCTTCCGCACCGCTTTTACCCACGTCACGGGAAGACAGGTGTATGCCGCGGGAACAGAAGCAGGTCCGTGAACTTCAGGAGGGGTCGTACGTGATGATGGACGATTCCCCGTGTAAGATCAGAGGTTACAGCACGGCAAAGCCCGGCAAACACGGGAGCGCGAAGGCCCGCATCGAGGGCCGTGGCGTCTTCGACGATAGAAAGCGCTCGCTCTCCCAGCCAGTCGACGCGAAGGTGTGGGTCCCGATCGTCGAGCGAAAACAGGGGCAGGTCGTCTCCGTCTCTGGCGACGACGCGCAGGTGATGGATCTGGACACGTACGAGACGTTCACGATGCGGGTCCCCGAAGACGAGTCGTTCTCACCTGACGAGACAATCGAATACCTGGAGTACGAGGGCCAGCGGAAGATCGTCTGATGCCGTTCCCGGGCGCGACGACAGATCGCGAGCGTGCCCAGTACGCCGTTGTCGGCGCGCCGCTCGATCTCACCACCTCCTTTCGGCCTGGAACGCGGTTCGGGCCCGACCGGATCCGCGAGTTCGCCTGCTCGTTCGAGGACTACGACGCCGACGCAGACGTCCGCTTCTCCGACCTCGCCGTTCACGACGCCGGCGACGTGCGAGCGTGGCCCGACCCCGAGGGCTACGTCGACTACCTCCGTGCCGAGCTGGGTGCCATCGTCGACGACGACGTTGTCCCACTCCTTCTCGGGGGCGAACATACTGTCACTGTCGCGAGCGTGCGCGCCGTCAGCCCGGAGACGCTGGTCGTACTCGACGCCCACCTCGACCTCCGCGAGTCGTACGACGGCGAACGGTACAGCCACGCCTGTGTCTCCCGCCGAGCGCTGGAGACGGTCGACCGCCTGGTCATCCTCGGGGGGCGCTCCGGGAGTGAGAAGGGCTGGGAGCGCGTCGAGACAGACGACGCCGTGACCGCCGTCCAGCCCGGTGGCGTCGCGCAGTGGCTCGAAAAGACAGATCTCGAAGACCTGGGACGTGTCTATCTGAGCGTCGACGTCGACGCCGCGGACCCGGCCGTCGCGCCGGGCACGGGAACGCCGCTGCCGTTCGGGATGGACTCGCGGACGATGCGCGACGCGGTCGCCCGGGTCGCGCCGCACGCCGCCGGCTTCGACGTCGTCGAGGTGAACGACCGCGACGATGGGCAGGCCGCGGCGCTCGCGGCAGCGCTCCTGCGCCGGTTCGTCTTCGAACACCGCCGCTTGTAGGGCGGGAGTTTAGGCGCCAGGGCGCTCTCCCGATGCATATGGACCTCGACACACTGGTCACGCGGCTCGACGGCCGCCTCCGCACCGACGCCTACGCTGACCTCGACGCTTCCGCAAATGGTCTGCAGGTCGACGGACCGGAGGAGGTTACACGGGTCGCTCTCGCAGTCGACGCGGCCCGCGCCACCGCCGAGGCGGCGGCCGACCAGGACGCGGATCTCCTCCTTACCCACCATGGCATCGTGTGGGGTGGGCTGGACCGTGTGACCGGGCGGACCTACGACCGGCTCGCACCACTCTTCGACGGCAACTGCGGCCTCTACGTCTCACACCTGCCGCTCGACGGGCACGAAGAGCTGGGGAACGCCGCAGGGGTCTGTGACGTCCTCGGCGTGACGGAGCGCGAGCCGTTCGGGACGCTCGGAACCGAGACGGTCGGTCTTCGGGGGCAGGTGAGCCGTCAGCCGGTCGGGGCCGCCGTCGACAAGCTGGAGTCGGTGCTCTCGCCCGGGCGCGGCGTCCGCCTGCTTTCGTTTGGGCCCGAGAAAGTCGATGACATGGCCGTCATCACCGGGAGCGGGGCCGACTTTCTCGACGAGGCGGCGACGGTCGACGTCGACCTGTTCGTCACAGGCGAAGGCAAACAGCAGGTGTACCACGAGGCCCGCGAGGCGGGCCTAAACGTCGCGCTGGCGGGGCATTACGCGACGGAGACGTTCGGAGTTCGCGCGGTGGGAGCGTTGCTCACGGAGTGGGGCGTCGAGACAACGTGGATAGACCACCCGACGGGGCTGTGAGGGCTAGCTGGCCGGACGGACCACAGCGGGTCGGGGGTGCACCGTGACCGCGGTCGCGTCACTCGCTGGTCGACACTCGTGCCGACCGCGGCGTTGAAACCCCATCGTGCCGTCTCGGCGGGCATGAGCGAGGACGATGGGGAGCGAGAGGAGTTCGGGCACGACCCACTCGGACACGCGACAGTCCACGCGGGCATGACGGTCGGCGAACTGGCCGAGGCGTACGCAAACGCGGGAGTCGGAGCGCGCTGCCTGAGCGAGGCTGTCGACCTCACCTCAGAGATGCTTGGGCGCGAGGACACGACAGTGTTTCTCGGTCTCGCAGGTGCGATGGTGCCGACGGGGATGCGACGGGTCGTGACTGATCTCGTCCGCGACGGCTACGTCGACGCCCTCGTCACGACGGGCGCGAACCTCACCCACGACACGATCGAGGCGGTCGGGGGACACCACCACCACGGCCGCGCGCACCCGGATGACCGCCACCCGGCCGGCGAGGACGCGGGCGCCGACAGCGCAACCGAACGCGACCACGACGAGCGGTTGCGTGCCGAGGGCGTCGATCGGGTGTACAACGTCTATCTCCCGCAGGAGCATTTCGCGCTCTTCGAGGATCACCTGCGCAGTCACGTCTTCCCGCGGGTCGAGCGACAGGTGTCGATTCGGGAGTTCACGACGGCGCTCGGCGAGGCAAACGCCGAGCAGAACGAGGCGCGAGCCATCGACGCAGACCCCGGGGTGACCGCCGCCGCGGCGAAGGCGGGCGTGCCGGTGTACGTGCCCGCGATTCAGGACTCGGTGCTGGGCATTCAGGCGTGGGTCTACTCCCAGACCTCCGAGTTTGGCATCGACGCGCTCGCGGACATGACCGAACTCTCGGATCTCGCGGCCGGCGCGGAGCGCGCGGGTGCACTTGTCGTCGGCGGGGGCGTCCCGAAGAATTACGTTCTTCAGACGATGCTGACGGTGCCAGGCGCGTACGACTACGGCGTCCAGTTGACGACCGACCCGGACCACACCGGCGGGCTCTCGGGCGCGACGCTCGACGAAGCGCGGTCGTGGGGGAAACTCGACCCTGGCGCGGAGAACGTTACCGTCGTCGGCGACGCTACCATCACCCTGCCTTTCCTCGTCGCCGCGGCGCGCGAACGCCTGACCGTCGTGGACTAACGGGTCGGGACAAGGTTCGTGTCCGAGTGTTTCCCCGTGTCCGTTCAACAGCCGGGCACACCGCTCGACGAACAGCGGGGAGACGACGGAGTCAGAGACGACGTACAGGATCACGCCGGGCCGTGGCCAACTGTCGTGGCGGGAAACCGCAAGGAGCGAGAACGGCGACCGAGAGGGTTGCGGACACATCACGACGGCGCTCGGCCTCCTGTCGAGCGTCGCACTCACGAGCTACCGGTTCGGCCTCCGCGAGGTGGTTCGAACCGTCGGCATCCCCGCAAGTTCGTCTCCAGTATCGTCCTCAGAGTGGCGCTCCGGGGACACTTCCAGAACCTGCGTGACATCCTGCCGGGGGTCACGACGGCCGTACTCACAAACTCGTTGTACGGGCTCGCGTTCGGACTCACCGTTCTCTCCGCGCTCATCATCTTCGCGGTGACGCTCGCGCTCGCAGTCGCGATGAACGCCGGGAACGTCACCGGCTACATCGCTCGAACCGTCGCCGACGACGATGATCGCTGACGGGTCCGGGCGTAGCCGCAGGGGCTATGTGGCCCGCGTCCGCCTATTGCCCGTGGATCTCGACCGCTTCGCTGACGACACACCGGCGGACGACGCGCCCGCGGACGACAGAGTCTGTGTGGTCGCGACTCGGCCCGACACGTTCGCGCGGTGTCGCGACGGGCTCTACCCGAGTCCGGTTTCGTACGAGCGTTCGCACACCGCGTTCGACCGGCTGGCGTTCTACCGCACTGCGCCCGTCTCGGCGGTGACCCATCATGCCGCGATGACGGGACGGGTCCGCCAGCGCCGTGGGGAGGATGGCCCGCTCACCGAGGCTGACTGGGAGGCGTTACTCGACCCGTTCACCGACGAACCCGAGGTCGTCGTCTTCGAGTTCGGTCCGCTCGTTCCCCTTGACCGTCCAGTGCGAAACGACCACAACGGCGTCCGCGGGGCATGGTACTGCTCGCTTGCGGACCTGCGGGCCGCCGAGACGCTCTCTGGCCTCGCCGAACGCGCGGAGACGTAGCGGTCGGCACGCTCTTTGACGCCCGCGGCCGAAAGATAGTGGCCGATGACGATGACACCGGGCCGAGCCGGTCTCGGCAACCGGCAACGACGAGCCCTGTGAGTGCCGAGGCCAGCTTTCTATCCATACATTTCGGAAAAGAAGTGACCGAACGTCAGAGAATCGCGTCTGCTACCCTCTGAGAGAGGACAGTGGTAAGTTCAGGTCGAACAGGTGCTACTCGGCGCTCAGGTTCGGGACGTCGAACACATCCCTGTAGCACGGCCAACAGGGGAGCTCGTCGGCGTCCCGACAGTCGCAGTTCCGTGGAAAATACGCGCTCTGTACCTCGCACGAGTCTTCAAACATAATCTCAAAGTGTCAAGAATCCAGCAGTCAATTCGCAGGCACTTTCTATCGGTGGGTTCAGGATTTCGGTGGAGAAAATAACGTAGTTCCCGTGCTGATTACACCCTCTGTATCTTGCGCGGGTATTCTGACAGTTAGCCGATGAGCAGTAGTCTCCTGCGGTGCGTCTTCGACCTGTACTGAGCGATTCGTGAGCTCCCTGTACGGACTGCGACCGAGTCTGACGGTACCACCAGCTGAGGATCCCAACAGATGCTTGAACTTCATTGTAGATGGACCAGCAGGCTCCTCGGGATACCCGGCGAATCCTCACGGACAGTTGCTACTCGCCGACGTTGTTGAGCGCGCTGTTTAGCTCGAAGAGCTCGCGGACGACGTTACTGTCTGCGACCCGGTATCGACGCGGTGACGTGTCCGGAACCTCCTCGATGAGTTCGACCTCACACAAGAGGTCGGTGTAGTTGCCGACGGTCTGACGCGTTACGCCGGCGTCCTCTGCGAGTTCGGTCTTGTTGAACTCGCGGTTCGGCGAGAGATCGAGCAACGCGTCTACGAGAATCGGGATCGCGTCGTGTTGCGTGAGGTAGAGCCACCCGCTCGGGTGCTCTTTCCGGAGTTCCTTCTTCGCTCCGCGGTCGTCCGCGTGCTCCATACTACTCGTGTAGAGAGAGTCCGCCTGTGTGTAAGAACTACTCCCACTAGCGTCAACGGCCAGTAGCGGTGTTATTCGTCTTCGAGGGCGTCGTAGACGTCCCGATTCGAATCCCGGTCGTCCGCCGCGACCCGTCGAACCAGCTCCTGCCGGATGTCCTCCATCACGTCGTCGAGCGGTGACGTCGTTTCCGCTCCCACCCCGGTGGCCATGCGCCTACGGACGCGTCGAACGCCGATATTCGTTCGGGTCCAACGAATCACCGGTCAATAGACGATCGACAGAATTGGGGGTCGTGAGGGCATCTGCCGAAAGAATATAACCGAGGGTACCGTAAAAACAGGCATGGCAATTGTCAGCGACGACGACGTTCTCGGCGGCGAACCCCGGATTGACGGGACGAGAGTCGGTGTTCGCCACGTTGCTGTCCGAGTGATCGACGGCGGTCAGTCACCCGCACACGTCGCAGACCGGTTCGACCTCCCGCTTTCCGACGTCTACGAGGCCCTCTCGCACTACTACGCGCACATCGAGGAGATGCGCGATCTCGAACGAGAGAACGAAGCGGCGTTCGATCGCGTTCGGGAGTCGTCGCTGAAGCCGAAAGAGACGGTTCAGTGACGACCGCTCGAATCCTTCTCGACGAACACGTCGGTCGCGTCTTCGAGCGACTGCTCCGGGAACGCGGACACGAAGTCGAGCAGGCGAAAGATCGGTTCGGCGAGTACACGACTGACGACGCGCTGCTACAGTGGTGTGGAGACAACGGTGTCGTGCTCGTGACGAACAACGCCAGCGACTTCGAACCGCTACACCGGGAACACGACCACGCAGGGATACCCCTCTACTACGAGCAGGCCCCGAAGGGCCCGCGTGCGATGAACGTCACGCGCGTCTGAACGAGGACTGGTCGTCGCCGCGCGGCGACACGTGACGTTTCGAAATGCGTTCACGCACCAGCGAGCGACCGCTCTCTCTCGTCAAAACAGTGCGAACGTCCACCACGGTTCGTTGAGCCATACACTCGTTTAAATTCGCTGGCGTATGAAAAACAAATACGGAAGACTTACACGTGATACGGTCGTGGGTGTAATTGCAATGGCAAACGGCAAGGTTGATTTCTTCAACGACACTGGCGGTTACGGCTTCATCTCGACCGAGGACGCTGACGACGACGTATTCTTCCACATGGAGGATGTCGGTGGCGAGGACCTGACCGAAGGGACGGAGATCGAGTTCGACATTGAACAGGCCCCGAAGGGCCCGCGCGCGACGAACGTCGTCCGCGCATAGACTGACAGGTCCGTCGCCGCAGGCGACGAGACACATTCTCTCAGGAGCAACCCGACGAGCCCATGGCTCGTCACGCACAGAGACTGTCTTTGCCGCGGATTCGGCAAACGCACGCGTCGCTCTCGGTCATTCGAGCTATCGTGAGTCGAGAGAGACCGTACAACCAGCGACAGACGTATTCTCGGGAGACGCGCCAGCCCGCAGACTACTTGATGTGGCCTTCTTGCCGGAGTTGTTCGGCGTCCTGCTCTGTGTACCGCCACTCGATGTTGCCCTTCTCATCCTGCCACTCCCACGGCTCCAGAAGGATCACGTCGCCCTCGGAGATCCAGGTCCGGTACTTCATTCGACCGGGAATCCGGCCGAGTCGCGTCACACCATCCGCACAGCGCACACGGACGTGGTTCCCACCGAGGTGTTCGGTGACGGTCCCGAACACCTGATTATCGTCCGGCATTCGCAACGGTTTCCGGCTGGTCTCATCGCTCATACATATGATAGCAGCGGGCGGGTGTTAAGTCGTCCGCGTCGCGCGGTAGCGACTCCCACGTCCCGCGGGACCGATACGAATTAGTCAGGGTCAGCCTGTATACAGTTCGTGCGTCACAGCTACGAGGTCGTCGTCGCCGGCGGCGGCCCGGCAGGGCTCCAGACAGCCCGCGAGCTGGCGGGCAGTGGCCGCGATGTTGTGGTGTTTGAGGCAGACGAGGCTCTCGGTGACAACGACAAATCCACCGGCGGCACATTCCACCAAGTCGTCGACGACTACGGCCTGCCCGACCGGGTGGTGATGGACGAGTGTGAGCGGGTATCGTTCGAGGGGCCGGCCGAGCGCGCGGTACTCTCGCTCCCCGCCTACGTTCTCGATTTCCCCAAACTCCAGGAGTGGCTGGGCGCGGAGGTGGAACGCGCCGGCGGGACCGTCCACACGGGTGTTCGGGTCCAGTCGCCGGTCCTGGAGGACGACGTAGTCCGCGGCGTGACGATTACACGTGACGGAGAGGAAGAGACGGTGCGGGCGGCTCTGACTGTCGACGCGACCGGCCCGGCCGCGACGCTTGCGGGGCCGCTCGGAATGTTCGACCGCGAGAGTGCTCAGCGCGGGATCGGAATGGAGTTTGAGGTAGCAGGCGACTACGAGACGGGCAACGAGCTCCTCTTTGCGTTCGACCACGACGTCGCGCCGGGCGGCTATGCGTGGACGTTCCCCGCAGGAAAAACCCGGTACAAGGCCGGAATCTGCTGGGTGAATGGGTTCGCCGCGGCGCGCAACCCTGAGGGGTCGATCCGTGACCACGTTGAGCGATGGGTGGCAGCTGACGACCGTTGGGACAGCGGCAAGATATGTGCCGTCCACGCCGGTGAGGGTGTCTGGACAGACTCGATAACCGTCCGGGCGCGCGACGGTATCGTCGCAGTGGGCGATGCCGCCTCGTCTATCAATCCACTGTTCGGGGAGGGCATCCGCCCGGCGATGGCCTCGGCGTCGATGGCTGCGGCGACCGTGGGGCGGGCGTTCTCCGACGGTGACCTCTCGCGTGACCGACTGTGCCCCTATGAGGAGCGTTGGAACCGCGAGTACGGTGACCGGTGGCGGCTCCAGCGCATACTCTCGGATCTGCTCTACGACTTCACGCCGGGCCAGCAGGACCGGTTCGTCCGCGCGATTGAGCGTCTGAGTGACGGTGGTGCAGACCGCCTCCAGCGGTACGACCTCTCCGTCCGCGACCTGCTAACGCTCTATCCGTTTGAGCCGCGAGACCTCCAGAAGGCACCGGGCTTTGCCCGGCAGCTGTTGTTCTGACTACGCCTCGGAGTCGAATTCAAGCGCCGCGGAGTTGATACAGTAACGCTTCCCCGTCGGCTCCGGGCCGTCGTCGAAGACGTGGCCAAGGTGGCCGCCACAGGTCGCACAGATAACCTCGATTCGGCGCATTCCGTGGCTACGGTCAACCTCTGTCTCGACGTTTCCGTCCAGCACATCGTGGAAGCTCGGCCACCCGGTGCCGGACTCGAACTTCGTCTCGGCGTCGAAGAGAGGCGTCCCGCAGCCGGCGCACCGGAATGTGCCGTCGCCTTTCGCGTCTAAGAGGTCGCCGCTAAACTTCGGCTCCGTCCCGCTCGCCCGCAGAATCTCGTACTCCTCTTCGGTCAGTCGCTCACGCCACTCCGCGTCGCTCAGCGCACCCCAGTCGACTGCCTCGGTGTCAGGTTCGCTCATGAAACAGTGTAGGGACCGCCGCAGCAAAGACCTGTCGCGCCCCGCTTTGCCCCCGACCTCACGCTTTTGCAGGGCCGGACCTAGCACTGAACATGAGCGCCAGCAAGGATGTAGTCGGGGGCAAGCGGCGGAGTCGAACGACATGACGCGCTCAGTCTGTGTCGTCGGCGCGGGGGCCGCTGGCGTCGCGGCGACATACGCTCTGCGTGACGCCCGCGCCGAGGTGACAGTGCTCGAGAAGAGCCGCGGCGTCTGTGGCCGCGCGGCAACCCGCCGGCGTGACGGTCGGCGGTACGACCACGGCGCGAGCCACCTCCCCGTTGCAGACGAGCGGGTAGCGGCGTTCGTTGACGAGTTCGGAGCCGACGGCCTGATAGATATAGAGGCACCGGTGTGGACCGTCGACGAAACGGGCGCAGTCAACGAGACCGACTCCGACCCGACCCGCCGGGTGGCGTGGGAGTCGGGGATGACCCAGCTAGCGAAACGCGCGCTCGCGGCGACGGAGGCGGCCGTCGAGCGGGAGACGCGCGTAATGGCGATGGACCGCGACGAACGTGGGTGGCGCCTCACCGACGACGACGGTGGGAGCCACGGACCATTCGACGTCCTCCTACTGACCCCACCTGCGCCACAGACAGCGAGCCTGCTCGCCGCGACAGGTTGGGCGAGCGAGCGAGCGATCCGCCTGCGCGAGGCCGTCGGAAGCGTCGAATACGACGGTGCCCACTCCGTGATCCTCGGCTACGACCGCCCGCTTGACCGCGAGTGGTTCGGCCTGCGCGCCGCGACAGAGGATGGGTCGCTCCAGTGGATCGGGCGCGAGTCCGTGAAGGCCGGCCACATCCCCGACAGCGGTGAGATACTCGTCGTCCAGATGGGTGACGCTTGGGCACGCGCTCACGAGGGCGAGTTTGAGAGCGAAAGCGAGGCTATCGCCGACGAGGTGGCCGCTCTCGTGGCCGACCGCCTCAACGAGCCGTGGCTCGCGGACCCGGCGTGGACAGACGACCAGCGCTGGCGGTACGCCCGGCCCGCCTCACCGCCGCCCGCAGCAGCGCTTGACGCGGGCGAGGATGACGGTCTTTATTTCGCGGGCGACTGGGTGGCCGGCGAAGGACGGGTCGACGCGGCCATCCGGAGCGGAATAGAAGTGGCCGAGCGAATCCGGCCATAGTCCTGTCAACGGGGCCTTCCCATCCAGACGCGCTGGACGCTTCAAAAGAACGTGTTGGATCTTTTCTGACCCGAAATGACCTGGCATTCTCCTCAATTTTGTGTAACGAGGCGCTCGTGTCTCCAACTGTGGGAAACGTATGCACACGTGCCGTGCGATTTACCCACCGGCTTGACGTACAGTGTGTGTGAATCGGCTTCGGATCGACCCGCACGTCCACAGCGAGGCCTCGTACGACGGGCACGAACCGGTGGAACTCCTCCTCAAACAGGCGGCCGAGGTAGGACTAGACGGTATCGTCGTGACTGACCACGACCGGATCGAGGCCTCGCTGCGAGCGGCGGAACTCGCGCCAGACTACGGGCTGGTCGGGATTCCCGGCGTCGAAGTATCGACCGCCGACGGCCACCTGCTTGCGCTCGGGGTGCGGGCGCTCCCGCCACGCCGGCAGCCGCTAAGCGAGACGGTCCGGTGGGTCCACGGGGAGGGTGGCGTTGCGGTCGTCCCCCACCCGTTCCAGCGCCTACGCCACGGTGTCCCCCGGCGGGTCCTTGCCGACTGCACGCCCGCCCCCCACGCCGTCGAGACGTACAACTCGTGGCTGGTGACGGGTATCAAGAACCGACGGGCCCGGCGGTTCGCAGAGCATCACGGCCTCCCGGGGGTTGCCGCGAGTGATGCACATCGCGTCGGCTACGTGGGCCGGGCCTACACCGAGATTGATACGAAGGCGCAAACCGCCGAGAGCGTTCTTGAGGCCTTCCGGACGGGCGCGACACGCGTTCGTGGCCAGCGCACGCCTGTCACTGTCTCAACGCGCCACTATGCGGCCGGTGCCGCGCGGAAGTCAGGCTACTACGCCCGCGCCGGCGCTCTCCAGAGCGCGACGCTTGCACGAACGGGGGCGCTTCGGAGCGCGACACTCGCCCGTGCGGGAGCCGTGCGGACTGCCCGGTCACTTTATGACATCTCGCCGCTCTCCTGAGTCATCTCTGCCTCAGTCTCAGCCTTGTTCGCCACGTTCGTCACGCCGTCTGGATCGTCAATAACGACCCGGCCGGAACCGCCTACCGGTCTGAGCGTGCCGCTACGAAGTAGTAGACTGCGCAGAGGCCGACAGCGAGGCCGGTGAGGATACTCCCACGGCGGGCAGACGCTCAGTCGCCGACCCGCGCGGACGAGCGCTCCGTCTCGACAAGGTCGTCGTAGCGCGCGCCGGTCTGTTTCAACGTCTCGGTGGAATAGAGCCGCTCGTGGGGGTATGGGAGGTGGTCATCCGCGAGTTCGTCTATCACCGTATCGACGGCCGCCTGTTCGCGGCCGTGAATCATCGTGAACAGGTTGTACGTCCAGTCTTGATCGGTCCGGCGCGGCCGGTGGTAACAGAGCGTGACGTACGGGAGTGACCCGACGACGCGCCCACGGTCGTCAAGATCTTTTTCCGGCACATCCCAGACGACCATACAGTTCGCATCGAACCCTGTGACGACGTGGTTAACCACACAGCCGATCCGCTTGATTGCGTTGCGGTCGAGGAGGTCTGAGACCGCGGCAAGCACCTCGTCAGTAGACGCCCCGACTGTCTCGGCCACGTCGGCGTAGGGGGTGCGCGAGAGCGGAAGGCCGCCCTGAACGGCGAGAAGGACGTCTGCTTCCAACGACGAGAGATCGCTGACAGCGTCCTCGCTGATGCGGGTGGCGTCGACGCGGGTCGACTCCACCGACTCGCGGGCGAACCGGTCGTCGTTCACCACCGGGAACTCAAGATCGATGTAGTAGTCGGTGAGCATAGGGAGCGAGAGTACCTCGAGTCCGGTACGCTCCTCAACTTCCGTGAGGATCGCGTCACGGCGCGCTCGCGAGCCAGCGGTGACGACGAACCACATGTTCCACTCGTGGTCGCGACGGTAGTTGTGGTTGACCTGCCGATAACCGTTTATTACCGCGGCGGTCTCTTCAAATCGGTTCGCTGGTGCGCGCACGGCCGCGAGCGTCGACGACCCGATAACGGGTGGGTTGAGTACGGCGCCGAACCGGCGGAAAACGCCACGTTCACGCAGGGCTTCCACGCGGGCGAGTGCCTCATCCTCAGAGGTCCCGAGCTCTGCTCCCATCGAGCGGAAGGGCCGCTCGGCGACGGGAACGCCGGACTGGAAGCCGTCTATCAGCGCAGCGTCGACTTTATCTAAGTCGGCGCGCCAGTCCTGCGACATATATTGGGCTTGTGTCTACGTCGGCTTAACGCCTTTCGAAGCAGACCAACTGTCTCTGGGCCTGACCACGAGGCGGTTCACTGGCGGTCGGTTTTTGTACGCCGAGACGGTACTGTGTTTCGTGTTATCGAAGCTTGCAGCGGTTCTGAGGCGTGCGTCGAGGTCGTACGTCCTCTTTATCGCTATTGGACTCGTGGTTGGGTTGGCGATAGCCCCCGTCGCGTTTCAGACCACCGAGTCCGACGGAACGGTGGCCGTGATCCCGCTCTCAGGCGGGATCACGGGTGGTACGTCTTCGTCGGTTGGGTCGATGCTCGAACAGGCGCGTGAGAACCCCGATATCGACGCGGTTGTGATAGTTGCCAACAGTGGCGGCGGGAGCGCAGCCGCGAGCGAAGAACTCTATCTCCAGGCGAAGCGCACGGCCCAGGAGATGCCCGTTGTCGCCTCCGTCGACGCTTCGGCGGCCTCAGGCGCGTACTACACGATCGCACCGAGCGACGTCATCTACGCGAAGCCGGCCTCGCTGGTCGGGAGCGTCGGTGTTCTCGCCAACGCGCCGCAGTCGGTAGAGCCAAACGAGTTCATCGGCACCACCGGGTCGAACAAGCTGTCCGGGTTCGACGACCGAGGATTCTATTACCTGCTCGAGAACCTCGGCAACAGCTTCTACAACGCGGTCGAGACTCAGCGTGGTGACCGTCTTGAACTCAGCCGGGGCGAACTCGCACAGGCGAAGATCTACTCTGGTACGCAGGCCGTCGAGAACGGGATGGCAGACCGGATCGGCGGGCGACAGGCCGCGGTGACGGCGGCCGCCGAGGAGGCGGGCCTCGAGAACTACGAGGTCCGGACGCTCCGGCCGCGTGGTGAGACCGTCTTCCTCTCGCGGAACAACTACCTCGCGGCAGACGCTCCGAACGGCCAGATGGTCTCCTCGGACTACTTCATGAACACGGACGACAACAGCCCGACGTTTCTGATGCTTCCCGCGTCGTACCTCGGGAATGACGGTGAGGCTGTGGAGCCGACCACGTCGGTGAACGCGACGCGGACCACGACACCGCCAGCTACGACAGCGGAGGTGCGGCCGTGAGCGACCGACTCGGGGCGAGCGGATGGGCAACCCGGCTGCTCGCGACAGGGCTCGCGGCGGCTGTCGTCGTCGCGGTGGCCGCGGGCGGCGCAGTGCTCGCCGGACAAGGCGACAGTCCGCCGGACGACCCGCTCGCGATCCCAGAGTACCAGCCGGAGAACGTCTCGGTCGACTATGTGGGCGCCGAAGGCGAGATCTCACCGGACAACGATGTTACAACCGGGAGCGGCACGGTCGTCATCGACGACGGCCACGGCAATCGGTTCGACCGGTCGACGATCGAGCCGCTCGTTCGTGGACTAACCCGCGTCGGCTACACCGTCGAGTTCTACCGTAGCGGCGACCTCGCCGACGCGCTGGACGACGCGAAAGCGTTCGTCATTATTGACCCGGCCCGAGAGTACCGTCAGGGTGACGTCGATGACGTGAGACAGTTCACCGGACAAGGGGGGCGCCTGCTGATCGCCGGCGAACCCAATCGAGTCTCCGTCAGTGCCTCGCTGTTCGGTACGTCGATCCAGAGGCAGGACAGCGCGCTGACGACGCTGGGTAGCGCCTATGGCGTGAGTATCGGCACCGCCTACCTCTCCAATCAGGAGTCGGCCGACGCGAACTACAAGTTCATCCGCACGCAGCCGACTGACGCGGCCGAGTTGGGCGGCGTCGAGGAGACGACGATGTACACCGCCGGTGCGGTTCGAATGCGCGGCGGAGAAACGCTCCTCCGGACGGCGCCGGGAACGCTCGAGTCGAGTACCGACGACGAACGCGGACGCCACGCCGTTGCAGTGCGGCGCAATGACGTGGTGGTCACGGGTGACAAGACGTTCATGCAGGAGGATCGCTTCCGGGTGGCCGACAACGAGGTGTTCCTCACCTACCTCGTGGAGTTCCTCGCCAGCAGCGAACGGGATCCAGACCGGTCGATAAGCAGTGAGTCCGAGGAGGAGGATGAGAACGGGACGCCAGACGGAAACGTCACAACAGCTACGTCGGCATACACGGGCGACGTAGACTGAGCGGGCGGCGGTCGAGCGCCGGCGGTCCGTTCTTATGTCGCCGGGACGAACTCGCAATATGGCGAGTGCGACGCAAGACGAAGCCCAAGAGTTCGGTGAGTGGCCGCTGAAGCGCCTGATGACGGAAGTGGTCGGGTCGGGCACGAAGTCCGCCGCGGACATGACCCGCGCGCAGGCACAGGAGGCGTTCGAACGCATCCTCGCGGGCGAGCCAGACCCAACAACACTGGGCGCATTCTGGCTCGCGAACCGCTGGAAACACAACGTCCCCGAGGAACTTGCCGCCTATCTCGACGTTATGAACGCGGGAGTCAGGCGCGCCGCGCCCGACTGTGACCCGGTCGACTGCGGCGCGAACTACGACGGGAAGGGCGAGACGGCGATTCTCGGCGTCGGTGCCGGCCTTGTTGCGGCGGCGGCGGGTACGCCCGTCGTCGTCCACTCGGGCGACCGAGTCCCGACTCAGAAGCAGGACGCATATAAACACGTCCTCGACGCGCTCGGCATTGAGACGGAGCTGAGACCCGCGGAGTCGGCGGCGATGACCGACGAGACGGGCTTCGGATTTTACTCCCAGCCGGCGTTCAACCCCGGGATCCACGACCTGCGGGACCGTCGCGACCAGATGGGCGTGCGGACGTTCGTCAACACCGTCGAGACGCTCGCGAACCCCGCGGACGCGGACGTCCACCTCGGCTCGTTCTATCATCTCGCGTTCGCAAAGAAGGTCTGTGACACGTTTGATCGCTCCGAGACGAGTGACGTCGACCGGGTGATCATGTTCCAAGGGATGGAGGGGTACGACGATATCCGTCCGGGCTACACGAAGGTCGCAGAGTGGCGCGCGAGCGGTGAGTTTGACGACTACGAGGTAGAGACCGAGGAGTACGGGATGGAGTATGGCCGCGAGGATCTTGAGGTCGACCCGACCGACGTAGCGGGGGACTCCGCACAGATCACGGAGACGGTTCTCGCGGGCGAGCAAGACGACGGGTTCGCGGACGCGATCGCACTCAACGCCGCGTTCCGCATCTACGCCGGTGGCGACGCCGACACGATTGATGAAGGGCTGGCAACCGCGCGAGACGTGCTGGCGTCCGGCGCCGCGGCCGACGTGCTGGCGGCCTGCCGCGACCGCTGACACCCCGACCCGAGCCGGTCTGGGCCGCGGCCCACGACTGGTGGCTGTGACCGACGGCGGATTGCCGGTGTCGATATTCTCCTTAACCTGTTCTCTGGTTGCGTGCCCGCCGGCGGACTGGTCACCCTGATCGCCACCACAGAATCGCCGGCAGAATGACTACTGTACGCCGCGGGCGCCACAAACCGCACTTGCTACCCGACGACGCTCCGCCCACCGGCGGAGGTCAGGGACAGCCTGGCCGGCCACGGTGTAGCAGGGGCGACCGTCGCGGCGGTGTCAGTCGACGACCTGCTCTCCGGGGCCCCAGAACACCTCACGGGGCTCGCAGAAGACACACTGCTCGTTGTCGACCCGGTGACCGAGACCGAACAGGGCGGGCGCGGTGCCTACCGTGACCTACTCAAGATTCTAAAGCAGACACTCCGCGAGACCGAGAATGTCGGTCTCCTGTACTGTCGCCGGACGACCCCGCCGACGCGCCGGCGCGACCTCACTCCCGGCTTCGCGGACCCCTATAGTCGCTCTCGACCGAGCGCACCCCGACGACCGCAACGCCGCGCCTGTAGGTCCGGCGGGCACGCGAACTGGCGCTCCCGACCGTCGGCCACAGCCTCCAGCTCGGAGAGGCAGCCGTCAAGGGGTATCGCCTCAATGACGGTGAATGGCCGAGGGGGCCCGCTGACCACTGGTCGGCTGCGAGCGACCCATCTGCTCGATCCGACATTCGGTGTTACGTGAGCGCCGATCACAACGGGTTTCCCCCCGCACGTCGCAGTATGTGGTATGATTGAGGCGACGCTGCATACGAATCACGGTGATGTGGCGGTCGAACTGTACGACGAGCGTGCGCCGCGGACGGTCGCGAACTTTGTCGGTCTGGCCACCGGTGAGCGCCCGTGGGACGACCCCGAGTCGGGCGACCGACGGACCGACCCACTCTACGACAACGTCGCCTTCCACCGAGTGATAGACGACTTCATGATCCAGGGCGGCGACCCGGCGGAAACAGGCCGCGGCGGCCCGGGATACCAGTTCGATGATGAGTTCCACGACGACCTGACCCACGACGGCGCAGGTATACTGTCGATGGCGAACTCCGGGCCAGACACGAATGGCTCACAGTTTTTCCTCACGCTCGACGCGACGCCCCACCTCGACGGGCGCCACGCAGTGTTCGGCCGCGTGACAGAGGGGATGGACGTTGTCGAGGAGATAGGTGGTCTGCCGACCGACCGGAACGATGAGCCGATGCAGGACGCAGTGTTCGAGTCCGTGACGGTTCATGACGACTATGACCACCTCGACATGACGCGCCCGGACGAGTAGGGCGGCAAGATAAGCAATCAGAGCATGGGCGGCGCCACGGCTAAGGCCGCGGCCTGCCGCTCACACACATGGGCCTGTTCGACCGCACGGCCGACCTCGCGACCCGCCGGATCGACCGATTGCTCGACAACGTGGAGGATCCCACCGAGACTGCGGCCTACGACGAGCAACGTATGTACGACGAACTGGAACAAGTCGACGCTGCCGTCGTCGACCTCGTGACCGAGCGAGTGCGACTAGAGCGCCGCGCCGAGCGCCTGTCCGAGGCGGTCAAGGATCACGCTGACCGCGCCCGTGAAGCCGTCGCCGACGGCCAAGAGGACCTCGCCAGCGAGATTTTGATCCGCAAGCACGAGGATGCAGAGCGGCGCGACGACGCAGAGCGCCGGGCCGCGGAGATCCGCGAGGCCGAGACTGAACTGAAGACGCGACGCGACGCGCTCTACGAGCGTGCAGAGCGCCGGCGCGCGGCGGCCGCCGAACGCGCGGCCGAGGAACGCGTCGCGCGGGCGGAGGCGACGGTTGACGAGGCGACCGCCGACCCGGGGCAGGTCGACGAGGTAGAGGCCCGCGCCGCCGCGCTGGAGGAGTTGCGCGAGGAGAGCTTCTTCGACGCGCCGGGCGCCGGCGAGATGGAACGCGAACAGATTCAGAGTGAGGTGGAGGCCGAACTGGAGACGCTCCGCGACCGGATCCGGGGCGATGATAACGATGGGACGTAGTCCGCCGGGACTGACCGACAGACGAAAACCCGTCGCGCTCCGAGCGGGATTATGAGCGCGGACGCGGACGACTCCGAAGTAGTCCGGGCGAGCGACGTCGGTGGCGATGGCCCGCCGGTTGAGGAGAAACCGTACAAGATAATCTTCGAGGCGAACGGCTGTTTCGGTGCCGGGCGCTGCGCGCAGGTCGCCGCGAACTGGGAGATGGATATCGAGACGGGGCTGGCGCGGCCGCAGTCATTCTACGTCGCCGAGGACGAACTGGCGGAGAACGTCCGGGCGGCGGAGGTCTGTCCCGCAAAGAAGGGCCGCGGGGTTATCCACGTCGTGGACCGGCGGACCGACGAAGAGATAGCGCCCGACCCGCACGGAGATGGGACGCTGAGTGTCGACTGGTAGCGTGACGCAGCCGCAGGCTCGACGGCGGATCCCGAGTCCCGTGACTCGTGAGAGAAGCGAGGGAGCCGGGCAGGCCGAGTTCGCGCGAGCGCAAGCCACTTGCGAGCCGCGCGTAAATTGTCGTCTGCGCGGGGGTGGCCGAGCGGCCCAAGGCGGCGGACTTAAGATCCGCTCTCCGTAGGGAGATCCTGGGTTCGAATCCCAGCCCCTGCAGTTCTGCGGGCAGAAGGTGCGGGTAGCCACCTGGCCAGCATCCTTGCCCCGTCGACGTCCGAAGTGTGACGCGTCGCCCCCCGAACGAAGCGTCGCTACAGCGGAGGAAAATAAAGGAATCATCACTCCGACCGGTCGAGTTTGACTCACGAACATCGCCCGCGAGCGGCGGGCTTTTGGGCCGCGCGCTCCGTTATTTAGTATGAGCGAACTGCCGCAACGGCTAGTACGGGCGTTCGGGGACGCCAACGCCTTTGAGCCGACACCGGAAGGGACGTACCGACAGACGACGACGGTGTTTGATGCTGAGGTGGAGCCGTCGGTCGGCGAGGATGGCGAGTCTCAGTTCTTCGTGACGGCGCGGGTCCCACTGCTCTCGCATATCGTCAAGAGCGACGTGGCGCCGGTTGTCGAAGACGGCTGGTACGAGACGTTCGCGCTTCGGGTCAAAGATATCGGCGACGTGACCGTTGGCAACCACGATCTTAACCCGACTGTCAAACGGGAAGCCGGAGAGGCAGTAGCGAGCGTCGAGTTCTCGGATATCGACCCGTCACGGGGGGTCGCGGACGCAAAGGCGTTCGTTGACTACGTCGAGGGAACGTACGTTCAGGGCGTCATCCCGGGGTACGAGTACACAGGCCCAGTCGCGGGACTGCTCGCGGAGGGTCGGCGGGCAGCGGGCGCAGAGTAACATCCTCGCCCGCCGAAAACGGCGGGGCCTCCCTTTCACAGCGGGGAACCCGGCCGGTCCGGTTCGGTTCGGTTCGGTTTCAGGCCCGCCTCTCCCAGCGTCGGCAGGGTGGGTTTCACCCCTCGGCCGGGAGCGTCCTGTGGCACCGTCACGTGTGCTCCCATCCGCAAGCGAGTCATCGCCACGCGGGTTCTCAACGCGGCTCTCTCCCAAGTGGTCGAACCTCGCAGTTCCGTGCCGGCTCCGGTCACACCTTTTGACCGAGTTCGCGGAGCACCGCAGACATGGGGGGATGCGGTCCACACCCTTAGCGCCCAACCAAGTGGGATGTAGCCGAAACCATGATATTACCAGAGTTCCGAGGCGAACGCCCACGCCTTTACTCGTGGGATGAAGCCGACAGCCGACGGTCCGTTGATTATGTCGACGTTCGTTAGTTGTGATGCCGAGTCCGAGGTAAAGATACGCGCCTCTCGGGGGGGTAGATGAAGCCCGCTATCTCGGTCGGGGGCCGTACTGGCACGGCCCACACCCCCACCGCGTACGAGTGGGGAACTTCCCGCCGTGGACTTCCCGGCCCGTGGTTGGGTACCCCACGGCTTGAGACGTGGGTGGATCTTAGGTACGTTACTCGGCTGCTAAGCGTTTGGGTTCCGGCCCGGCAACCGACGGCGGGTGCGTCCTTGTCGTCGGATTCACGCCTGCCCTGAAGGGTGGGATTCTCTCCTTGAGGGAGATAGTCCCGGTCAGGCGTCCATCGCGAGGTAGGTGCGGGTGTTTTCGACGCCGTCGATACCGGTGATAGCTGAGACGACGGCGGCCCTGACCGCGGCGGGCGAGTCCACCACGACCCGGACAACAAAGTCGATGTCGCCGGCGACGACGTGGACGCTCTCAACACTGTCGACAGCACGAATCCCCGCAGCGATGCGGTCTGCCTCGCCCGTCGACGCCTCGACGAGGACGTAGGCTATAACCACGGTCAGGCACCCTCGTGGGGTAGTTCACCGGTCATAGTCCTTCTGTACGGTGCCCGCATCAAAAACCTCCCTCACGACTTTATTACTTGCTCGCGTATGGACGGCGTGGTTCACGCGTTCGTGATGATAGAGACAGCAGCGGGCGCGGCCGGGTCGGCAGTCGAGACAGCGCTGGCGCGCGCTGCCGTCGTTGAGGCCCACGTCGTTGCCGGCGAGTACGACGTGATAGCGGAGGTGGAGGGTGAGACGGTGGAGACAATCGTCGGGGCCGCCGCCGACCTCCGCTCTATCGAGGGCGTCCTTGACAGTCGAACCTACGTCGCGATGGAGTGACTCAGTTCTCGGGCGGCGTGAGTGCTCGTTCGCGGTAGGTCGAACGGGAGATATCACCGGCAGCGAAAGCGGCAGCATCGTCGGTGTCGACGACGACACGCGCCTGTCCGCGGCCCTCCAGAGAGGCTGTGATCCGTAACCGTGTTGCGTCGCCCCCGTCGTCGGCGTACATCGCGTACGTGACGGCGATACCGACCAGTTCCGTAGCGAGCGCATCGTTCGACGTCGCGTCGGAGGCGTACGAGAGCTGGAGCGTCTGGCCAGACCACGAGAGTGCCGTGTCACGATGCTCCGTGGCGACCTGTCCGTGGAACTCCGCCGCCGTGAGCTGTGAGTCGCCGTCGGGGGTAACCGGCGAGACGGCACCGTAACGGTAGCCAAGGCCGAACGGGTCCGAAATGATGAAGATGCCGATGTTCGCGAGGGATACGGCGGCGACGACGAGGACGACGACGAGGCCGGCGGCGATTGGCCGAGCGTTCTCCCGGAGTAGTTCGCGGGTACTCGCTGTCCCGACATCGACGTCGCTCGCGCGTACCTCGAACTGCTCGAACTGCATGTTGCCACACCGCTTACAGGGCGGGTTGTTCTTCGGGACGCCGCGCCCACAGTTCGTACAACGCCACTCCGTGTAGGCGGCTTCTGGCTCCGACGACACACCCTCGCTCGTGTCCTGACTCACCGGGCGACCTGAGGGCGGGGCGTACTTTCCTCTTGTCACCGACGGCAGCCCGAGGGAGTGAAGTCTGTCCCACCCGTACGTATGCTATGGTCCTCAGTCTGGTCCTCACCATTGTCGTCCTTGGCGTCCACGCGCTGGTCGCGGCGGTGATGACGCGGTTCTTCCGTATCCAACTCTCGACAAACTGGGGAACGGTCGTCTATACCCTGCTGTTCGTCCCTGTTGTCCTATTTCTCCTCACACAGCTTTTCACCGGTATCCTCGGCATCGGTCCGAACCTCGGGAGCCCCGCGACGGTGCTCGCCGTGATGGTCGGCCTGCCCCTGGCCGTTGGCGTGACGGTCGACGTGCTGTATATGCGTTCCCCCGAGGAGTACGATCTGCCGGAGCCCCAGCGCTAGCGCCGCGACTCTATCGCGTCGACAGCGCGCTCACAGACCGTCTCGGGCGATGTCGTCGCATCGATGCGGACGAACCGTTCTGGGTCGGCCCGCGCAAGGCGATCGTAGTTCTCGACAACCCGCTTGAGATAGTCCGCGCGCTCGAACTTGTTCGCAGCCGCCGATCGGCGGGCGGCCGTCTCGGCGTCAAGATCGAGCAGGACCGTCAGGTCCGGGGCGACGGAGAACGGCTCGTGGAGGTCGCGGACGTACTCAACTGGGTCGCCTGTGACGGCGTCGACGGCCGCGAGTGTCGCGCCCTGGTAGGCGATTCGGGAGTCGGAGTAGCGGTCGGAGACGACAAGATCACCGGCGGAAAGCGCGGGCCGAACGACCCGCGTGAGGTGGTCGGCATGGTCGGCAGCGTAAAGAAACAGCTCTGCCACCGGGTCGGCGCCGTCGTCGCCGAGCGACCGGGAGACGGCGTCGCCGTACCACGAGTCGGTAGGCTCGCGGGTGAACGTCGCGTCGGGAAAGTGGTCGCGGAGGCCAGCCGCGAGCGTCGACTTCCCGCTGCCGTCAGGGCCCTCAAGCGTCACGAGCATGGTAGGTATGCGGCGGGGGTGGTGAAGAGTCGTGTGGGTCGACCAAGGCGCAACATGCCGCTCACAGCGGACAAAGTGCCCGCACGGCCCTCGCAGTCCGGCGGTTATCGCCGCTCGCTACTTTTAGGTGCGCCCCCCGGCAGATACGCATATGGATATACTCGTTGTCGGCGGAACGGGATTCGTCGGCACGCATCTCTGTCGAGAGCTGGTAGAGCGCGGCCACGAGGTGACGGCGCTCTCGCGGACCCCCGACGGCGCGCCGGCAGGCGTTGAGACGATCACGGGCGATGTGACTGCCTTCGACTCGATTCAGGGGGCATTCGAGGGGCGCACTGGCGTCGTGAATCTCGTCGCCCTTTCTCCACTGTTCAAGCCGGATGGCGGCGACGAGATGCACGACGTCGTCCACCGGCAAGGAACCGAAAACTGCGTGCGAGCCGCTGAGGAACACGGTGTCGAGCGGTTCGTCCAGTTGAGCGCGCTCGGGGCCGACCCGAACGGCGCAACGGCGTACATTCGGGCGAAAGGTCGGGCAGAGGAGATAGTCCGCGACTCCGCGCTCGACTGGACTATCTTTCGGCCCTCGGTCGTGTTCGGCGAAGGCGGCGAGTTTGTCTCATTCACGAAGCGCCTGAAGCGCCTGTTCGCACCCGGCGTGCCAGTCTACCCGCTTCCGGGCGGCGGAAAGACACGATTCCAGCCGGTCTGGGTCGGAGACCTCGTACCGATGATCATGGCCGCGTTAGATGAGCAGGACCACGTCGGTCAGACCTACGAGATCGGCGGTCCGGACACCCTGACGCTTCGTGAGGTGGTTGAACTGGTGTACGAGGCGGAAGGGAAGTCGGTGAGCGTCGTCGGGCTCCCGATGGCGCTGGCCGGCGTTGGCCTGTCGGTAATGGACGCGGTGCCAGGGATGCCGATGGGAAAGGATCAGTACCGCTCTTTGGGCTTTGACAATACCACATCTGATAACGACGTTGGCGCTTTTAATACCGATGACGGACGTCTGACGGCGTTTCACGCGTATCTGGGCGTCTAACGCCGGTCATGGCATAAGGCTTATTCCGCTCATGGGTGAGTTAGTGAGCAATGGAGTGGGGAGTTAACAGATGAAACTCGCGATAGTCGGGTTCGGCCAGGCCGGCGGCAAAATCCTCGACAAGTTCCTGGAGTACGACCAGCGGACGTCGGGGAGCGATGTCGTCAGGGCCGGAATAGCCGTCAATACGGCCAAGGCGGACCTGATGGGACTGGAGGAGATACCTAACGAGAACCGAGTGCTGATCGGCCAGTCACGAGTGAAAGGCCACGGGGTCGGTGCCGACAACGAACTCGGGGCCGAGGTTGCAGAGGAAGACGTCGATGAAATTCAGAACTCGATCGACCAAGTGCCCGTCCACGAGGTGGATGCGTTCCTGATCATCGCGGGCCTGGGCGGCGGCACCGGGAGCGGCGGCGCACCGGTTCTCGCGAAACACCTGAAGCGAATCTACACCGAACCAGTCTACGGTCTCGGTGTCCTGCCAGGGAGCGACGAGGGTGGGATCTACACGCTTAACGCCGCCCGGTCGTTCCAAACGTTCGTTCATGAGGTGGACAATCTCCTCGTGTTTGACAACGACGCGTGGCGCCAGACGGGCGAGTCCGTCCAGACGGGCTACGACGAGATCAACTCGAAGATCGTGAAGCGATTCGGTGCGCTCTTTGGCGCCGGTGAGGTCACCTCTGGCGACGAGGTCGCGGAGTCCGTCGTCGACTCCTCCGAGATCATAAACACGCTCTCGGGCGGCGGTGTCTCGACCGTTGGCTACGCCCGTGACGCAGTCGACCCTGTGGAGTCGGGCGGGTTCCTGTCGAAGCTGACCGGTGGCAGGAGCGACTCCCTCGATAATAAACTCGACTCCGCACAGACGACAAACCGTATCACCAGCCTCGTCCGTAAGGCCGCGCTCGGCCGTCTGACGCTCCCCTGCGAACTAGAGGGTACGGAACGGGCGCTTCTGGTGATAGCCGGGCCGCCCGCCTACCTCAACCGCAAGGGGATAGAGCGCGGGCGGAAGTGGCTGGAGGAGCAGACCGGCTCGATGGAGGTCCGCGGCGGGGACTATCCGCTCTCGGGTTCCGGACACGTCGCCGGCGCCGTCCTGCTCTCAGGCGTGACAAACATCCCCCGGATCAAGGAGCTCCAGCAAGTGGCCGTCGAGGCACAGGACAACATTGAGGAGATTCGAGAGGAATCGGGACAGAAGTTCGACGATCTAGTGAGTGATGACGAGGACGAAATTGAGTCGCTGTTCTAAACTCGTTGTCGGGCTCCTGCTCATCTTCGCCCTCGCGCTCGCCGCGCCTGCAACGGCAGTGAGCGTGGGCGATACGACCGTTCCCGATGAGGGGCAGGTGGGCGAGCAGATGACCGCATCGGTGACGATAACAGAGCTGTACCGCAACCCCACGCTCAAACGCTGGCAGCTCTCCGGGCAGACGGCGCTCGAGAACGTGACCTGGGTCGTTGAGTACTACGACCAGACCGGCGCTCGGGCCGATCAGCAGGAGTTCACCGGACAGGAGTTTTCCGGCGCGGAGGTGGCGACCGACGACGGCACCGCCGAGGTAATCGTCCGGGTCACCGGGACGGTGCCGCCGGTGACGGAGTATAGCTACGAGCCACGCGAAGAGTTCCTGACGATGGAGCTCATTCGCGGCCAGCAAGGTGGGGCCTCGGGCACCGTCGGGACGTGGCGAAGCCACCACTTTACGACCGCGAGCGACGACGCGCGGGCGGCGCTCAACGACGCGAGTACGGCAATCGACTCCGCGGAGTCCGCGGGCGCGAACCCCACGGAAGCGAGAGAGTCGCTCGCGAGCGCAACCGACGCCTACGAGAACGGAAACTTCGGGCTCGCCAGCGAACTCGCGAGCCGCGCCCAGCGCGATGCAACAAGCGCGCAGTCCGGCGCCGAGCAGCGTCGCCTCCTGCTGTACGGCGGTGCGGCAGTCGTCGGCCTCGCTATCTTGATCGGCGGCGCGTATTACTGGCGCTCTCAACAGGACAGCTACGACAAGCTGGCCTGACTCTGTGATCCTCGTCCCGTACGACGCGACAGAGCCGAAAACACGGCTCGCCCCGGTTCTTGGCCCAGGCGAACGGGGTGCCTTCGCGGCCGCGATGCTCCGGGACGTTCTTACTGCGGTCGACAACGCCGACCACAGTCACGAAATCAGCGTGCTGGCGACCGAACCGATTGACTCGGCGCTAGCGGGGGTCGACGTTGACCTGACTGTGGATGTCGACGACCGGCCGCTCACGCCCGCTGTGAACGCCGTTCTCGCCGATTTCGACGAACCGGTGGCGGTTCTGACCGCCGACCTCCCCCTCATCACGCCTGCAACGGTAGTGCGACTGCTCGGCGCTGGCGGTGCGGACGACGTGGTCCTCGCGGCGGGCCGTGGCGGCGGGACGAACGCCTTTGTCGCCCGCCACGGTGCCTTCAGGGTCGACTATCACGGCGTCTCCTACCGCGATCACCAGGAGGGCGCGCAGGCTGTCGGCGCCGGGGTGGTCGAGCTGGACACCCGACGGCTGGCGACAGACATCGACGAGCCGGCAGACCTCGTGGAGATCCTCGTTCACGGCGACCAGACGCGCGCTGGCCGGTGGCTCGCGGACGCCGGAGTCGCGCTCGAGATCACCGACGGGCGAGCGACTGTTGTCCGCGACGAGTAGCGGACGCGACGTTTTTACCCCCGGCCCCCTTCCGCCCGTCGATGGCGCGGTTCGCAGTCGCCGGACGAGATCCGGTCAGGGTCGACGACGACGCCGTCGAGCGACTGCTACGGGTCGGGCCGGCAGACGTCGCGAGCGCAGAGAGTCTCACGTTCTCGCGAAACGTCTTTCTCCCGCTCACGACTGCCTGCCGCTACACCTGTACCTACTGCACGTTCTACGACGTCCCCGGGGAGGCCACGCTGATGAGCCCTGCGGAGGTGCGCGAAACGGTCCAGCGCGGCGCCGACGCAGGCTGTACGGAGGCACTGTTTACTCTCGGCGACGACCCGGACGAGCGATACACCGGGATCAACCGAGAGCTTGCCGACCACGGCCACGACTCGATCTACGGCTATCTCCGTCAGGCCTGTGAGGCTGCGCTCAGCGAGGGCCTACTCCCGCACGTCAACGCAGGCGATATGGACCGTGAGACGGTCGACCGACTCGCGCCCGTCTCGGCGTCGATGGGGACGATGCTGGAGACAACCGCCGACGTTGACGCGCACGCTGGCAGGCGGAAAAAAGAGCCCGCAGAACGCCTCGCAACAATCCGGACCGCGGGCGAGGTAGGCGTCCCGTTCACAACGGGTATCCTCGTTGGCATCGGCGAGACAGCTCGGGACCGCGCGGAGAGCCTGCTGGCGATCGCGGCGCTCCATCGCGAGTACAACCACATTCAAGAGGTTATCGTCCAGAACGTCACGCCGAACGAGCGGTCCGATTTCGCCCGGCCCGACCTCGCGACGATGCGCCAGACGGTGGCGATGGCGCGCGCGGCGCTCCCGTCGGAGGTGTCCGTCCAGGTTCCGCCGAACCTCTCGCCGGCTCGCGACCTGCTCGACTGCGGGATAGACGACCTCGGGGGGGTCTCGCCCGTGACTGTCGATCATGTCAACCCGGGCTACGCGTGGCCGGGCATCGACGACCTCGTCGCCCTCGCCGCGGACGCGGGCATCCCTCTCCACGAGCGCCTGCCTGTCTACGACCGGTTCCTGCCTGCCCGTCACCGCCGCCGAGGGGTCGACCCCGCGGTCAACGACGGGTGGGTCGGCGACCGCGCGCTGGTAGCGCTCGACGCAGGTGACGTCCACGGGCGGCGGTTCCGCGCGGTCGCGCGCCGAGATGCGCCACTCGACCCGACGGCAGACGCGGCACAGGCCGGCGACTAAGGGCGGGATCGCTCCTTGAGCTCGGGGAGTCGCCTGCGGATCGCCACGTAGCTCGCCGCGACGATGAGCATCAGGACGACGAGCGTAGAGACCGGTGGGTCGTAGACGACAAGCGCGGGAATCGAGAGGACCGACGCGACCAGTAGGTCCTCCGGCGCGCCGTCGTAGCGCACCCAGTGTCGCGGCGCAAGCCACCGGCCGGTCAGGTGGACGTAGACGCCGTGGGGTGAGGTACGCTCCCACGGTCGAAGCTCCGTGCCGCCGCCGAACCAGTCCGAGACGGAGTGGACCGCTGCCGTGAGCGCTGCGACGGCAGCCGCGACGGCGACCGGAGTGGGCCGACCGACGGCTATGGCACCGAACCCGACGGCGGGCAGCCAGTACAGGTCGGGAAAGTGGAGTGTCCGACGGTGGGTGCCGGCGAACAGGTCGAGGTCGGGGGCGACACCGCCGACAACGGCGCCCACAAGCGCTGGGACGGCGAAGCCGGGGGCAGAAAGCGCCACGACTGAGGCGATAACCAGCCCCGCGGCGACGTGGGTGAACACCATCATAGGCGGCTCAGTCGTCCGCCGGCAGCGAGGGTTCGTCGAGTATCGGCGTCCCGTCGGCCCGCGGGCCGAGCCGTGGCCCGTACGGGCCGTCCTCTGGTAGCGGCCGGCGCTGACGGTAGTCAGTGGAGCGCTCGACCGGCTCGCGGCCTATCGCCCGGATCATCCGCGCGTAGTCGTCAAACGAGCGAAACTCGCCGTGCGTGCCGCCCGCGCGGGTGGTTATCTCCTCGGAGAGGATAGTGCCCATCAGGTCGTCGGCGCCACAGGAGAGCAGTTGGAGCGCGCGCTCGTCGCCGAACTTCACCCACGACGACTGGAGGTGGTCGACGTTGTCGAGGAAAAGTCGCGAGACCGCGATCATCAGGGCGTCCTCGGCGGGGCTCGGCCCGCCATCGACCAACCCCTGCTCGTACAGCGGCGTGTTCGGGTGAACAAATGAGAGGGGAACGAACTCGGTGATAGCGCCCGTCCGGTCCTGCAGGTCTCGCACGACATCGAGGTGGAGCGCGCGGTGACGGATGTTCTCGACGTGGCCGTACATGATCGTCGCCGTGAGGTCGAGACCTGCGGCTGCGGCGCCCTCCATCGCCTGGACCCACTCCGCGGAGTCTATCTTGCCCGGGCAGATGGCTTCGCGCACCTCGTCGACGAGGATCTCGGCAGCGGTGCCAGGGGCACTGTCGAGGCCGGCCTCGCGAAGGCGCGTGTATGTCTCGCGGTAGGTGCGGTCTGTACCACGCAGGGCGTGTTCGGCCTCCTCGGGCGTCATCGAATGGACGTGAACACCGTCGACCGCCATCGCTCGAAGCTGTTCGATATAGGTGCCGGGGTCGGTGCCGTAGACTTCCGGTGGACGGTAGTTCACACCCTCACGACCCGCCAGCGCCTCGCGGTGGTCCGCGTCGAGTGCGAGAGCCGGATGGAGACCGGAGACCGAGCAAACCTCGTAGACGCCGCGTCGAACGGCGTCACGGACAACCTCGCGGGACTCCGCGGGCGTGCGAGTATACCCGGCCTCGGGGTCGTCGCCCTCGAATCGCGAGGCGGCGTCCTTGAAATTACAGAACAGGCAGCCGGTGTTACAGGCAGTCGTGACGTTGTTGTTGACGTTCGCGATGAACGTCACCTCGTCGCCGACGACCTCACGCCGGCGCTGGTCGGCGGCCTGCAAGACGGCCTCGGTCCGCTCGCGGTCGAGTCCCGCGCGGTCGGTCCCGGTCGCGAGGAGTTCCGTCGCGTCGTCGACGTCGAGACGGTCGCCCGCGCGGGCCTTTGAGAGTGCATTCTCGAACGACTGGTCGGTCTCGACCTCGTGTTCCCAGTCGAACGACGGCGCACCCGGCTCACTCATACCCGCTCGCGGGCGCCGGTAGTAAAAAGTCCCGCGCCCCCGGCGAACGCAGGGGAAACTGCTACCCGGCCAGAGGTTCCGCGGAGTGGTATGGAGTGGCACGATCTCACCCACCGAATCGACGCAGACACGCCGCGGCTCCCCTTTCTCGACGCCCCACGAGTTGCAAGCCTCGAAGAGCCCTTGCTCGCGGCCTCCGAACTCGTGATCGCTACCCACGCCGGCACCCACGTCGAGGCGCCGCGTCACCGCTTCCCCGACGGGGCAGGCATCGATATCTACCCGCCAGACCGTTTTCTCGGGAAGGCGATCGCGTGGTCGCCAGCGGTCGGCGCGCGTGACCCGATCGAGGCGACCGAGCTGGAGGCTGTCCTCGCCGACCTCGCGCCGGGCGATGCCCTCCTTGTCCACACTGGCTGGGACGAACACGTTGGGTCAGGCAGGTACGAGGACCACCCGTACCTGACGCCGGGCGCCGCGGAGGCGGTGGCGGACGCGGAGGTGTCGTGGCTGGGACTAGACGCGCCGACGCCGGAGAACCCCGCGGCGCTGGCCGACGACCCGGATCCGGGCAACCCTGAGGCGTTTCCGGTCCACACGGCGCTGCTGGGCGCCGACGTGCTGATCGCGGAGAACCTGACGAATGTTGGGCGGGTGGCGACGGACACGGGCGCGCGAGTTGACGTCGCGGCGCTCCCCTTGCCGGTAGGCGACGGAGACGCTGCGCCGGCACGGGTCGCAGCACGAGACCATACGGGGAGGTAGGGCGAACGGCCGCACGCCCACAAGCCGCACGATTCTTATCGGGCGCACGCGGGTACCTCATATGCCAAGCGTCAAGGAAGTCATCGTCGACGAGAAGCCGGAAGATGGGCTTGGGCGGGGCCGGTTCCGGTTCACTGACGCGTACTCCGTCTTCGACTGGGGCGAGATGCCCGACACGGTGCCGAGCAAGGGCGCCGCGCTCTGTACGATGGGCGCGTTCAATTTCACCCTTCTCGAGCTCAACGAAGTGCCGACCCACTACCGCGGGGTAGTCGTGGACGGCGAGGCCCGGTCGCTGGTTGAGGTAGACACGCCACCGGTGGAGATGGCCGTCGCCGCCGCTCGGCGGCCGGAACTCCCGCACGACGGGGCAGGCTACGACTATGCTGCCTACCACGCCGCGGCGGGTGACGGCTACGTTGTCCCGCTCGAGGTCGTCTTTCGCAACGCAGTTCCGCCGACGTCGAGCCTTCGAGACCGCTACACGCCGCGCGAGGCCGGCCTCGACCGAGAGTCGTGGCCCGAGGGCACCGCCGACCTACCCGACCCGCTGGTTGAATTCTCGACGAAGTTCGAGGCGCAGGACCGCTATCTCGACCGAGAGGAGGCGAGCAAGATAGCGGGGCAGGCCGACCTCGACCTGATCGAACAGCTCGCGGGCGCAGTCAACTACATCTTGACCGACCGGGCCGCGGATGCGAACCTGACCCACCTCGACGGGAAGATAGAAGTGCTGTACGACGACGGCGCCCTCCGGGTCGCCGACGTAGCCGGGACGTTCGACGAGAACCGCTACACCTACCGCGGCCAGCCAATCTCGAAGGAGCTGCTACGCCAGTACCACCGCAGACACCAGTCAGAGTGGGTGGCGGCAGTGAAGGCGGCGAAGAAAGCGGCGCTGGCGGCGGGCGAGACGGACTGGCGCGCACGCTGCGACCGCTCGCCCGACCCGCTTCCAGACGAAGTGATAGCGGCCGCGAGTGACCTCTATACCGCCGGTGTCGATGCCTACACTGAGGAGACCTGGTTCGGCGGGCCACCACTCGAGACGGCCGTCGACGTGGCCGCGAGCCTCTAGCCGGCGCCGTCGTTCGGCGGTGATGTTCCGGTGGCCGAAATATCCCGGTTGCGCGGCTCCGCCGGGCGGATATCGCCGACGTCATCCGGGAGTCCGAGCTGATAGCCGTCCTCGTCGGCGGCGTCGCGGAGTTCCGTTCGGCCCCAATGTGTAGTGACGGTGTCGTCGAGATGGAGGCGGACAGCCTCAACAAGCGCTTCCGCCTCGAGTGGCTGGCCTCGGATGCGCATCTCCTCGACGCTCGCGCCGTCGGGGACGTTGAATGCCCGCTGGGTGATGATCGGCCCCTGGTCGAGATCTGTGGTGACGTAATGTGCAGTGACGCCTGCGATCCGAACGCCGCCCTCCCTGGCCTGCCGGTATGCAGCGGCGCCAGGAAAGGCCGGGAGAAGTGAGGGATGAATGTTGATGATTCGGTCCTCGTACCGGAAGACGACGTCCGGTGAGAGGATGCGCATGTAGCGCGCGAGCACGACGAGGTCGGCCCGGTACTCCTCCAGAAGCTCAAGGATGCGGTCCTCGTCGGGAACGCCCGTCTCGTCGCCGACGTCGTAGAACGGGACGTCGTGAGTGGCCGCGAGCGGTTCGAGGTCGTCGTGGTTGCCGATGACAACGGTTATCTCAGCGTTCAACTGCCCGTCGTCGCGGGCGGCAAACAGCTTCTCGAGACAGTGGGTCTCCTTCGTGACGAGGACGGCGATCCGGTCGCGGTCGCGGTCTTCGGAGAACCGAACCGTCACCTCGACATCGTGCTCCTCGCTTACATCCGCAAGCGCCTCACGGAGGGTCTCGCGCCGGCAGACCATCTCCGAGAGATCAGCGTGGAGTGTCATTCGAAAGATTCCCTCGCGAACGTTCTGGTCGATATCCTCAACGTTCACGCCGCGTTCGAACAGCGCCCCCGTCACGCCAGCGACGATTCCGGTCTTGTCCTCGCCGATCACCGTGATCTCTGCGTACTCCCGTGTCATCTCGGCGTAGACCTCTGCATAGTCATCGGAGGCGGTCGGGAGTCGGCGCTCAAGGGCCTTCCGTTCGAAGGCGGCCGGAGCCACACTCTCACGCGCCCGCGTCGAAACCGATTTCTTCCGCGGCGATGGAGCGCCGACTGTGACGACGTACACCGCAACGGTGACGGTCCGGCTAAAGAATGGGGTGCTCGACCCCGAGGCCGACACCACGCACCACGCGCTGGAGCGACTCGGGTTCGAACTCGAGGGGCTTCGCTCCGCCGACCGCTTCGAGGTCGACCTCTCGGCCGAGAACAGGGTGGAGGCCCGCGAGCGTGCTAACGAGATGGCCGAACGCCTGCTCGCGAACCCGACGATCCACGACTACAACGTCGAGGTCGCGGAGCGATGAGCGCGGGGTCGACACGATGACCGTCGCCGTCGTTCAGTTTGGCGGGTCGAACTGCGACCGCGACGCGGTGCGTGCGCTCGATCACCTCGGTATCGAAGCGGAGCGTGTCTGGCACGCTGACGGCCTCCCTGACGACGTCGCGGGCGTCATCCTCCCCGGCGGGTTCTCCTACGGTGACTACCTCCGCGCCGGCGCGATGGCTGCGCGTGCACCCGTGACGGAGGAGGTGCGTGCCGCCGCCGACCGGGGTGTGCCGGTACTCGGTGTCTGTAACGGCGCACAGGTGGGCTGTGAGTCCGGCCTTGTCCCTGGCGCGTTCACCACGAACGCGGACGCGCGATTCCACTGCGAACGCGCCCACGTTCGAGTCGAGCGCGCGGACACGCCGTTCACACAGGCGTTCGATGAGGGACAGGTGCTCAAACTGCCCATCGCTCACGGTGAGGGGCGCTTCGAGGCGGACGACGCAACTTACGACCGCCTCGTCGGCGAGAACCGGATTCTCTTTCGCTACTGTGACGCCGACGGCGCGGTTGGCGCGGCGAACCCCAACGGCTCCCGTGGCGCCGTCGCTGGCCTCATCGGCGATCGGGAGAGTGTTGCAGTGCTGATGCCCCACCCAGAGCGTGCGACTCTGCCACAGCTGGGACCGACGGACGGTGCCGGGATCCTGCAGGCATTTGCCTGAGCGGGCAGCGACTCACTCACCGGCACGGGCAGGCCGTCGCCAGCCACGAGTCTGAGGGACTCACATCGCAGACCGGGAATAAGAATTCACGCGCCGTCGGGAGGTGGGTGTGTGCTACCCGCTGGGGACCACACGCCGGGAGAGCACGAACCTGCCTATTTACCGGGTGAGCGGCTGGCAGAAGCTAGTCTCTTCCTCAAGGACCGTCTCCCACGTCGTGTGACAGTCACACTCCACCTGTGAGAACACCGTCGGGTCCTGCCGCAGGTCGAAGTCCTTTATCGCCGTCTCGACCCGCTCGTCACACTCCCCGCAGTTGTGCGCGCCGCGGTCCCCGCCCGCGCCGACGGGGTCGGAGACGACAAGAGCGTCGGCGTCGGCGGTCCGCTCCAGTGCCGCCGCGACCGACCAGAGCCACGGCGGCCGGTAGCCCCCACGGAAGTGGAGTTCGTCGACCATCGTGTAGCGCTGGACGTTACACGGGTTCATCGAGACGGTGTGGGCGTGGTCGGCACACCGGCGGATGGAGGAGACCATGTCGGAGAGGGCCTCTCGTTCCGTGAGAAATGGCGGCTTCATCAGCAGGTAAGCCTTGATCCCGGCGCCGGCGTCGTGGGCCGACTCGGCGGCGGCTTCAAAGTCGGCGTAGTCGAAATACTTGTTCACACAGTCCCGGCGTACCCGGTCGGTCGCGGTCTCTAACCCGACCGCCACGTCCGTCGCCAGCCCCTGATCGAGAAAGTCGTCGAGTTTCTCGGTCGCGACAAAGTCCGGTAGGGACTCAACAACGATCCGTTCCCGGTCGGCAAACGCCTCGGCGATGGCCTTGCGAGCGGGAGCGGGCACCTCCCGCTCGTCGAGGAACGACCCCGAGGTGTAGATCTTCACGAGATCACAGGTGCCGTCGTGATACTCGCGTTCGTGTGTGAGAACGGCGTCCAGCTGGTCCAAAAGCGCCTCGTGTGGGACAGTCCCGCCGTCGACCGACTCGGCGACGTAGCCACACATCGTACACCCACCGGCGCGGGCCCACCGACATCCGCCGGTGTTGAGGACAATCGTGAGTGAGTCACGCACGCCGTCTGGCGTGCGGTCCTCGTCGATCCAGACTCGCGTCGGCTCGTGAGGGTCGTAGGAGGCGTCGTTCTCGGCGCGGATCTCTCGCATGGCCGCGTTGTGGGTGTCCATTCCCCGACCCCGTTCGTTTGCTTCAGGGCTCGGTGTACTCATACACAGCACTGTGAGCGGGCAGGCAAAGCGGTGTCGTTCCAGCCGGACACGGGGTTCAAGAAGCTCGGGCACCACGCGTGATTACCGTGTACCGCCGCGCGCTCCTCGCCGCACTCGCTCCACTGGCTGGGTGTTCCGCGCTGACCGGCGGCGACGGGCGGACGCCGGCGACCGGAACGCCCTCGCAGACGACGACACCCACGAGTTCGCTCCCGCTGACCGCGTCCGACCCCGCCGCAAACGTCGACTCGCCGCGTGGTATCGAGCTTCGGAACCGGCGCGACACACCAACGTACGCCACCGTGGTCGTCGAACACGAGGGAGAGACGGTGATGACCGAGAGCAAGACAATCCAACGAGGCAGGTCGTGGGACATCGAAGGGATCGTTTCCCGCCGGGGTATCTACAACGTCATCGTCGAGGCCGAAACGGGCGAACGCGCCGTCCACGGCTGGGTGGTCGGCGAGCAGTGGGGTGAGTGGGACTTGGTCGCCTCGCTGACGCCCGCGGGGGTCGAGACGCGACAGATCGGCATCTGCGCCCCCGACTGCCCACCGCTCCAAGCACGCGGCGAGAGCCGCGCGCTGCCCCGCGAGAACCCAACTGACCCTGGCCGCGAGGTTGCCGGCGCGGTGACACTCCGGAACGACCGCGACCGAACTGTTCCCGTCTCACTCCAGGTTACGGGCGACCAGGGCCAGATCATCGACTACACCTACGACCTGCCGGCGGGGGTGGAGGCTATTGTCCCCGTGGCGCGGAGTGACGGGGGCTACGACCTCACTGTCGCGACCGCAGGCCGGACCGTAGAGCACCGGTGGTACGTCCCCGAAGAGCGGTTCCCGCGTTTCGTCGTCGGGGAGACCGGCCCTGCGGCGGCGTGTGACACCACCGACACCCGGATCACGCGGATGAGCAACAGCAAGCAGACGGAGACAACAGTCGGTGTCGCCCTGCAGAGCGACGACGACCCCGGTGTCGCGCGCACGGCGACGCTCGGGCCGGGCGAGAGCCGACCGATCAGTCTCCGGGTCCCGCCGGGAGAGACGACGCTCACGGTCTTCGTTGACGGCGAACGGCGTCTGACCGCCGAGTGGACGGTCTGTCCGGGCGGACCGATCCGGGTCACCCTCGTCGGCCGAACGGTCTTCCTCCGTAACGACGATCGGGTGATAAAGAGCGCGTTCGCGGGGTAGGTCCTCTCGCAGGCCACCCGCGAATCGTGTCGCGGTACTCGTTGAGATGGGTCGTCTGGCACCACCGCAGCCGCGGCTTCAACCGGGTCGTCCCGAGGGCACGCGGATCGAGGCGATACCGACGGATGTGTGAACTACCCCACCTGCTCGGCTTGACTGCCTCGCTGAGGGTGGGGCTTCCTGCCTCTCTGAC